>JBNKMO010000049.1:0-2124 GCA_050293165.1 Anaerolineales bacterium | reverse complement strand
TGGATCAAGCCCTGAATGCGGGCTTTGCTCTGCGGTGTGATAACAGGTCCCATTTGAGTATCGTCGTCCAAACCAAAACCGACTTTCCAGTCTGCGATCTTTTCCTGCAACATGGGGATGAAGTTCTTTTTCATCTCGTCGCCGACGAGGATTAACTGCGCATTTGCCAAGCAGCGCTGACCGGCATTGCCGAAGGCACTGTCGAGCACGATTTTGGTGGTCATTTCCATGTCGGCATCGGGCATGATGACAGTCGAATTCTTTGCCCCGCCCTGGGCTTGCACCCGTTTCCCGTTCGCGGCGCCCCGTGCGTAAACGTGTCGGGCAACCTGCGTTGACCCAACAAAGCTGATTGCCTTGACCGTCGAGTGGTCGAGTAGCGCAGTAACCGCATCCGGCCCGCCGTTGATTAAGTTGATGACACCCTTCGGGAAACCCGCCGCTTCGATGATATTCATGATCTTGTTCATGGTCATCGGTGTGCGCTCGGAGGGTTTGAGCACAACCGTATTTCCGGCTGCGACGGCATGCGGCAGGAACCAGAACGGGATCATGCTGGGAAAGTTGAACGGCGAAATGATCGCTACCACACCCACCGGCTGGCGGATCATGATCTCGTCGATACCCGCAGCAATGTCTTCGGTGATGTCACCCTGCATGAGCATCGGCATCCCGCAGGCAACTTCGACGTTCTCAATAGCGCGTTTCATCTCACCCAACGACTCTTTGAAGGTTTTGCCGTTCTCAAGCGTGACCAAACGTGCGATTTCTTCGGCGTTATCGTCCAAAAGAACTTTTAATTTAAAAAGGTGCTGGATACGGTCTTCGATTGGCGTTCGGCGCCAAGCGGAAAAAGCCTGTGATGCAGCTTGTACCGCTTTATCTACATCGACCGCTGTCGAAAAAGGAACATCTCCCAGCACCTCCCCGGTTGCGGGGTTAATCACGTCCATGAACTCGGCAGCGCTTGAATCTTGCCAGGTTCCATTAATATAATTACGCATCTTCTCTGTCATTCATATCCTCTTTGAAGTTTAATAAAACCGAGCAATTGCAAAAAACGGTTTATGCGGTTCCTGTATCCTGATACAATGGAACAGGGTCGGCGCTATACGCCATTTTGAAGGTACGCAAGATCATGAATGTCTGCGTGCGCAAAACACCTTCAACCTGTCGGAGCTTTTCATTTAAAAAACTGGCTAAATGCTCTCGATCTCGACATAAAACCTCGATGATCAGATCATATTCACCAGAAATCATCACCAAATAACTTACTTCGGGAAATTGGGCAATCTCATTTGCGGCTTCTTCAAGCAAATTGCTTTGAACCGTAACCCCGATCATGGCGGGAGCATCAAAACCAAGTTGATTGGGGTCAATCAAGCCAACAAATTGCACCGCCTTTTTCTCGACCAGACGAGCAACACGATTCCTGACGGTTCCCTCAGAGATATCAAGTTCGTTAGCAATATAGGTAAAAGACCGCCGAGCGTCCTTTTGCAAAAAAGAAAGAATTGCTAAATCTATTTTATCCATATAGCCTTCCTGCGAATTTCGTAGAATAAAATATATAATAATCCGTTATTCGCAAAAAATCAAGCAAAAGAAGGTTTTTAATCTGATCGCTTAATCATGCAAAAACTCCTCGCATTCAAGATACGAGGAGTTTACAAAGAGAAATGAATTACGCAGGAACCGTTGCTTTAGACTCGCACCAAACAAGCGTCGCGCAAACTTCTTCCAGAAATACAGCAGCTAATCACTTGCCACACTTGGCACTGGAGCAGCTTGCAGGTCTTGTTGGGCTTCAATCACCACATAATCGTGCTCTGCGTGCCCAAGTGTATGATCGACAACTTTGAAGAAGCGAACACCAATCGTGAAAGCTAAAAAGCCGTACGAGACAACACCAATACCAGCCAATATTTCTATTAAGGATGGTGCATATTGGGTGTAGAGTGTTTGAATCTCACGGGGCAAATAGGTAAGGACGATCATCTGCCCGACCATATTGGTATCCCAGCGGTAGGCAACCACCCCCACAACAGCAAGGGCTAGGGCGAGCATGCGCAGGGCTGGATTCTCACGCCATTTGGTTTTGAAAAAAACGAAGATGGGGAAAAC
>JBNKMO010000048.1:0-9442 GCA_050293165.1 Anaerolineales bacterium | reverse complement strand
ATTGTCAGAATGATTTTATCACCCCTCTCCAGAGGGGTTTTTAGATATTTCATCCTGTCCTCTGGTGGCGCATGCGCAGCTCTGAAGAGGGGATTTGGTGCTAGGTATCAGAGGGGAAGGGTAACCGTCCTTGTGAGTGGTAAAAAACAAAGCCGTGGTCTCGTGCCAAACCAGCCAAGATTACATAATATTCAGCATGCAAATTTGCTATCCGTTCTGTTCCGAATAGATGCCCGTACGCCCCCCATTTTCTTCTCCTTCTTGATGAATTGTTGGGAGCTATCTAGCCATAAAGTAAGCGTTTCTTTCGCGAAGCGGTAAGTGGGCCTCACCAACTCTTTCGCGAAAAAAATGTCTGCAAAGGGTAGCAAGCTAAAGGTCGTGTACGAGGCGTCTTTCCGGAGCGAACAACCAGCATGGATGAAAGCACATCCCTAGCCACATGGAGAAGGAATCATCCTAAGCAATCCAAATGATTGTGGCTTCGAAATTTTCAAATTCTTTTTAGAGGTTATCCAATGCTCAATGAAATTCTAAATGTACAAGGTTTGGAAACTCGATTCCACACAGATAACGGAATCGTACACGCTGTTAATGGCGTTTCCTTTAAAGTAGACGAGGGGGAAACGATCGGAATTGTAGGCGAGAGTGGGTGTGGCAAAAGTGTGACGATGCTTTCTGTGCTGCGTCTGGTTGCTATGCCACCAGGGGAAATTAGCGCTGGAAGCGTTGAATTCTACGGTGAAGATCTGCTGAAACTAAAAGAAGAAGAGATGCGACATGTTCGAGGGGCGCAGATCAGCATGATCTTTCAAGATCCGATGACGTCTCTTAATCCCGTTCTGACCATAGGTAAGCAACTTACAGAACCAATGTTGCTGCACCTAAACATAACACAGGAAGAGGCGAATAAGCGTGCGACCGAACTTTTGGAAATGGTCGGTATTTCGGGAGCTGCTGAACACCTTACTCATTATCCTCATCAATTTTCTGGCGGGATGCGTCAAAGAGTGATGATCGCAATGGCTCTGTCTTGCAATCCAAAAGTTTTGATTGCCGATGAACCAACGACGGCTTTGGATGTGACCATCCAGGCCCAGTTTATTGATTTAGTGAAACGTTTGCAAAAGAATTTTGGTTTAGCCATTATCTGGATCACGCATGATCTTGGTGTTATTGCGGGGCTTGCACAACGCATGATGGTGATGTATGGGGGCTGTTTTATAGAAGAAGCTGACGTC
Source organism: Anaerolineales bacterium (assembly GCA_050293165.1). Lineage (GTDB taxonomy): Bacteria > Chloroflexota > Anaerolineae > Anaerolineales > Villigracilaceae > Desulfolinea. The sequence goes on along the minus strand of JBNKMO010000048.1, from coordinate 8,201 downwards.
AAAGAATTATATGCAAATCCACAGCACCCTTATACCGTGGGCTTGCTTGGCAGTTTACCTCGTTTAGATGGTAAGCATTCAGAACGCTTGGAGTCGATTGAGGGCTTGCCGCCTGTTTTGTATGCGCCACCTTCATCCTGCCCCTTCGCGGCACGCTGTAAATTTGTGATTGATCGATGTTTAGAAGAGAACCCCACATTGGAAGAGATTGCACCGAAGCATCGTATTGCATGTTGGGTCGATATTAGTACCGGGAGAGCTCGCTAATGACCACAGAAACCTTACTTCGTGTTGATAACCTGAAAAAGCACTTTCCTATCTACAAAGGTGTCATCCGCAGACAGACCGGCGCAGTCCATGCTGTTGATGGTGTCAGCTTTGAGATTAATAAAGGGGAAACCTTGGGGCTGGTTGGCGAATCAGGTTGCGGCAAATCGACAACAGGCCGCACTATTTTGCGGCTCTATAAACCAACTGCCGGCAAGGTGATTTATGACGGCGAGGACCTGGCTTCTTTGGGCGAGAGGGAAATGCGCAGGATGCGCCGTAAATTGCAATTCATCTTTCAAGACCCTTACGCGAGTTTAAATCCGCGCATGAGAGTAGCCGATATTGTTGGTGAACCTTTGATCGTTCATAACCAGGCAAACGGGAAAGAAGTTAAAGCGCGCGTTGATGAGTTACTCAACCTGGTCGGCTTGGACCCCGCTTTTGCAAACCGATATCCGCATGAATTTTCCGGCGGGCAACGTCAGCGGATTGGTATTGCACGTGCTCTATCGTTGCAACCGGAACTGATTATTTGTGACGAACCCATTTCTGCGTTAGATGTTTCGATTCAAGCGCAAGTCATCAATTTATTGGAAGACCTGCAAAAACAATTTGGTCTAACTTACTTATTTATCGCACACGATCTTTCCATGGTGCGCCACATCAGCGACCGTGTAGCGGTGATGTATTTGGGCGTTATTGTTGAATTGGCAAATCGCGACGAACTTTATGAAAAACCGCTACACCCCTACTCGCAAGCTTTACTTTCAGCAGTGCCTATCCCCGACCCTGTAGAAGAAGAAAATCGCAGACGCATCCTGCTGGAAGGCGATGTTCCCTCTCCCGTAAATCCGCCTTCCGGATGCCGCTTTCACACTCGTTGTCCAATTGCAGAATCTGTTTGTTCTGAAAAAAGACCTGAGTGGAAAGAAGTAAAACCCAAGCATTTTGTTGCTTGCCACTTGGTAGATGTACAGAAGGAGGTGGTTGTCTGAGGAAAGCTTATTGGTTAGATCGTTCTAAATATCCGTATAAACCCTAAAAAATCCTTTCGAGGAGGAGAAGAAATGCGTTCTAAAATTTTACTTGCTATGAGCCTATTGATTGTTGCCAGCATGGTTTTGGCAGCTTGTGCTCCTGCCGCAGTTCCCGCAGACGAACCTGCCGCACCTGCAGCTGACGAACCCGCCGCTCCCGCCGCTGACGAACCCGCCGCCCCTGCAGCGGATGAACCTGCCGCTCCTGCAGCTTCGGGCCCTGCGATGAAGAATCCTGACACCTATGTATACGTCACATTTGGTGAACCGCAGACTCTTGATCCTGCCTGGACTTACGAAACATCTGGTTCTGCACAGCAGAATAATGTTTACGAAGGTATGGTTTGGTTCGACAAAGACAGCACTGATTCTTTCGTTGGCATCCTTGCCACCGACTGGTCCGTGAATGAAACAGGCGACGTCTGGACATTCAATATCCGTGATGGCGTTACTTTCCACGAAGGCGGCACACTGGAACCCCATGATGTTGCTTACTCTGTCCAACGCGCTTTATTACAAGATCGTCTTGATGGTCCCCACTGGATGACCCTTGAAGCCTTCTTCGGTCTCTATACCATTGAAGATCTGGCGATCGGCGATAGCGGCAAAGAATTTGCTGCCCTCTCTGATACTGAATTAGTTGCTGCCTGTGAAAAGGTAAAAGCTGCTGTTGTTGCTGACGATGAAGCCGGCACAGTCACCTATAACTTAGCCACAAGCACCCCCTGGTTCCTTGCCATGCTCACAAACAGCTTCCTGGCTGCCACTTACGATATGGAGTGGATGGTTGAGCAAGGCGCTTGGGATGGCTCTTGTGATAACTGGGTACAGTGGCACGATCCTGAAGCAGAAAACACCGTACTTTTTGACCAGATGAACGGCACTGGCCCCTACAAATTCGATCACTGGACTCCCGGTGAAGAAATTGCATTGACCGCCAACGAAAACTACTGGCGCGCCGATGACGATCCCATTTGGGAAGGTGGCCCCAGTGGTGTTGCTCGCATCAAAAACGTGATCTGGAAGATCGTTGATGAGTGGGGCACACGTCAGGCTATGTTTGAAGCTGGCGATGCAGATTTCATTACCGTTCCCTCGCAATATCGTCCGCAGCTCGAACCTGACTACGGCATAGTCTGCGATCAAGCAGGTAACTGTGAAGACAATGGCTCTGGCGCCTACATCCAGGCCTGGACTGATCTGCCACAGCTTGCCATGACTCCTGCTCAATTCAACCAGAACATCAATATTGAAGGTGGCAATCCCTTTGCAGGCAGTGGCGAACTGGACGGTAACGGCATCCCCGCTACCTTCTTCCAGGATGTACACATCCGTAAGGCATTCAGCTACTGCTTTGACTATCAGGCCATGATCGACGATGCTCTGAACGGCGAAGGTATTCAATCGCAAGGCCCGATCATCGCTGGTATGTTAGGTTATCGTGAAGGCGAAGCCCCCCTTTACAGCTATGATCCCGTCAAATGCGAAGAAGAATTCAAATTGGCTGATAGCGATGTCTGGGAAACCGGTTTCTACTTCCAGATGGCTTATAACACGGGTAATGACACCCGCCGCCTGGCTTCCGAAATTCTCAAAGCTGGTATTGAAGCCGTCAACCCCAAATTCAGCATCACTATTGTTGGTATGCCGTGGCCTGTACTCCTGAATGCCCGCCGTGCTGGCAAAATCCCGATCTACGTTGGTGGTTGGGCTGAAGACTTCCATGATCCCCACAACTGGGCGCAGCCTTTCTTGCACTCACAAGGCACCTATGGCCGCGTGATTAACATGAAGCCTGACCTCGCAGCAGAATTTGATGCCTTGGTCGAAGAAGGCGCAGCCTTGACTGATCCCGAAGAACGCCGCGCTGTATACGAAACCATCCAGCTCCGAGCTCAAGAGGAAGCTACCAGCATTTGGTTGTACCAGCCCGTTGGCCGTGCTCACTTCCAGCGCTGGATTCACGACTACTACTACAACCCTGCTTATTCAAACACAACCTACTCATACATCTACGCTTTGTCTAAGGGAGAATAACCTTAGATACTCGCCAGAGTAAATAGACAGAAAGCTGGCAGGCCTAATGGCCTGCCAGCTTCAGCTAAACTTTTTTGAGAAAACGCTCTTCTGGATGGTAACCCTCGTGCCGCTCATGACTTCAACTTGCGTGGCATTTATCAACATCTTCACCGCCTTTAGCGTAATCCCGTTCAAGGCCGCACAATGAGCCGGGCGCAATCCCCAAGCCAAATCACGTATGAAGCGGTTTCATATCCGCACTCAGTATCTTATTAGTGTACTCATTCCAAACATAGAGGAAGGTAATCTATGCTAAATTACATCATTCGCCGCTTTTTGATTTTGCCATTTATCTTAATCGGCGTAACCATGCTCGTCTTTGCGATGCTATCCATGCTGACACCCTATGAGCGCGCCTCGCTCTATGTTTCCGATATTCCCAAGCGTCAGGGAGCGATTGACGATATCATCGAAAAATATGGTCTAAACGACCCTATCCACATCCAATATTGGCACTGGATGGTCGGACGGAAAGATGTAGACACCGGCGAGATCGAGGGTGGCATCTTACGTGGTGACATGGGTTTTTCGACAGTCGGACACCAACCCGTGGTTGATGTCATCAAGCATAGACTGCCCGCTACCGCTGAATTGGCACTGCTCTCTGCCCTCCCATTGATCGGTTTGGCGATCTGGATGGGCGTCCAGTCGGCTGTGAATCACAACAAACTTCCCGATCAGGTCATCCGCGTACTTGCCATTATTGGCTGGTCTCTGCCCGTTTTCGTATTAGGGCTGGTGCTCTTGATGGTCTTCTATGCCCAACTTGGTTGGTTCCCGCCGGAGCGTCTTTCCACCTGGGCTTCACAAGTTGTTCAATCTGGAGAGTTCACACAATATACCCAGATGAACACTATTGATGCATTGCTGAATTTACGTTTTGACATCTTTCTGGATGCACTCCGCCATCTAATCTTACCGGTAATCACACTCTCCGTCGTTAGCTGGGCTTTCCTGCTGCGTGTGACACGCTCCTCCATGCTGGACACCTTGCGGCAAGACTATATGACCACCGCCCGTGCAAAGGGTTTGGCAGAGAAAACAGTGATTAAGGAACATGCCGTCCCGAATGCCCTAATCCCGGTGATTACGGTCGGTGGCATGACCCTAATCGGGTTATTCAACGGTGTCGTAATCACGGAATCAATTTTCAATTACCCCGGGCTTGGAAAATTTATGGCAACATCAGCCGCTTCACTGGATGTGGTCTCGGTTTTAGGCATGACTCTCTTTAGCAGCTTCATACTGGTATTTGGAAATCTGGTCGTCGATGTTTTATACGGTATCGTTGATCCTCGCATCCGTTTGGACTAGAAGGTGCACTAATGACTATCATTAAAAAATTAATCAAAAACCCCACATCCCTAATTGGGCTCATCATCCTCTTGCTCTATGTCATCATGGCGGTAGGCGCACCCTGGTTTGCACCAGTACCCGAAAGATCACGCGATCCATATATGATCCCGCGTGACGGATTTAGCACGACTCCAAGCGCCCCCAGCGAAGAACATATCTTCGGCACCACAGAAGGCCAATACGATATCTACTATGGCGTGGTCTGGGGTTCGCGTACCGCTTTCCGCATCGGCGTTGTGATTACATTCATTACAACGCTCATAGGCATCTTTATTGGTGCCATCTCAGGTTTCTATGGCGGTTGGATTGACGAATTATTGATGCGCCTAACCGAAATATTCCAAGCCTTTCCATTTTTATTGGCAGCCATCACCATGACATCGGTTTTACAGACTGTCTATGGGCGCGGGGAAGCTGGCGGGCTAATATTCATGGCGAAGCTTGTAGCCTTCCTTACCTTTGGACAAAACCCATCTGAACCTTTAGACCCTATTCAACTACAAATTCTCACGGGTATGCTGGCAATCATCTTCTTCGGTTGGATGGGCATTGCGCGCGTCATGCGCGGTAACATCCTCGCCGTCAAAGAAGCTGAATACGCTTCAGCAGCACGTATCATTGGCGCCAACGATATGCGCATCCTTTTCCGCCACCTGCTGCCTAATGCCGTATTCCCCATTCTGGTAATCGCTTCCATGAATATTGGCTCGTATGTATTAACCTTTGCCGCCCTGAGCTTTCTAGGCTTGGGCGCACAACAAGGATATGCAGATTGGGGACAGATGATCAGTTTCGCCAGAAACTGGGTACCCTCACTAGTTGAACACTGGTACATCGTCGTTTACCCTGGCGTGGCGATCGTTCTCTTCGTCTTGGCCTGGAACCTGGTAGGCGACGCGTTACGCGACATCCTTGATCCACGCTTGCGAGGCAGTGGCAGCGTTTAGTTTATCTTCAGAGTGTTTCCTCCAGAACAGGCCAGGCTCATTTTATGAGTCTGGCCTGTCTCTTTAAGGATAAGCTAAATATCTTGGGGTATAGTAAGAAAGAAATGCTCAAAAGATTCATATATTTACATAATCACATCCCTGATAACACATGGGGACTGAAACACAAGGAGAAAAAATGCAAATTGGACTAATTGGATTAGGACGCATGGGCGCGAACATGACCCTGCGCCTGCTACGCGCCGAACAGGATTGCGTGGTCTTTGACAATTCCCCCAAAGCGGTTACAGAACTCGAAAAACAGGGCGCCCCCCCTGCCACCTCGCTGGACGATCTGGTCACCAAACTGGATGCCCCGCGTGCCATCTGGCTCATGCTCCCTGCTGCCGTTGTCGACAACGTGCTAACGGAACTTACCCCCCTCCTGCAACCTGGCGACATCGTCATAGACGGCGGCAACTCCTACTATCACGATGATATTCGTCGTGCGGCAGAACTCGAAAAACTAGGCATCCATTATGTGGATGTGGGCGTCAGCGGCGGCGTTTGGGGATTGGAGCGCGGCTACAGCCAAATGATCGGCGGGGAAGCCGAGATCGTCAAACATCTCGATCCCGTTTTTTCGGCGTTGGCACCCGGCGTCGACTCTGAACCGCGCACTCCTGGACGAAATGCGGACATCTCCACCGCCGAACAAGGCTATCTGCATTGCGGCTCACACGGTGCCGGACACTTCGTCAAAATGGTGCATAACGGCATCGAATACGGCATGATGGCAGCCCTCGCCGAAGGCATGAATATCCTGCATCACGCCAACGAAGGCAAAGCCGACCGCAGTATTGATGCCGAAACCACCCCGCTTCGTCATCCCGAGCATTACCAATATGACTTCGACCTGAAAGAAGTCTCCGAAGTCTGGCGGCGCGGCAGCGTAATCGGCTCGTGGCTGCTTGATTTAACAGCCGCTGCCCTAACCGAAGACCCGCAGCTCGATAATTTTGCCGGACGCGTTTCCGACTCCGGTGAAGGTCGCTGGACCGTGCAGGCAGCGGTCGAAGAATCGGTGCCGGTGCCGGTCATCAGCGCGGCGCTTTTCTCGCGCTTTAGCTCACGCAACGAAGATGAGTTTGCCAACAAGATTCTGTCTGCCATGCGCTACGAATTTGGCGGACATCGTGAGAAATAAAACCATGCCCAACCAATCAAAACTCCCCCCCATCAGCATCGTCATTTTTGGCGCAACAGGCGACCTTGCCTGGCGCAAACTCGTCCCTGCGCTCTACAATCTCTACCTCGACGAACAACTCCCTGAGAAATTTGCCGTCTTCGGCATGAACCGCAAGGCCATCACGCTCGAGCACTGGCGCAGCCACATGCAGGCAGGCATCGATCAATTCTCACGGCGCGGCCAAGCTGATCCAGCACGGTGGGCGCAATTTGTCGAACATCTGCACCTGAGCGAACCAGGCAACTTCGACGATGCTATCACCTATGAAAATCTGGCAAAAAGCCTTGACGCACAAGATAACAATTGGGGAGAAAAATCAACACGTATCTTTTACTTATCCACACCTCCAACCGTCTTCGAAACCATTGCCGACAATCTGCATCAGGCCCATCTCACGGACGATCTCGAGCGTTCCCGTCTGGTCATCGAAAAACCCTTCGGACACGATCTTGCTTCGGCACGCGCTCTCGACAAATCCCTCCTGAAAAACCTCGACGAAACCCAAATCTATCGCATCGATCATTATCTCGGCAAAGAAACCGTCCAAAATATTCTCGCCTTCCGCTTCGCCAACGCCCTTTTTGAACCGCTCTGGAATCGTCGCTACATCGATCACGTCCAGATCACCGTCGCGGAGCAAGTCGGGGTTGAGCATCGCGGTGGCTACTACGATCATTTCGGCGCGCTGCGTGACATGCTCCAAAATCACCTTTTACAGATTATGTCGCTGATCGCCATGGAACCGCCAATCGCCTTCAATGCGGATGAGATTCGTGCCCGCAAAGTGGATGTATTACGCGCCATCCGTCCTATTCCTGTGGATGACCTGCGGCACTACGCCGTGCGCGGACAGTATGGCGCAGGCTGGCTGGAGGGGCAGCGAGTGTCCGGCTACCGCAACGAACCCGACGTTGCACCTGCTTCCGCTACCGAGACATTTGCCGCCCTCAAACTTTTTGTCGATAACTGGCGCTGGCAGGGCGTCCCCTTTTATCTGCGCACAGGCAAACGCCTCCCGCAAAAAGTCTCACGAGCAATCATCCAATTCCGTCCGGTACCGCACAGTGCCTTCCCCGCTTCGGTCAGTTCCGACTGGCAGCCCAACCGTCTTGAGATCGACATTTACCCGGACGAAGGGATTGCCCTGCGCTTCCAGGCCAAACAGCCCGGCGTCAACCTGCGTCTCAGCCCACAAGAGATGCACTTCCGTTACGCCGAAGCCTTCCACAACGACCCTCCCGAAGCCTACGAAACCCTCCTGCGAGACGCCATGCGCGGCGACGC
>JBNKMO010000047.1:0-6357 GCA_050293165.1 Anaerolineales bacterium | reverse complement strand
GGTATAAAGTAAATGATGCTAATTTTGCGAGCGAAGCGAAGCAATCTTCTTCTGGAGCGGCTAGACTGCTTCGTCGCGAATGCATGCTCCTCGCAGAATCATCTAGGCATTTAGTCTGATCCACCACCTATTTTTCAATTGCGTTTGAAAGGGGACGATTATTTGTAACCTGGTATCCAGATTGTCCGCTTGTATATCCAGAATATTGTATTAATTGAGCTGGCGTGTATTCTGAAATACTACAATCACCATCAGCACTATTACAAGCAATATGCCCACTTGGGTCATTATATTTTATGGGGTTGTTTCGCACATAGCTGTATCTATTCCAATCTTGGGGGTTGGCGAGGTCGGGCACAATCGTATCCGGCTGCACAAACGCCCCCAATGCGGGCGAATAGAAGCGGGCGTTGTAGTCCATCCAGCCAATGGCTGCGTTATTCCTCTGCCCAGTGTAACCAAAATCAGTCTGCGCGATGGTGCCCACGTCCGTGCGCACTTCGCCAAAGGGCAGGTAGCGCTGCTCAGAGACCAGCGTGCCCAACGAGTCTGTTATTCCTGCCACAGAACCAAGGTGATCGCGAGCATGAACTGCAAACCGCTGCCATCGTCCATGGCGACAGACTGTCCGGCAATGCTGTAGTATTTTGTGGTCGCATCGGCGATGCCGTCAAGATTCGTGTCGGTTACTTCATAGAGTCCGCCCGTATAATAGTATTTCGCTTCGGTGCTGCTACCATCCGTGTGGAGTTCGCTCAAACGAGTCCCGTTACCGTCCGCTATCAGAGAGCTTTTCAAAATCCACGCAGAGCACTTCAATGTGGCTGTCGATGCGGTCGAGCATGGGTCGGAGACGCGGCTGGGTAGCAGGTAACGGTTTGGATGAAGCAGGTGCATTCGCGATCTGGGCTTCCGCTATATCTACAAGAACACAGATTCATCATGATGCTAAATATGATATTAGAGCAAAACTTTACGAAACTTCTTTTTATAAAAAGCCCCTCAAAAAGAGGGGCTTTTTTGTGCTGGGGGCAAAGGATTCGAACCTCTACTTACTGTTCCAGAGACAGCTGTCCTGCCATTAGACGAGCCCCCACTTCAGCGGGCAGTATTTTACCATGCTCACAAAAATACGTCTAGCGATATATAAGAAAAACTTAAAAAACAAACAACTCAATCGAAACAAACCCGAGCCCATTCTGCGCATCTTTGTTATAATCTTTCAACGCAAATTCATAAAAAAGAAGGAACCCAACCATGTCAGAAGAAAACACCAAACCCAGTCATTTTATCCGCGAGGCAGTTGCCGAAGATCTTGCTTCGGGACGCTTCACACACGTCGCCACGCGCTTCCCGCCGGAGCCGAACGGCTACCTGCACATCGGGCACGCGCGCGCGATCATTATCGACTTCAGCATTGCTGAAGAGAACGGTGGCTTTTGTAATCTGCGCTTCGATGACACCAATCCTGTCAAAGAAGAAGTTGAATATATTGAAGGCATCAAAAAAGACATCCAATGGTTGGGTTTCCAGTGGAAGAACGAATTTTATGCATCCGATTATTTCGACCAGCTCTATGAATTTGCAGTGCAATTGATCAAAGACGGCAAGGCCTACATTGACGAGCAGACCCCTGATGAGGTGCGTGAAAATCGAGGCACGCTTACCGAGCCGGGCACCAACTCGCCCTATCGCGACCGCCCCATCGAAGAAAATCTCGATCTCTTCGAGCGTATGAAGAATGGTGAATTTCCCGATGGCTCGATCGTCCTGCGTGCCAAGATCGATATGGCATCAGGCAATGTCAATATGCGCGACCCGATCATGTATCGTATCTTGCACGAGCCGCCACATCACCGTACGGGCAAGAAGTGGTGCATCTACCCGATGTACGACTTCGCACACGGGCAGAGCGACTCGATGGAGCGCATCACCCACTCGCTCTGCTCACTCGAATACGAGAGCCACCGTCCGCTTTACGATTGGTTCATCGAGCAGTTGGGCATCTTCCCCACCCGCCAGATCGAGTTCGCACGCCTGAACCTGACCTACACCGTGATGTCCAAGCGCCGTCTCGTACGCATGGTCAAAGAGGGCTACGTCAAGGACTGGGATGATCCGCGTATGCCCACATTGACGGCTTATCGCCGTCGTGGTTACACGCCAGAAGCGATCCGCGCCTTTGTCGAAGCGACCGGCGTCGCAAAGAATAACAGCACCGCCGATGTCGGTCTGCTGGAACACCACATCCGTCAGGATTTGAACACCCGCGCCGAACGGCGTATGGCCGTGCTTGACCCGATCAAGCTCGTCATCACCAATTACCCTGAAGGACAGACGGAGATGCTCGAGGCGATTAACAACCCTGAAGATGAATCTGCCGGGACGCGGGAAATCCCCTTCTCGCGCGAACTCTACATCGAACGTGAAGATTTCAGCGAAGACCCGCCCAAGAAATATTTCCGTCTCGCTCCTGAACGTGAAGTTCGCCTCCGTTATGGATACTTTGTCACGGCAACGGACGTGGTCAAGGACGAGGCTGGCAACGTGACAGAAGTCCACTGCACCTACGACCCTGCCACCAAAGGCGGCTACGCCCCCGATGGACGCAAGGTGCACGGCACGATCCACTGGGTTTCCGCCGAACACGCCATTAATGCGGAAGTGCGCATCTACGACCGCCTCTTCACCGTCCCCAACCCAATGGACAGCGAAGAAGGCAAAGATTTCACCGACTACATTAACGCCGATTCGCTCGAGGCAAAGAAAAACTGCAAACTGGAACCCAGCCTAAAAGGCGTGCGTTCCGGCGACAAATTCCAGTTTGAGCGCCTCGGCTACTTCGTCGTCGATCCAGACACCACAGACGAGAATCTAGTCTTCAATCGCACTGTTACCCTGAAAGACGCCTGGGCGCGGATTGAGAAGCAGCGCGAGAAGGAAAAAGCGGAGGCAGCCCGCCGCCGCAAGCAGGAAGAAAAAGCGCGCCAAAAGGCGATGGCAAAGAAAGAGAAGAAATAAAACAGAGCACCGAGCTTTTCAAGAGGCTCGGTGCTTGCGTTTAAACAGGGAGAAAGTATGAAAAAGAGATTCTTGGTTGTTGTTTTATTGATCGCGCTCATAGTGTTGGGATTTCGGGTAGGAAAAGCTGCTCACCCCAAGAATTTTCAACTGCGCGGAGAGTTGACCCTCGATGCGAACGCCGCCCCTTCTGCAAATTACGAGGTCGGCGATTTTATGGTCAAATGGGATGCAAAGAACGGCGGTCAACTAACCATCGAAGCAATAGACCGCCCCGGTTTTTCGCTTTGGCGAACGATCCCCGGCGAGGCCTTTGTGATGCTTGCGCAAGGAGAAACTGTATCCACTGAAAGCCGAGGGATGTTCAATATCGAAAGCAAGCTGGAAATCTACTGTACAACTCAAACCGTTGAGAAAATCGGCAGATCAGAGATTAGCGATAAAGCAATCAAAATAGAAGGGACTCTGCTGTGCGATGGAGACTTCTCCACTCCTTACTATATTTTCATTGATATCTTTGGCAAAAAGCTTGAAATGATGGTTTATGGAACAGATCACCCGGGCGACTACAAAAAATACGGTCTAAATCGAAACCTATACCTAACCTATGAAACCAACGAAGACGAACATTTCTTTGGTTTTGGTGAACAATTCACTTATTTTGATATGAAGGGGAAAAAGGTCCCAATCTGGGTCAGTGAGCAAGGTGTAGGACGGGGTGAAGAGCCAATTACAACTGGTACAAACCTAACAAACGGCGGCGCGGGTGGAAATGCCTTTACTAGCTATGCGGCAATGCCTTTGTACATGACAAATCAGATGCGTGGGTTCATTCTCAGAGGACCTGCCGCAGCTGTTTTCGATCTACGGAAGGATGACCGTGTTCAAGTTGAAGTTTATGCACCAGTTGCCTTGATCAGTATTCCAAGTGGCAGAACCCCACAAGAGTTGCTCGAAAAGCAGTTTTCAGGATATCAAAGATATGTGCCAACTCTCCCGGACTGGGTCCACGCAGGAGCAATTGTCGGGATGCAAGGCGGCACAGAAAAAGTAGAGGCTGTTTACGCTGAACTGAAAAAACGCGACATGCCCATATCCGCTTTTTGGCTGCAAGACTGGGTTGGGCAGCGCGAAACATCTTTTGGAAAACAACTCTGGTGGAACTGGGAAGTAGACTATGACCGCTATCCCGGCTGGGATAAGATGGTGGCAGACTTCAACCAAGATGGCGTTGAAGTAATGGTTTACACCAGTCCATGCCTGGCAAATATTGGCGACCTGAAACCCAATGTACGCCGCAATCTCTTTCAGGAAGCAGCAAAACAGGGCTATTTGATTCAAAACAAAGATGGAGAACCATATCTGATTCTAAATACGGATTTTTACTTTGGTATGATCGATCTTACAAATCCCGGCGCAGTTGAATGGTACAAGAGTGTTTTACTGGAGCAAGTTGTTGGCTCCGGCGCAAAAGGGTGGATGGCAGATTTTGGAGAAGGATTACCTCTTGATGCCCGTTTGCCCTATAATGGCGGCTCAGGTCCATCTGCACACAACCACTACCCGGAACTTTGGGCATCCTTAAACCGCGAAGTAGCCAGAACAGTGGATAACGAGATCGTTTTCTTTAATCGTGCTGCCTATACATCTTCGCCAACGTATGCAAGTCTTTTCTGGGAAGGCGACCAACTTGTCTCCTGGAGCGAATACGATGGCATCAAATCTGCCGTAACAGGGTTGAATACATCCGGGCTTTCGGGTATGGTCTTTAATCACTCGGACATCGGCGGCTACACTACGATCACCAGCCCAATCAAAAATTATCACCGCTCGCGCGAACTACTCTACCGCTGGATGGAAATGAACGCTTTCACGCTCATCTTTCGTACTCACGAGGGAAACCAGCCGGGGAACAACATCCAGCTCTACACCGATGATGAGACGCTGGACACCTTCGCATACTGGGCAAAGGTCTACGCGGCGCTCTTTGACTATCGCAAGCAGCTCGTACAGGAAGCGGTTGAAACAGGACTACCAGTTGTGCGGCACCCGTTTATCCACTATCCCAATGACCCAGAGATATGGAAAATCACCTATCAAGAATTCATGCTCGGTGAAGACTTCCTCATCGCGCCCGTCACCGATCCAGACACTGATGATGTCACCGCGTATCTTCCGCAGGGACGCTGGGTGCATCTCTGGTCAGGTGAACTATATGGCGACACAGAACGCGGCGAATATATCACCATCTCTGCTCCCATTGGGCAGCCAGGTATTTTTTATAAAGCAGGATCAACAATAGGTGAAACTTTTTCCAAAAAGCTTAAATCCGAAGGGCTTATGCCATAACAGCCACCAGTGAACAAGTACCCCCGTAGCGACTTTAGTCGTTCTGAACGGCTAAAGCCGCTACTACAAATAAAAAACTTCAGAACAGTTATACGAACCTTCTGAAGTTTTTTTGTTTAAAAATTTATTCCCAGATCACTTCATAACTAAAAAGAAATTCTGAAGAATTTCTGTGTATAGTTCAGCCTCGTTTATATACGAGAAATGCCCGACGTCGTGCAAGGTTTCCACCTGCGCACTCGGATACGTCCCTTTAAGCTGCTCACGCAGTTCCAATTCAACCAGCGGATCGTTGTCGGCTTCAATGATCAAAACGGGGATACCAAGCGCATCAACATCCGCAACGTCAAAGGGCTCGACCACGCAATGAAAACGCGCCACTTCCTGCGCCTTGCTCATGCGCCCGCCCAATTGCTCCATCATAAAGGCCAAAACGATCTCAGAATTGCCGGAAGCCGGATAGACACGCTCAAGAATGCTGCCCTTCAAGACATCCATAATCAGCCATTCGGGCAGATAGGGCAACACCGCGCCAATGCCCTTGTTCTTCTCAGCGATCAAGTCATTGGGCGGGAAAGTATTCGCAAAAACAGCGCGCTGGATGCGCTCCGGCTGCGTCGCCACCAGGTATTGCGCAAAATAGCCACCCAGCGATGAGCCAACCACATTGAACTCAGCCACGCCTTCTTGCGCCAAAATTGCCTGCAAGCCAATACTCATCTCTTCGAGCGTATCCACAGCGGGATAGGTCACCGAAATGACACGATAACGATCTTGCAGGGCTTCCATCTGGTTCCACCAAATATCATAAGCGCCCGTCATGCCATGCAGAAAAACGATGGTCTCGTCGCCCTGCCCCATCGCCAAATACGCCCACGTCACGCCTTCTACATCCAGATAGTTGGCGGGGTACGTCGTTCGAAGATCCTGCAACGAAGCCGCCGTCTCAGCATCCACGTTGGCATAGGCCTCGGCAAAAGGCTGGCT
>JBNKMO010000046.1:0-12028 GCA_050293165.1 Anaerolineales bacterium | reverse complement strand
TTTGGTTTAGTTTGAAAATCTCTTAACCACAGAGAACACGGAGTTTTAGAGAAAAGCTGAGAAAAAACTCTGTGTTCTTCGCGAAGCATACTCGAAGAGTGCTGTGAACTCTGTGGTGAATCTTAAAGGTAAAAATATTTTATGGAAGACAAACTGATCTCATACGGCGGTCAAGCCGTGATCGAAGGTGTGATGATGCGCGGGCGGAATGCCGTCGCCATTGCCATGCGCGACCCCGAAGGAAAAATTCAACTCCACGTCGAAAAACTGACCGGTATCTACACAACTGGTCTTGCGAAGATCCCTTTCTTGCGTGGCTTGGTGCTGCTCTGGGATGCGCTCGGCTTGGGGATGCGCGCCTTGACGATTTCTGCCAACACCCAAACCGGCGAAGATGAAAAGCTCGAAGGCCCTGCGCTTTATCTGACGCTGGCAATTTCTCTCTCGTTTAGCGTCGGGCTATTCTTTATGCTGCCTGCTGCGGCTGGGGGCTTGGCTGAAAAATACTTAAACTGGGGTTCTTTTGCAGGTAATTTTCTTGAAGGTGCTACCCGATTGTTGCTGCTCGTGCTCTACGTCTGGTTGATCGGCTTTATGCCCGATATCAAACGTGTTTACAGCTATCACGGTGCTGAGCATAAAACCATCAATGCCTTTGAAGATGGCGCAGAAATGACTCCCGAAGTCGTCGCAACCTATTCGCGTGAACATCCCCGTTGTGGCACCGCCTTTTTGCTGACCTTGGTGGTCGTCTCTATTTTGGTCTTCTCGCTCTTCCCGCCGATGACGATTTGGGTGCGCCTGCTCAGTCGTGTCATCTTTTTGCCTGTTTTGGCAGGGATTGCCTACGAGTACATCAAGTGGACAGCTGGTCACCTCGACTCGAAATTCGTGCAGGCACTCATTCGTCCTAATATGGCGTTGCAACTACTCACCACTCACGAACCCGATCTGGAAATGCTCGAAGTTTCAATTGCAGCCTTCAACACGATGCGCGATGCGGAAGTGGAGTTTGGTGTGACGACGGCGTAACCGAGCTATGTGCCTCGCAATATTACTCTGAATTTAATGAAAAACGCCTTGCAGAAATTTGCAAGGCGTTTTGGTTTCATAAATCTGTGTTTTTTGTCTAGCTATGTTTTATACAGCGTGCTTATAAATACCTTAGACGAAAGCTACAGCCGTATCACACCACCACAAAATTCGCAGGTAATGCTGTCCATGCCGCGCAGGACAACCTGATTAATAGCCCCACCGCAAGATGGGCATTGTGTCGGCGCAGATTTGACCTTTTCTGCTTCGGCTGCGTCAATCGCGATGGCACGTGTCGTATCGAATTCTTTCGCTTTGGCGCGGTTGATGAGCGCGCGCCAGTCATCGCCGGGTTGCCAGATATGGAGCGTCAGCGAACCGTGCGGTGTACCGCTTCCAAGTGCAATGTCGATGAAATCATCCTTATTCATAAAGCCATCTTTGCGGGCTTTGGCCTCTTCGATGGTTGTAACAGGTGCTTCCCAAAGCTTTTCCTGTACCAGCTTTTTCTCGGTTGCCACGAAGAGCACTTTCTTTGTGGCGATCTTTTCTTTTTGTTCGAAGATCAGACGTTGATCAGTCAGGTAGAGAATACCTTCTGGGTCGTTCTTGCTTTCTTTGCCATCTTTTGCCCAAACTGCCTTGACGGCCATAATCCCCGCCTCGGTGGCCAGTAGTTCAAAGGAGGCTTCGCTTAATTCGCCCAGCATCCATTCGAGTTTAGAAAGATGAGCTTCAACGCTTTGAACGTTTTGCTCAAAGCGATCGTAGCTTCCGCTGATGCTGTTTTTTGCGGCTTCTGCGCGCCCTTTCAGTGCCTCGACCTGTGATGTCAATCGGTCTACTTGTGGTTTCAGGGCTAGCGGGGCGCCGTGTTTTGTCGCCACATCTGTGATCTGGGTTTCTAGTGGACGTAGAGAGCGTTCCAGACTTTGAGCTTCACGCTCAAGTTGGCGGCGGATATTTGGTGCCAGGTCTGCCCATTGTTCGGTAAAATCTGCCGCTTTCCCCTCCAACTCTTTCTCGAAGGCGTACCCTTTTTCTCTCAGGGACGCGATTCTCTGATCCATCCCATTGACAGATGTCTGCAAATCTTCCACGCTGTCGCGGATATCGCTTAAGCGCACTGCATCCTGCAACTCACGTAAAGATGATTGTAGACTTTGAATGTCGCTTTTTACTTGATCGGAAAGACTCTGGTCGGTCATGATGCCTCCTAAATCGGTTAATTAACTTGCGTAATTCTAACGTATTTCGACCAGAGTAGAAAACCATTTAGCCCTTTTCAGCTTGCTTCCCGTTTCCCGATGGTAAAATAGCAAGGCTATTATCAAAACTTATTAATTTACATAAATTGTGATTGACAGAGGCTCCTATGACAAACGAAACACTCGAAAACCGCGCCATCAATACCTTGCGTCTCCTTTGCGCCGACGCTGTTCAACAAGCCAACTCCGGGCACCCCGGTCTCCCGATGGGCGCTGCCGCGATGGCATACACCGTCTGGACGCGCCACCTGCGCCACAACCCCAAAAATCCCAACTGGTTCGACCGCGACCGCTTTGTTCTTTCTGGCGGACACGGCTCAACCTTGCTCTATTCCCTTTTGCATCTGACCGGCTACGAGCTCTCCCTCGATGACCTAAAGGATTTCCGGCAGTGGGGCAGCCTCACGCCCGGACATCCCGAATACGGGCATACCGTTGGTGTAGAAGTCACCACAGGGCCGCTCGGCATGGGCTTTGCGAATGGGGTTGGTTTTGCCATCGCCGAAGCGCATCTTGCCGCACGCTTTAATCAGCCCGGACAGCGCGTCATTGACCACTATGTCTATGCCATCGTCACCGACGGTGACTTGATGGAAGGCATCGCCTCCGAAGCTGCCTCCCTCGCAGGCACGCTTAAACTTGGCAAGCTTATCTATCTTTACGATGATAACCATATCTCGATTGATGGCTCGACGGATCTTGCTTTTACCGAAGATCGCGCTGCTCGTTTTAAAGCCTATGGCTGGCATGTCCAGAAAATTTCGGATGGAAACGACGTGGACGCTATCGACGCCGCCATCCGTGAAGCTAAACGCGACCCGCGCCCCTCGATCATCATGTGCCGCACCATCATTGGATTTGGTGCCCCCACCAAGCAGAATACGCACGGTGTACACGGCTCACCGCTCGGGGACGAAGAACTTGCTGCCGCTAAAGTGAATGTGGGATTCGACCCAGCAGAACGCTTCGCTATTGCCGATGACGTCCTCGAGCACTATCGTGCCGCTGTTCCGCGAGGACGTGAACTCGAAGCCGACTGGAAAATGCGCCGCGATGCCTACGTCCGTCTCGTGCCCGGCAAAGGTGCGGAACTTCTGCGCCGTATGGCTGGCAAGCTCCCCGAAAATTGGCAAGATGCAATTCCGGTCTTCCCCGCTGATGCCAAAGGTATGGCGACACGCGCTTCTTCGGGCAAGGTCTTGAATGCCCTCGCTGCCGTTATTCCCGAGTTGATCGGCGGCTCGGCAGATTTAGCTCCCTCGAATAAAACCTGGCTGGATGGATACGAAGCCTTCTCCGCCGAAACACCCGCCGGACGCAACTTCCACTTTGGTGTACGCGAACATGCGATGGGCGCTATCGTCAATGCGATGTCTGTGCATGGCGGCATTGTCCCTTACGGCGGGACATTCCTCGTTTTCTCTGATTACATGCGTGGCGCACTGCGCGTGGCTGCCCTCTCCCATTATCCCGCGATTTGGGTCTTTACCCACGACAGCATCGGCGTCGGTGAAGATGGCCCCACACACCAGCCGATCGAGCACTTCGCGGCCTTACGCGCCATCCCCGAGATGACCGTTATCCGTCCTGCCGACGCGAATGAAACCGCGCAGGCATGGAAAGCTGCTATCGAGAATCGTCATGGTACGACTGCACTGGTGCTCACTCGCCAAAACTTGCCGACAATGGATATGCCTGTCCATGTGGAGAAGGGCGCTTATGTCGTCAAAGATTTTAGCGATGAGATTGATGTCATCTTGATGGCATCCGGTTCGGAAGTTAGTCTTATCCTTGAAGCTGCTGAGAAACTAGCCGAAGAAGGCGTGACCGCGCGCGTGGTCTCTGTCCCGTCGCTCGAAATTTTCGAGAAACAGGAGCAAGCCTACCGTGAGTCCGTTTTCCCGCCGCAGCTTGTGAGACGCTTTGCTGTTGAAGCTGGCATCGCGCAAGGTTGGTGGAAATATGTCGGGTCGCAGGGCGGCGTTTTATCCATCGAAACATACGGAGCATCTGCCCCTGCCGAGAGAATTTTTGAAGAGTACGGCTTCACAGTTGAGAACGTGGTGACGCGGGTGAAGGAACTTCTAGGCTAAATGACGGCCTGCTTGTTGGTTGATTGATAGATTTTTGGCGATTTTCTATTTGTTTTTGGAGGTCGCCTTTCTTGTTTTGCTGGTTAACCAGCCCTTAAGCTAGATTTAAGGCTGGTGTGAGATAAAAGAGGTATGATGAAAATTGCAATTGCATGTGACCACGGTGGTTTCCCTCTAAAAGAGACCGTCATTGACACTGTGCGTGCAGCGGGACACGAACCGCTTGATCTTGGTACGGACAGCGCTGAGAGTGTCGATTACCCTGATTATGCTGAGAAACTGGGGCGTGCCATTCAGAACAGCGACGCCGAGCGCGGCATTTTGCTGTGTGGCTCCGGCGTTGGCGCGAATATAGCTGCGAACAAAATGAAGGGCATTTACGCGGGTATTTGTCACGACACCTATTCCGCGCATCAGGGTGTTGAACACGACGATATGAATGTGCTCTGCCTCGGTTCGCGCATTATTGGCCCCGAACCCGCGAAAGAAATCGTCGTCGCCTTTTTGGGTGCGCGCTTTGTAGGAAATGATCCCGCCGAAGAACGGCATGCGAGACGTGTTGCGAAGGTTAGAAAGTTGGAAAAAAACGTTTAAACGTTCGAACGTTGCAATGTTTAAACGTTCCAGCGGAGGATTTATGGCAACCATTCGGCGTTTTGAAGAGATCGAGGCTTGGCAAACTGCCCGTGAGTTGACGACGTTGGTTTATCGCCTTTCGAGCGTAGGTAAGTTTGAACGGGATTATGGTCTGAAAGATCAAATTCGGCGAGCATCGGTTTCTGTCATGAGCAATATCGCCGAAGGCTTTGAAAGCAAAACACAAGCACAATTTATCAAATACTTGAGCTATGCCAAAGCTTCTGCTGGAGAAGTCCGTTCGCAGCTTTATATTGCTCGTGATCTTGAATATATTTCTGACGAAGATTTTAACCTTGTTTTTAATTTAGCGGAAAAAGCATCAGGGCAAGTTGCCCGTTTTGTTGGTTATTTGGAGCGCAATTCACAATCTCGCCAAGTGCGCGAAGAAAGCACTATCTACGAAATCTAAAAACGTTCCAACGTTTTAACGTTAAAACGTTGGCATTTCTCTATAAAACGAAAGAGTAAAAAATGAACCCCATTAAAGAATTAACATCCCTCGGCCAATCCATCTGGTACGACAATATTCAAAGAAAGTTATTGGAAAACGGCGAACTTGCCGCCATGATCGAACGCGGCGAGATTCGCGGCGTGACATCCAACCCGAGCATTTTCCAGAACGCCATCGCCAAAACGAACGATTACGACGATGCGCTTATCCCGCTTGCATGGGCAGGTTGGGATGCCGAAGCCATCTTCTGGCAGCTCGCCGTTGAAGATATTCAAGAAGCCTGTGACATCTTTGCGCCACTATACAAAGAGAGCGAAGGGCAGGATGGCTACGTCTCGCTCGAAGTCAGCCCCTATCTCGCCAACGACACCGAAGGCACCGTCAAGCAGGCACAGGAGCTTTGGGCGCGTGTCAATCGCCCGAACCTGATGATAAAAATTCCTGCTACGAAAGCCGGGCTGCCTGCGATTCGCCAGACTATCGCGGCGGGTATCAATGTCAATGTCACGTTGATCTTTTCCGTTGAACGCTACCGCGAAGTCATGGACGCCTATCTTTCGGGGCTCGAAGACCGTGTCCTCGCCGAAAAGCGTGAAGACAGCATCGAGCATGTTCACTCGGTTGCATCTTTCTTCATTTCGCGTCTCGACTCCATCATTGATAAACAACTTCCCGCCGACTCTCCACTGCGCGGCAAGATCGCCATCGCCAACGCCAAAGTCGCCTACGAAGCCTTTCAGGAAGTTGCCAGCGACGTCCGCTTTGGCAAGCTCCAGCTTGCGCGCGCCAATTACCAGCGTCCGCTCTGGGCCTCCACCAGCACCAAAGATCCCGCTTATCCCGACACGCTCTACATCGACGAGCTGATCGGCCCGGCCACCGTCAACACCGTTCCGCCTGCCACGCTCGAAGCCTTCAAGGAGCATGGTATGGCTGCCGCAACTCTGACTGCCGACCTCGACGCCGCTCATCAAGCCCTTGTCGATCTTGAAACCGCAGGTGTCTCATTGGTACAGGCTACACAGGATTTGGAAGATGCAGGTGTCAAATCTTTTGCGGATGCTTTCACCGACCTTTTGAATGTTGTGGATGAACGGCGTGCCGCCGCCGTAGCGCAGCTTGGACCTTTGCAGGCTTCCGTCAAAGAGACGCTTGCCCAACTCGAAGCTGATTCCGTTGCAACGCGTATCCAAGAACATGATGCCACACTCTGGACAGACGACCCCGATGGTCAAGCCGAAGTCAAGATCCGTCTTGGCTGGTTGGATCTCCCCGAAACCTCGCGTGCCCTCGCCGAAGAAGCGACTGCTTTCGCACAAGAAGTCAAAGCGGCGGGTATCAAGAAAGTACTCTTACTCGGCATGGGCGGCTCATCCCTTGGCCCCGAAGTGATGGCTCGTACCTTCAACATCAGTCCCGAAACCTTCTCTATTCTTGATTCGACAGACCCGGCACAAGTTGCCGAAACCGCCGTCAACTTCCCGCCGAGCGAAACCATCTACATCGTCGCCAGTAAATCAGGCGGCACGGCAGAGACCATGTCCGCTTTCTACTACTTCTGGGAACAGAGCGGTGGGGATGGCTCTCACTTTGTTGCGATTACCGATCCCGGCTCGAATTTGGAGAAAATGGCGACGGAACGAAGTTTCTGCAAAATATTCCGCGCCAACTCGAATGTCGGTGGGCGCTACTCGGCGTTGACCTCCTTTGGGCTGGTTCCCGCCGCTTTGCAGGGCGTTGACCTGACCAAAGCCCTAAACCGTGCAACTCGCGCCAATGGTGGGATGGCGCTTGGTGCTGTGATGGGCGCAGCTGCTCTCGCTGGGCGTGACAAAGTCACCATCCTGACTGACGATGCTTTCTCCACTTTCGGTACTTGGGCGGAGCAGCTTATCGCTGAGTCGACAGGCAAGGAAGGTAAAGGTATTCTGCCGCTCGAAGGTGAGCCTGCCATGTCTGCGGAAAAATATCATGCTGACCGTCTCTTTGTCTATCTCCGTCAGGATGGCTCTCACGATGAATTTATTGCTCAACTTCGATCAGCAGGGCAACCCGTCATCGAGATACCGACCTCTGACCACTATTCACTCTTTACTGAGTTCTACCGCTGGGAATATGCGACGGCAATAGCCTGTCATCTGCTCGGCGTGAATGCTTTCGACCAGCCAAATGTCGAATCAGCGAAGGTTATGGCGCGTGCGCAAATCGCTGCGTATAATCAAAATGGCACACTGGATGAAGGCACGCCGTTCTTGGAAACGGAAGCTGCCAAGGTCTACGCTAATGTCGAGATAACGGGAACAGATCTAAAATCCGCGTTCGATGTGTTTTTGGCGCAGGCGGAGGTGAGTGACTATATTTCCATCCACGCTTATCTGCCGCGGAACGCCGAGATGCAGACTGTCCTCGATAGCCTGCGCCTGTCCATCCAGCAAAAAACGGGCCTGGCGACTACGCTCGGTTTTGGCCCGCGTTTCCTGCATTCGACTGGGCAGTTGCACAAGGGCGGGGCGAATAATGGCTTGTTCATCCAGATCACGACCGATGCTGCGAGTGACATCGAAATCCCCACACAGGGCATGAGCTTTGGTACGCTGGAGCGTGCCCAGGCTTTGGGTGATTACGCCGCGCTGGATGCGTCTGGACGTCGTGTGTTGCGTCTGCATGTGGCTTCGATAAATTATTTGGGGGAACTGGATGCGGTTGGATAAATCTTTTCCGGCACTTGGCAAGCTGGTGCGCTCCTTTACCAATGTTGGTGACGTTGGTTTGGGAGCGCATCAGTTGCCGGGAGCCAACCAAACAAAGGCTGATTGGCTCGATATTACAGAAATCCCCTTGACCTTGCCGCGCATGGACGCGGCTTTTTCAGGGCTTCGCGTGGCGCAAATTAGTGATATTCATCTTGGCGGGTGGATGTCAGGCGCGCGTCTGGCGCATGTCGTAGATGCTGTGTTGGCGCGAGAACCGGACCTGGTTGTGTTGACGGGGGATTTTCTATGTGAGCTGGTTGAGTCAAAACGACGTGAAGCTCAAGTGCAGGTTCTGATTTCGCAATTAGGGCGCATTTCTCCTGCGATTACGACATTAGTTGTGATGGGGAATCACGATTACTGGATTGATCCGCAGGCGCTTCAGCGTGTATTTGATGCGGTCGGGATGATGAAACTCTCGAATGCCGTTTTTTCATTGACCCGCGACAATGCTGAATTGCACTTCTGTGGTCTCGACAACTTTTCTGAAAATCGTACTAATTTGAACATGGTTCTGGAAAAACTGCCTGAAACCGGAGCTGCGATTGCCTTGGTGCATGAACCCGATTTTGCCACCTTTAGTGCTGCCTCGGAGCGTTTTGATTTGCAGCTCTCAGGACATTCGCATGGGGGACAGGTTGTTTTGCCCGGACAGAAAATTCTTGCTGCTCCGCACCTCGCCTGTGATTACCCCTCGGGGTGGTATGACGTGAACGGGATGCAGCTTTACACCAATCGCGGTGTGGGGATGAGTATGTTTGCTTTGCGCGTAAACTGCCGTCCGGAAGTTGCGATTTTTACGCTGGGAACGAAATAAAGCATACTCGTGCAGGCCAAAAACATGGTCTGCACGTTTTTTCTTTTTTTGCATAAAATCTTTTCCACAGAAAGTCTTGTTTTTAGGGGGAAGTTGGATGATAGAAATTTTAAGGTGGAAAAATCCATTTGTCCTCTTGTGGTTGATTTTTATTTGTGCTAGAATTTGCACCTGTTGACCGCTAGATGTAATAGGTTGAGAATGCGTAACCCCCATATCTGGCGTGAGACAAATGTTCTGCTATTCCTTTTTAGATGAAAGAGTAAAGTCTATGCGTTGTCCCTATTGCCAACATGATTCATCCAAAGTTGTTGATACATCCCACGATAGCCAGGGAAATATTCGTCGCCGGCGAGAATGTTTGAGCTGCGGACAGCGCTTTAGCAGTTACGAACGTCCGATTTTGGCGACGCCTTTAATTGTCAAACAGGATGGTGCGCGCGAGGATTTTGACCGCGAAAAGCTCAAGAATGGCATTCGTATTTCATGTGCAAAGCGTCCCGTTTCAGCTGCGGATATTGAGCGTTTGGTAGGGCAGGTTGAAAACGCTCTGCAGAAAATGGGGAAGTCGGAAGTTTCTTCACGTGTAATTGGGGATAAAGTGATCGGGGGGCTCAAAGAGCTGGACCAGATCGCATATATGCGCTATGCGATGGTCTATCTTCAGTTGGATGATCTGCATGCGCTACGCGCGGAAATTGACCGCCTTTTAGAGTAATTTTTACTGCCCTTTTGATATTTTAGGGGGCAAGTAACATAAAAAACATTTCAATTTTTAAGGAGAATATGATGACGAAAAAAGCTGCTATGGCTGTTAAGCAGGGATTATTAGCGACCCCACCTTTGCCGAGCGATTTGCCCAGTATTGACCTGGCTGATAATTCACGCCAGGTGTTGGAGCGCCGTTATCTACGACGTGGCGAGGATGGTGAACCGATCGAGAGTGTTGATGAAATGTTCTGGCGGGTTTCGTATCATGTTGCCAAAGCTGAAGAAGCATGGGATGGAGACGTAATCAAACGCGCGCGCGAGTTCTATCATTTATTGGTGAGCAAGAAGTTTTTCCCGAATTCTCCGACGTTTACTGGCGCTGGTACGCCACTTGGACAGTTGGCCGCCTGTTTTGTGCTGCCTGTCAACGATGATATGGGACGTGATGCAGCTGGTATCTTCCAGTCGTTGCGCGATGCTGCGTTGATCCAGCAGACGGGTGGCGGGAACGGTTTCTCCTTCTCGCGTTTGCGCCCGAAGGGGACGTTGGTCAACTCATCGGCGGGGCAGGCGACGGGACCAGTTGGCTTTTTGCGGGTTTATGACCATGCCTTTGGCGAGATCGCGCAGGGCGGCACACGACGTGGTGCCAATATGGGTGTGTTGCGTGTGGATCATCCCGATATTGAAGAGTTTATTAACTGTAAAACCGACGAGAACCAGATCACAAATTTCAATATTTCGGTGGGGATTACAGATGCCTTTATGCGCGCTGTCGAAAAAGATGACGAGTGGGCGTTACGCTTCCCGGATGTGCTCTCGCCCCAATATCGAGGGTTCAGGGGGACGTTAGAGCAAGCCGAGGCAGCGGGCATCCCGATCAGGACATATCGAAAAGTCAAGGCACGGGCGCTTTACGAGAAAATCGTCCATCAGGCGCATCATAACGGTGAGCCGGGGATGCTCTTCCTCGACGCCGCGAATCGCGATAATCCTGTTCCGCATCTTTACTCGCTTGAATCCACGAATCCCTGCGGCGAGCAGTGGCTGGGACCTTATGAATCCTGCTGCTTGGGTTCGATCAATCTGGCTGAGCATTGCGCGCCCGATGGCAATGTGGACTGGGAAGAAATCCGCAAGAGCACTGTTTTGGCGACCTACTTTCTTGATGATGTGGTCGATATAAATGCCTATGTGCCCGCCGTGCCGCAACTTAAAGAAGCCGCCACGAGCGCACGCCGCATTGGGCTGGGCATTATGGGCTTGGCCGATATTATGTATCACGCGGGTGTGCGTTATGGCTCACGCACAGGCCAGGAATTTGGCGCGCAGTTGATGGAATTTGTGCGTTACCACGCCATGCAGACCAGCATCAGGATGGCGGAAGAGCGCGGTGCATTTTCTGCCATCGAGGGCAGTATTTACGACTCCGCGAGTTTCACCTGGAGAAAGCCTAAATCTGTTGTCTCTTATACCAAGAACTGGGATCGCCCGGAACTTGACTGGGATTCCGTTGTGGATGGAATTCGGCAGCACGGTATTCGTAACGCTGCCCAAACAACGGTCGCGCCCACCGGGACGATTGCTACCGTTGCCGGATGCGAAGGATACGGCTGTGAGCCGACGTTCGCACTCGCCTACATCCGCCATGTCAACGATAATGGACGTGATCTGCAACTGACCTACGCCAGCCCGCGTTTCGAGAATGCATTGGCAGAGGCTGGCTTGGCTGGCGAAGCGCGTCAGGAAATTTTCGAGAAGGTGATGGAAGATGGTACTTGTCAGAACGTCAGCGATGTGCCGCAAGCCATTCGGGATACCTTCGTCGTCTCGGCAGATATTAGCGCTGATGAACATGTGCGCATGCAGGCTGCGTTGCAAGCTTTCGTGGATAACTCACTCTCGAAGACAGTCAATTTTCCTGAGACAGCCACCGAAGAAGACGTTTCAGAAGCCTACAAACTGGCCTGGGAATTGGGCTGTAAAGGCATCACGGTCTATGTGACCGGCTCGCGTGATGCAGTTGTACTGGAGACCAAAGCGACCGCCAAACAGAAGCAGCCTGAGCAGGTCGATATGGCCGCTCTGAAACCGCTTTGGCGTGAGAGCAAGAAGCCGCGTCCGCGCGCGTTGATTGGTTGGACCTACAACGTTGAGACACCGCTCGGCAAAGCCTTCGTGACCGTCAATGAGAATGGCGGGCGGCAGCCCTTTGAAGTCTTTGTGAACACTTCCAAAGCCGGTTCCGAGACCGCTGCGGTCTC
>JBNKMO010000045.1:0-7931 GCA_050293165.1 Anaerolineales bacterium | reverse complement strand
GCGTGAAGCCCTGCCGCGTTGGGTGGTGCAAGCTAACGCTATTCGCGCAGCCGCCCAGCGCCCAAAAACGGGCAAGCGCGTGCTCATTTACACCATGCTGCGCTACTGGGTCGAGCACTCCACCATGACCGCCCTCGCTCTCGCGGCTCTCGGCCACGATGTCACCCTCGCCTACCTTCCGCACGCCCACTGGAAAAAGCCCGTCAGCAAATTTGACCTGCGCCGACAGGATTTATACCTGAAAGAAATTCTCAAGCCTCTTGATGGGATTGTGAAAACCGTTTCCCTGCTGGATGCCCCCGCAGTGGATGCCCTCCCCAAAGAGATTGCCGATCAATTGGATGCCGCCGCATATCGGGATACGCAATATTCCCTGCTCCACGAAGAGATCGACGTTGATTCCGACCTCTACGCTATGCGCCGCGAACGTGACGTACGGCATGCTTCCGTTATGTTGGCATTTCTTCAGTCCTATGCTCCCCCATCCCAGCCTTCCCCCGAGGGGGGAAGGAGCAGATTCTCCCCCCCTCGGGGGGAGATGTCCGAAGGACGGAGGGGGGCAGGCTTTGACGCAATCGCCCTCCCCAACGGCTCGATTCTCGAGTTCGGGATGACCTTCAAAGTCGCCCAATATCTTGGCATCCCCGTCACCACCTACGAATACGGCGAACAAAGCGAACGCATCTGGATGGCCCAAAACGCCGACGTGATGCGCCAAGACACCTCCGACCTTTGGAACACATTCAAAGATACACCCCTCACTGAAGCAGAATGGGAGCGTGTCAAAGACTTCTTCTCCGCCCGCCAGGGTGGCGGTTTATGGGAGAACTTCGCCCGCACCTGGCAAAATATCGAAGCACAAGGCTCGTCCAAAGTCCGTGAAGAACTCGGCTTGGACGAGCGTCCGCTCATCTTGCTCCCCGCCAATGTGCTCGGCGACAGCCTGACCCTCGGGCGTCACACTTTCAGCAAATCCATGACCGAGTGGATGACCCGCACGATCGAATTCTTCGCCAAACGTGACGATATGCAATTTGTCCTGCGTGTCCATCCCGGCGAAGGGATTGGCTGGGGCTTATCGGTCTACGACATCCTGACCGAGAAATTCCCTGACCTGCCCGAAAATATCCACATCCTGCGCGCGGATGCGAAGATCAACACCTACGACCTCGTCAATACCGCCGATGTCGGCTTGGTCTTTACAACAACAGTCGGCATGGAAATGGCAATGATCGGCCTGCCTGTCATCGTCACGGGGCAGACCCATTATCGCGGCAAAGGCTTTACTCTCGAACCTAATTCGTGGGATGAGTACTTTGAACTTCTTGAAAAAGTCATCGCTGATCCCAAAGCCTACGCTCCCAGCCGTGAAGCCGTTGAAATGGCGTGGACCTACGCCTATCGCTTTTTCTTCCAATACCCGCAGCCCTACCCCTGGCACGTGCAGCACTTCTGGGAAGATGAAGAAAAATGGTCGCTGGAAAGAGCTTTGAGCGACGAAGGCTTGGCAAAATTTGAAAAAACCTTCAGCTATCTGGCTGG
The DNA here is from genome assembly GCA_050293165.1 of Anaerolineales bacterium. Classification (GTDB taxonomy): domain Bacteria; phylum Chloroflexota; class Anaerolineae; order Anaerolineales; family Villigracilaceae; genus Desulfolinea. The sequence continues at coordinate 6,389 of JBNKMO010000045.1, read as the reverse complement.
AGAGAAAATAAACTGGCAGCAAGCAGAAGGTTTATAGAAAGATATGACAGAAAAGAACACCAAACAACAAGTCCGCGAATTCTACGATCAGGTTGGCTGGTCACAGGAAGAAGACGGCAACTATCAAAATGCGCGCTACGAAGACCTGCGTCCTGTTTCGCGCGAGTACATTCACAAGACACGTTTGCGCGTAAATCAGCATTTGCTCCCATCAGGTAAATATCTACTTGACGCTGGCTCGGGTCCCGTCCAGTACGAAGAATACAAGACCTACTCGGCTGGCTACACCTACCGTGTCTGTGCCGATATTTCTATCACTGCCTTACAGGAAGCAAAAAAACGCCTCGGCGAGCATGCTCTTTGCGTCGTCGCGGATGTGGCAAACTTACCCTTCAAGCAGGATGCTTTCGATGGAATCGTTTCCATGCACACCATCCATCACCTGCCAATGGAAGAGCATCGTGCCGCTTATCAAGAGCTTTATCGTGTGTTAAGCGAAGGAAAAACAGGCGTTGTTGTAAACGGCTGGGGTAGCCCTATGCTGATGAATCTGGTCGAGCCATTCATCCAACTTGGACGTTTTCTAACCGGGCGCCCTGTTAACTTGAAGAAGAAGAAAGATATTGCAGCAGAAGATGCCACCGGTACTTTCGTCCAAAAAATGAACGCACGTTGGCTGCAAAACGAGTTGAAAGACCTTTTCACAATTGAAATATATGCTTGGCGAAGCCTCAGCACAAGATTCTTGCGCTGGTTTATTCGTCCTCAATTTGGTGGTGTACTTTTTCTAAAAATTGCCTTTTGGCTTGAAAATTTACTACCGCGTTTTTATGGCAAGCACGGCCAATATCCGATGATTGTCTTTAAGAAAAAATGATCGAAAACCCAACCGTGAAAAACGGTTTGCTTTCTCGAAAACCCTTGCGCTTGCAAGCCTGGTGGGCCTTACATCGTGTTACATCGCCTTGGCGCGCACTCCCTGATTTTTTAATCGTGGGCGTGATGAAGGGTGGAACGACTTCACTCTACCGCTACTTGGCGCAGCACCCCGAAGTATTGCCGCCATTCCGTAAGGAGATCAAGTATTTCGACTGCAACTACTTTAAGGGAGCGGAATGGTATCGTGCCCACTTCCCGCTGCGTCAAAAGTTCACCAGCGGAAACAAGTTGACAGGTGAAGCGACGCCGTACTATATCTTCCATCCTACAGCCCACGAGCGGGTCGCATCCGCATTGCCGCAGGTGAAGAGCATCATCATCTTGCGCAATCCCATCGACCGTGCGTACTCGCATTATCAGCATATGGTGCGCGTAGGGCGAGAGCCGCTTTCCTTTGAAGATGCCATTGCCGCCGAGTCAGAGCGCTTGGCAGGCGAAGCCGAAAAGGTTGCCGCTGACCCGCGCTACCCGACCTTTATGCACCTGCAATATTCCTATTTGGGGCGTAGCACCTATTTGCCGCAGATCAAACGCTGGCATTCGCTTTTCCCAAAAGAGCGTGTGCTCATCTTGCACAGCGAAGATCTCTACCACAACCCCGCTGTGATCATGGAACAGGTACAGGCTTTTCTTGGTTTGAATACTTGGCATCCTGAAAATAATGGTTATGATGTTTTCAAGGAAGGCTCTTACGAGCCCATGCAGCCCTCCACACGCGCAAAACTAGCGGCACATTTCAAACCGCAGAATGAAGCACTCTATACCTATCTTGACCGAGATTTTGGCTGGGAGTAAATATGTCTAAATACACCGATCAAAATTATCTTAAAAGTGAGCAATACAAAGATGCGTCGAATTTGGACGCACGCATCTTGGTACACGAACGCTTCAGCGAAAATAAGCAAGGCTGGGCGTCATGGGTTTTCGATACGTACGAAAAGCTGCCCTCGCCCGCCAAAGTCTTGGAATTGGGATCCGGTTCTGCCTTTATCTGGACATCATGCCCCGAGCGGATTCCCGCCGATTGGCAGATCACCCTCAGCGATCTCTCCCCTGGGATGCTGGCTGCCGCGCAAGAAAATTTGGCGAGCGTTGAACATGAGTTCACCTACCGCGAGATCGACGCACAGGCTATCCCGTTCGATGATGAGACTTTCGACATCGTTATTGCCAATCACATGCTTTACCATGTGCCGGATCGCCCAAAAGCGCTGAAAGAAATTCGGCGTGTACTCAAAGCGGATGGTGTTTTCATTGCCGCCACAAATGGCAAAAAGCATCTGTTTGAGATGAACGAATGGCTGAAAGCCGCCCATCCTGACCCAAACAACATCTCTTTAGGGCTTCCTTTCACGCTGGATAATGGAAGGGAGCAACTTGCCCCGCACTTCTCATCTGTAGAAATTTTGCGCTATCAAGATAATCTGCGGGTCACGGATTTTGACTTGATGATGGCTTACACCAACTCGGTTACCAAAATAAAAGGCGTCCCTTCGGCGGTTTTAAACAAAATCGAAACAGAGGTCAAAAACCTCCTCGCCGAAAAAGGCGAGATTTTTATCAGAAAAGACTCTGGCATTTTCAAAGCTATAAAGTAAGAACTGCATTGTATTTGAAGCAAAGCGGAAAGTGCATTGCAGTTCAAGTGGTAAAGAACAATATGATATATCGTCGTTCGTTTGTGATTGGAAAATTAGATAATGCCAGAATGTTTGTTGAGCGTGCTTTTAATGTCCATGATGATTATGTTCGCATTGCAAAAGGCGATTATGAATTTCCAGAAGGAATGCAAGGCGAAATGCTTTATGAAAATGCTCTAGATACGCTGATGGCATATCAAGATATAGTATTACGGGCAGCTTTCAATGAGATAAATGCCATTGTTGAATATGAATTGAAGTTGATTGCCTCAACTACTTTGTCTCAAGAAACAGGCAAATCTTTACAGGAAAGCTGGTATCGAGACAGAAAAAAAGCTGTCAGAAAAATTGAATGTAGTTATGACATTAAACTCTCAGAATTATCTGGATATCAAGATGTAGAGCTAGTTAGAAAAACGATAAATGCATATAAGCATGATAAGGGCTATAGTGAAAATGAATATGAACTTTTAGTTAACCATGACTCTATTCATGCAGAGATTCAAAAAAAATATGAGCTAGACATAGATATTGAAAATTGTATAGAATCGGCAAAGGCTTTTATTCGGGCTTTGCCAAACTTAAATTTACAGTTAGGGGACGATGAAGGCAGAAGAGTAAAAATTATACGAAGAAGTAAAGGATAAATTATGAACTGGACAAATAAAACCATTCTCGTCACTGGCGGGACAGGCTCATTCGGTAAGAAATTCACCAAAATCCTTCTCGCAGAGAAGAACCCGCAGAAGATCATTATCTTCAGCCGCGACGAGCTCAAACAACACGAAATGCGTGTAGCTGGCTACAATGATCCACGTCTGCGCTACTTCATTGGCGACGTACGAGACCGCGACCGTTTGCTGCGTGCCATGCATGGTGTGGATATCGTCGTCCACGCGGCGGCGCTCAAACAAGTGCCCGCCTGCGAATACAACCCGATGGAAGCCATCAAGACCAACATCATCGGCACATCAAATGTCGTCGAAGCGGCGCTCGATGCAGGCGTTAGCAAAGTGCTCGCCTTGAGCACCGACAAAGCCGTCAGCCCTGCCAATCTTTATGGTGGCACCAAACTGGTCGGCGAAAAGCTGGTCATTCAATCCAATAATTATGCCGCAGGCACAGCAACGCGCTATAGCTGCGTCCGCTACGGGAACGTGGTCGGCTCACGCGGTTCGGTCGTCCCGCTTTTCCTAAAGATGCGCTCCACGGGCAAGCTGACCGTCACCGATGATCGCATGACTCGTTTCTGGCTTTCCCTCGAACAGGGCGTCCAGTTTGTCATCAACTGCATCGAGCAAATGGAAGGCGGCGAAGTCTTCGTGCCCAAAATCCCATCCACGACCGTTGTTGACCTTGCCCGCGCCATCGCGCCCGATGCCGAGATCGAGATCATCGGCATTCGCCCCGGCGAAAAGCTGCATGAAGATTTGCTCTCTGTAGACGAATCCCGCCATTCCGTTGAACTCGACGACATGTTCGTCGTCCAGCCCGTTGAAGCGAGCTGGTTCGGTTACTCGTGGCAGGACAAGGGCAAATCCCTCCCCGAAGGTTTCTCCTACACCAGCGATAACAACTCCGAATGGCTGGATGTGGAAGGCATCAAAAAATATATAGCGCCTTTTGAAGAAGCCTATAACGCAGGCACGCTCGAAGGCTGATTCACGTTTCACTCGCCCGTAAAACGTGACGCGTGAAACGTGAAAGGACTCTCATGCGAATTTTAGTCACTGGAGCTTCCGGCTTACTCGGCCTGAATCTCAGCCTGCAAATGCATGGTACACATGAAATCATCGGCGTGGATCGTGCATCCTTGGCAAATACCCCTTTCTCGCTCATCAAAGCGGATTTGCTGGATGCGGATGCCATCCCGCGCATTCTCGATGAATCCCAGCCGGATGCCCTCATCCACTGCGCTGCGAACGCCAATGTGGACGCTTGCGAACTGGACCCGAGCAACGCCGCTACCCTGAACGCGGTACTGCCCGGTCAATTGGCATCAGCCTGTCTTGAGCGGGATATCCGTTTCCTGCACATCTCTACCGATGCAATTTTCGACGGCACAAAAGACGGCATCTACACCGAAGACGATGCCCCCAATCCGCTTGGCGTTTATGCCCAAACAAAGCTAGATGGCGAATATGCCGTCCTCGACGCCAACCCCGCTGCGGCGATTGCACGCGTCAATTTCTTTGGCTGGTCGTTGAGTGGGACGCGCTCACTCTCCGAGTTTTTCGTCAACAATTTGGGCGCGGGCAAAGAGGTCAACGGGTTTGACGATGTTTACTTCTGCCCCCTCTTCGTCGGGGACTTGGCAGAGACGCTGATTGGGGTACTGGAAAAAAGCCTTTCGGGCGTGTACCACACCGTCGGGTCACGAGCGATTACGAAATATGAATTTGGGCAGGAAATTGCCCGTCAATTCGGCTTCGATGAAAGTTTGATCCATCCCATTTCCGTGTCCGATTCCGGCTTGACCGCAAAGCGATCTCAAAACCTGCGTCTAGCCGTCCACAAGTTATCCACCGCTTTGGGGCGGGATATCCCTGACTTTTCCACTGGTTTGATGAAGTTCTATACACAATACCAACAGGGTTATCCACAGAAAATGCGTAGTTATCAACAGGTTGGCTGATGTTAGGCAAAATTTCTGCATTTTTTAGACCAAAACTGAAAAAAGACACACTGCTGGGATTGGGCGTGCTGCTCTTCTTCGCCGCGCTTTACTACTTCTTCTGGGCCTTCTACCTGAACGGTCTGGAAGGCAGTAAGATATTGCTTGAAAATCCCGGGCGTTTTTTCTGGTGGGCAAATGATGCGCGTTCCTATCAGGATGCCGCAAATTGGCTTTTCGGGGTTAATAATAACGGTACGATTTTAACGCGCCCGTGGCTGTATCCCTTCTATTTAGGCTTGAACAAGGCACTCTTCGGCGCGCGCGGCGAGACCGTGATGTGGTTTGGGCAAATGCTGATGTGGTTTGGCGGGATTTCCTTTTTGTATCTGGCGCTCCACAATCTGACAAAAAATGTGCCGCTTGCGATGTTTGGTGCGATGCTTTTCTTCGTGCACCCCTCGCCGTTAATTCTGACTTTTCATGGGTTAACCGAGAGTTTGAATATTTTCTTGCTGGCAATTTTCTTATGGCTACTCACGCATGAAGAAAAACGTAACGACGCCTTATTGATCTTCTTGCTTGCGCTACTGACTGTGACCAAACCAACCTATCAACTTCAACTGGTTTTATTCCTGATCTATTGGCTTATTCGCAATATCAAAAGCATCACGCTCAAAAAGGTTGGCATCGGTTTTCTGCTGCTCATCCCGATCTGGATCCAATTCGGGCTGACCTATGCCTATGACCGCTCAATCACCATTTCACAGATCGGGAGCTATACCTTCAAGAATTATTTCGTTGCCAGTGTCTATATGGATAACGAAGGCACCGCATGGCGCCCAACGATGGAATTGATCGACGATTGGGAAACCAGCGACCAACTCAGCTATTTACAAGAATATCCCAGCGAAACAATTCTGGTCTATTTCGACAATCTGATCGTCGACAACTTGCTCACACATTCCTTCTTTGCGCTTGGCGAAGGCAATCTGGCGCTCAACTTTACGCGCAATCTCAACTACGCGGCGGTTTTTCTGCACATTCTCTTTTTACCGCTCTTTGGTTATTTCTTCCTTTCATCTCGTTTTTCATGGCAGCAAAAAGAGCCCCTGCTCATCATTTACGCCATCTTCCTAATTCAGACTCTTGTCACGGGTATTTCGGCGGGGCAAGAAGATCGCCTCATCATCACA
>JBNKMO010000044.1:0-16733 GCA_050293165.1 Anaerolineales bacterium | reverse complement strand
TCCATCTGCCAGAAGCGATCCTGTGCTTGGATAAAGCCCTGCGCCATGAAGAGGTCGTGCAAGGTGCTGGCGTAGATGTGCGGGATGCCCATCTCGTCACGGTGAACAGTGACCGGGGCATCTAAGCCCGCAATCGTAATCTCACCTTCGACTTGTGGGAAGGATAAGGGAGTATTGGTTTTGACCCAGTTTTTATAAAAGAGGGTACCTCCCGAACCCAGAACAAGCAAAACAACAATCAAACCGATTAAAAAATTACGTAACTTTAAAGACATATCTCCTCCGATTGGGCGAATTGGTTCGGCTATTATACCGACACTTTTGTGTATTGATGAAAATAGAAACACAATCTTTACCGGATGGTTTTGCATTCAAAAAAAATGAGCCCATCCACATGAGGGGATAGTGGTTATCTTGAATTTTTGGCGTAACCCTGTGATTTTCCCCTGAAAGTTAGATGGTCGGGGGACTAGCCTTTGTGTATAATCAACATGTGATTAAGTTATGAAACTTGGAGTGAGAATGAAGGTAAAAAAACGACTGCTCTACTTGTTTATGCTGATAGTTTTGTTAGCTGCATGCACCCCGCCACCGATGCAGGATCCAAGCCTGATTTATACCGTTGTTGCAAGCACTCAAACGGCAGCAGCCTGGCAAACGCAGATGGCAGAAGCCTCTTTTTCAAAAACCCCTACGCAGGCGACGCTCCGCCCAACGTTTACCCCTTTGCCCACAATGACATCGTTTGTTTATCAGATAACGGCTAGCCCAACTTTAACGCCGACCGCATCTGCAACAAGCACGCCGCCGATCTTAACCAGTTGGCCCGATTGGAAAACGGGCGAGGTAGTCGTAATGCCAAAAGGCTCTGGTGAGAATATTGGCACGAATAAGAGATTCGAAGTTCTGGTTGGGGTGCAGGTATTGGTAACGCGTCCTCATGGTGTAAAAATACGCGCTATCCCCAACAAAGCTATGGATGGTCCTATGGAGGAAGAAGGATCGGTTTTAACACTAACCGGCATTATGAATAAAAACAATGAGTTTGGTTGGCTCTTTGTGCAAGTAAAGGCTGTGAATGGTCAGACCTACTGGGTAGGTGGAACGGACGGAGAAAATACAGACCCGCGCCGATCCTTTGAGTTTTATTACCCTCATCTGACAACCTCGCCGACGCCTTCTCCTTCGGCCACAGCAACCGCATCGCCGACTTCTTTCAATACGCCGACAGAAACAGCAACGGAGACCATGTCTCCATACGAAGAAACGCTAACCCCAACCCCGTAAAAAGCAAAAGGGCTGCTCAACTACTGAGCAGCCCTTTTGGTGTGTGCTATTGTGCTATGCCCAAAAAGCGCGGATACCAATACCAGAGCAGATCTGCAGCAGGTTTTCCGAATACAGATGCAGATTTGTCGCGTAGCATGACGGGGGGGTAGTAACCACGACTGACAATGCCGTCAATCCACGAACGTCCGTTGATGGCGTTGAAAATTGATTCATATGCGTCTGTCTGTGCGAGCAGATTCAATCCGACGGATGGGATGTCTGCTTCCGGGCGATTGAGCTCTGTCCAGTCGAGGCAACCTCCTGATGGATCAGCGACGCAGGCCGTTTTTGCACCTGTTGCTGAAGGGAACGCCAGACCGAGAATGATTTTCTTTTCAATATTGGCTTGATATGGGGAGATTTCTTCATCCAGCAAGCGGTTGGCTTCAGCGGTCATGGTTTCTTTGCTTGCCTGTCCATCATTGCTTAAGGGGGCATCCCAGAGCAGATAGACGCCGTCCACGCTTTTAATGAAGGTAGGGCTGCTATCAAGGCTGCCGGGCGTATAGGGAAGAGCCCACCAAATTTCACCAGTGAAGTGTGTGCGCACATCGTTGATGATATTACTCCAGCGCAGCTCGGCGTCGGCTGGGACGCTGGAAGGCTGTCCATCAGCGAGTAATCCGTTTTGCATAGCGGGAGCAAGCCACTCTCCGCCAAGAACCAGCGCACGCGCATTATTTTGCGCGGCAATATCTGCATAGTGCAGCGCAAACTGGTGGTAACGATCAAACCATTCATTCCACCAGCCAAAGTCGCGCGGTGCGCTCATCCACCAATCATCAGCAGATGCGGGGAAATGTGGTGTTGGGAAGAGTGCGATATTCAGGTCAAGCGCGTTGGCTTGCTGCATCATAAGCTCCACATCACCCAGAAGCGGATCGTTCCCCGGTTGTGCTGAAAAGGTAAGCGGTTGGGTGCGCAAGAAACTCCAACTCGGGGTTAGAAAAACCCAATTTGCATGTAGCGCAGAGACATTTTGCAGCGCCTGTGATGTGAAGTTTGTCCAGTTGGGTGCGTAGTTGGATTGAAATTCAATGCCGGTCAGAAAATCGGCGTTGCCAGCCTGGATGGATGCTGCGACAAGCGTGTAGGGTTCGTTATTGTCGAGCCATGCCCAATTGGTGATGGTATCTCGGATGTTTTGCGGTGCAAGACTGGCTGCTATTTGGTGCCCGGCAGTGGCGTTGCCCATTGTGGCAACATCATCTGCGCTGCCGCATTGTGCGTTGCGGCAATAGCGATAGCCAAAATTATTTACCACGTCGAGCGGGCCATAGAGCTTATATGTCCAACGGTTATTGCCCATCGACCACATTGGGATCGGTTCTGTCCACGAGTAGGGCGAGAATTGGATGTAGATGACGTCTCCGGCTGGAGTATTGGTTGGGACATTGACATCGAAAACAATCGGGGAGGAGGGGCCTGCTTGCCATGTTTCGACAGTTTCCTCGACGACGATATCTGATTCCGGTACTACCAGCCGACGAAGCTGATGTTCCCCCGTGGATTTATGCTCTGCATTCCAGAATCCGTCGCCAAGGGTGTATTTATAACGCAGGTCTGTGCCAACGGGGAGTTGCATAGTGATGCTGTAGCGCCCATCCCCTACGTGATTCATTATTGGCATCCGGTCTGCAATCGCGCTAAAGCCGCCGCGTAAGTCGCCAAACGTATTGCCTAGTTGCAGGATATTGCCCGCCAGACGCACAGGAGCGCCCTGAACGGTATTATCAGGTGTATTGACAACAAAGGTCACGTTAACGAGCGCGGCGGGCGCGACGTGGATTTGTACAGGTGTGATTAGACCTGCTTCGACCTGTGCGCCTTGCTGGAAGGGTTGGTGTGAGTCATCCAGCGCATATGCGCTGAGCAAGTGTAAGCCGGGCAGAACACCTTCAAGGTAGAAATGCCCGGATGCGTCGCTCATGGTTTGTACGCCGCCGGCGCTGATGAGCAGATTGGGAATTGCTTCTCCACTCACGGCATCAATGGCCAAGCCTTGAATATGGCCGGTTGGGCCGCTGTAATTTAGCCCTGTCCAACTGGTTACGGCATCTTCAACGGTACTGGTGCCGTCAACTTTAAAAATGCGATAGCGAACGGGTAAATTGTCGCTGGTGGTTTCCTGAGCACGAGTGTTGCCTGCGATCTGATAACGATATTTAATTACAGCGTTGATGGGCAGTGGTAGGGAGACGTGGTAAGTCTGTGCATCCAATGCTTGGAGGGGATAGTCGGTCGTATTAAGAGCGAGACCGGTTACTTCATCCAGCAGGCTAATGGCAAGAATCTCTCCTTGCGCGAGCGGGGCAGGGATGTGAACCGTGAAGCTGACTTCCGCTGAGGGCACAGGGGTGGATGCTGGCTGTGCGGTATCCCCACTTGCTTGTGTTGGAGCTGTGCCGTTGTTGCCGATATCCAGCAATGAAAAGGTGCAGGCGGGGCCGCTGAAGAGCAGCGCCGCGATGAAACTGAAAATAGCAAATTTGGATATAGTTGTTTTTTGCATAGGATTTCCCTTACCTGGTTTTATGGAGAGGGTTTAGATTTTTGCTAGGGTTTTATTGCGGTTACGGTAAGCGATATAGCTCAAGCCAATGCTGAAAAAATAGAGCAAGGACATGGGCAGCATCACGAGTGCCATGTTGATGGGGTCGACGGTGGGGGTGATGGCGGCCGCCAAAATGGAGATGATGACCATGGCCAAACGCCACTGTTCTTTGAGCACCTTTGGCTTGACGATACCGACAGCACTGAGTACATAAATTACTAAAGGAAATTCAAAGGCGATACCGATCCAGAACATTACGCCAAGGAGAAAGCTGAAATAGGATGCAGGGCGCAAAGCAGCCTGGATGCCCATGAAGTTGAGCAGGAAGGGTAATGCGGCGGGCATCATCACATAATAGGAGAAGGCTGCGCCAGCAATAAAAAGTAAGGTTGCCAGTGGGATGCCGATCAATCCGAATTTTTTAGAAGCCGGTTTCAAGCCCGGGGCGAGGAAAAACCAAAATTCAAAAGCAATATAAGGCAAGGCGATGATAATACCGCTCATCAGGGCAACGCGCATAAAGACGCCGATCGACTCTGTTACTTCAATGGCGCGCAGCGCTTCCAACCCGCCGACCGGCTGGGAGAGATAGTCGATCAGTCTTTGTGTGAAAGCAAATGATATCGCAACTGTAATAGCAACCGAGAGTAGCATACGGAAAAGATGTCTGCGTAGCACTTCGATGTGATCGAAAATGGAAGCTCGCGCTTCCTTGGATTGAAAGGCAGCTACCGTGGCATCAATAAGTGGAGTATCGTCTGGGTCTTCGTTCAGGAAGGCGCGTAATTTCTTGATCCCTCGAAAGGGAGCGTTTAGGATAAACCAGACGAAACGAAAGGGCGCTGTGATGATGCCCCATAGTTTTTTGAAGAATTTACGCATTGTCGTTTTCTATGAAATCAGAGTCAGTGGGGGAGTTGAGAACAGGGCCGGTATCCGCTTTTGGTGCGGGAGCAGGTTTATCGTTCACGGGCGGGGCGATGCTGTTGTCAGAAGCGGGACGGGATACAGGTTTCCCTGTCCACGCGCCAAAGTCATCTTTGGGCAGGGTTACCTTGATGTCTTTGTTGCGAAATTCGTCAAATTCTTGAACTTCAGGAATAATTTCGCCTGCTTCGCGCATGAGTTGATTGGGCAGCGTTTTAAGTTTGCGTGAGGCGTCTTTGATGCTGCGCCATTCATCCGACATGACTACTTTTCGCATCCAGGAGCCGATGGTTTTGCCCGCTTTTTGCATGTCTCTGGGGCCTAGGACGATCAGGGCGATGACGATAATGAAGACAAGTTCGGGTGCGCCGATACCAAGAATATCCATGAATTAGCCTTTGATGCTTGCCTGAATGGATTGAAGGATTTCGTTTTGATGTTTGGCAAGGCTGCCCAAGACGCCGTTGACAAAACTGGGGGCCGCATCGGAGCCGTAGAGCTTGGCTAATTCAACGGCTTCGTTAATGGCAACTTTGACAGGGGTTTCTTTGTCGATGCCAAATTCCCAAAATGCAATCCGCAGGATGTTACGGTCAATGGGCGCAATTTGATCGAGGGGCCAATCGGGGGCGTATTTAGCGATAGCATTGTCGAGATTTTCAGTAATGGGGATGATGCCAAAGACGATCCTGCGCGCAAATTCTGCGAGGGTCTCTGTTAGGGGAGCCTCCTCCAGGCGCTCGGTGAAAACTTGTCCTGGGGGGTGGTTGCTCAAATCAACTTCGTAAAGTACTTGCAGAGCGAGACTGCGCGCTCTGGTGCGTTGCTTCATGCAGCTTATGCCTCTTCTTCTAATTCGTAGGCGATGTTTTCAATATGAATATTAACTTCGGCTACGTCCATGCCGACCATTTCGGTGATAGCCCGGGTGACTTTTTGTTGAATGGTTCGGCTCACATCGCGGATATTGATGCCGTTGTCGAGAACGATGTACATATCAGCGATGACAACGTCATCTTCGATCTTGATGCGTACACCATCGCTGATGCCGCGCCCGAAAAGGCGGTTGACGCCGCCTGTGACAGGTGCCATCGCGTGGACGCCGGCTACTTTTAATGCCGCCATGCGCGCAATCTCGACAAGAACATCGGGTGCGACCGTTGTTTTTCCAGGGGGGCGGGTGTCTTGATCCATCTTTTCTCCTTTTTCTAAGGTTGGGCAGGGTAAATCTCTGCCCAACCCGTTACTTATAACCTAAAACTTATGACTTGATTTCTACATCACCATCCCGCCGTCGACCTGTAAAGTCACGCCGGTGATGAAAGATGATTCTTCGGCAGCGAGGAAAGCTACCGCATTCGCAATATCTTGCGGTTGACCGAAGCGTCCCATCGGGGTTAGTTTCATCGAAATATCTTTAATTTCTTCGGGTAGATCATGAGTCAGAACCGTTTCAATAAAACCCGGAGCAACCGCATTCACGGTGATGTTGCGGGAACCAAGTTCTTTGGCGAGCGCTTTGGTCAAGCCGATCATCCCCGCCTTCGATGACGAATAATTTGCCTGCCCGGCTTGCCCCGTGACACCGGAAACCGAAGAAATATTGATGATACGTCCATAACGAGCTTTCATCATCGGGCGGGCAAGGGCCTGGGCGCAATTGAAAGCACCTTTGAGATTGATATTTAGCACCATGTCCCAGTCTTCTTCCTTCATGCGCATAATCAGCCCGTCTCGGGTAATGCCAGCATTGTTAACCAAAATATCGACCTTGCCGAATTTATCAATGGCGCTTTTGACCATCGCTTTTACGCTTTCCTGATTTGAAACATCTGCCTCGATAGCGATGGCTTCAACGCCTAATTTTGCAGAGATTTCGTTTGCAGTTTCTTCTGCTAATTCCATGCGCAAATCGACGACTGCAATATTTGCACTGCGTGCTGCCAGGGTTTCAGCAATTGCTTTTCCGATTCCGCGTGCGCTGCCTGTTACAATAGCAGTGCGCCCTTCTAACGATAAAAACTCACTCATTTTGATGCTCCTTTTAACTGAAAGAATTATACACCACCCTTAACACATCAATCCATTTTGGGTTGCAAGCTCCTCCCTTAAATCCCATACTTTTGGTATTTTGGGGAGACGGGGGTAGGGGCTAATTTTTCGGTTTCAATCCAAACGCGAGCGCCAAAGCCCCGCCAACCACAATGATCCCTTCCATCAAAAATGCATCGCGCCAGAAACGCATCGGGAAAAGGCGGATGAGCGTGTCGGAATAGTAGAAAATCCAGCTATCACCTGTAAAAAAGAGATGATGGAATTGCTCGAAGAATGCCCAAAAGTTGATGGATGCCAGCGTGCCAAGAATGAGCGTCAGAGCAAGTGTTAGCTGACCGCCGCGTTTCGCCCCCAAGAGATAGGCTTGCCACCATTTCCCGAATTTTGCCCAGACCCCAAGCACTACCAGTAACCCCGTCGCCCAAGCCCAAAGCCGTAATCCGAACTTGACCAGCACCTTCACATCGACCATGTGACTGACTTCGCTGTCTTTGTAGAGCGGTGTGCCATCGTCAAAGGTCAGGTCGCCGAGAAATTCCGGCCCCGCATCGTTGACGAGATATTCAATTGAGATTTTTGACCATTGCAGACGTTCCGCTTGCGTGAAACCGTAGCTGTCTTCAGGGAAGCCCGGCGTGCGGTATTCTACTTCGGGGCAGGTGGGGGTGAGTAAAATCCGTACCCCAAGCATCAGCAGGAAGATGGGGATGAGGATGGTGACGAGAAGAGAGAGTAGGGTTAAGAAGGTTTTGTTCATAGGTTTATATTCCATTCAGTTCCTGAGCGGACGCTGAGTAGCTCTGATCGAAGTGAAGAGCGTATCGAAGCGGTAGTCGAAGGACGATGTTTGTGAAATCCGCTCTTCGACTGCGTCGATGCTGAGCTTCGATACGGGCTTCGCCCTACTCAGCCACCAGCATCGCCTCCGCTCAGAGACTGTAATTATTGCAAGCTGGACACATCCCCACCCAACATAAAGCCCAAAATCATATCATTCGTGATCCATTCAATGGGGGCGAGGTCGTCGGTGAAGACGGTGGTGGTTTCGTAGCCAGGTTGTTGATATTCCCAAGCGATTTGCATCGCATCTAGCAGGAGATGGTGTATTGTTCCGCTTTCGTAGAGATTGACGAAATTCGCAGCCAGAAAATCCTGACTGGTCGGGGCTTTGGTGGCGTAGACGATCGAGTTGAGCGTGTTGGGGATATCCATCACATAGACGGAGGGGAAAATCTGTGAAATGGTGGTTGCCAAACCGTTGATTAAACGCCGGTCGTTCGGGAGCCGCCCAACGTTGATGGTTAATACCCCTGTGGGGGTCAGGTGCGACGCGGCGATCTCGAAGAATTCCACCGTTGTCAGATGCCAGGGAATGTAGGGCGGACGGTAGGCATCCACAGCGATGATGTCATATTGGTAGGGGCTGTGTTCCAATCCCCAGCGACCGTCTTCTGCGTAGGCGTTCAGGTTATCCAGCTTGTCCATGCCAAAATATTCTTCGCCGACCTCGATGATCTTCGGGTCAATCTCGAAGCCATCGATGGGAATATCGCCGTAAACGGCGCTCGCCTGCCGCGCGGATGTTCCCGCTGCCAGGCCAACAATCGCCATGCGCTCGACATCGTCAATGGTGTAGGGCGGCGTGTTAAAAAAGGGACCGACCAAAAACTGCTCCCAAGGACCGTTGTAGTCGAGATTGTCGGGGTCGTAAACCGAGTGGACGCCCTGCCCGTCGTTCAGGCGTAGGTGCGTCTCGCTGCCGCGCTGGAGCACTTCGATGTAGTTGTACGCCGACTCGGTCTCGTAAACCTGCCCCTCGGTCTTTTTGATATTGCGTCCAATGCCAAAGAAAGCCAGCACAGCGATGGCGACGACCATCAGCAGGTAGGGCAGCATCGCTTTTGCGCCAGCGCTTTTGGCGATGCCCGCCAGCGCCACGAAAAGCAGCAAAAGGCTGAAAAAGAGAAAGGTTTTGGTGGTGCCGATGGTCGGGATGAGCACCAACACAGGCAAATAAGTGCCGACAAAGGAGCCGAGCGTGGAAATGGCGTAGATATTGCCCGAGATTTTGCCCGCCTGTTCGGCATCATCCATGCTTAGGCGGATGGCATAGGGCGAAATCATGCCCAGCAGCGTGATCGGGATGCTGAAAAGCACCAGCACCGCCACAAACGCGCCGACCATGACCCCGACTTGGAGACCGTCAAAAGCGGTCGCTGCCGCTCTCAAAACAGGATTGGCGATAAACGGGACGATGCCGAGTGTGAATGAACCCCATGCCAAAACTTTGTACATGGCTTCGGCGTGTGGGTGCTTGTCGGCTTGCTTGCCGCCCAGCGAATACCCGACGGTGAGATAAAAGAGCATCAGCCCAATAATCGCCGCCCAGACGAGATTACTCGTCCCGAAGACGTTGCCGATCAGGCGGGATGCGGATAGTTCGGCAGCCAGGGTGGTCATGCCAGAGACGAAGACGGTGAAGTAGATGTATTTTTTCATGGGTGGAAGGTTTGAAGGTTGAATGTTGGAAAGATTGGAATTAATACGAGCCTTGCCTTTTGTTTTTTGAGCTTCTTAACCTATCTGCTTTTTGGGGGATTTCATACAAGGATTCTAATATGTGTTCAATAATTTCTATTGCTGATGTTAATTCGATTTTTGATGGTTGTTTTAATTCGTGTAATGCTTCATTTCCAAGAAGGCGATGTTCATGCAAAATATCAGAGTGCGATTTTGATAGTATTCCCACCTCGTGTAAACCAGCGATTTTACCTACTAATTTATGGTTTCTAACGATTTTTACAGAGCCATCATTTTCGGTTTTTTCAATGGGGCCATTTTTGATTTGTTTATCATCGCAGATGCCTTCAACAAGTGCGCGAAGCCCACCTGCGCAAAGGGTAAATGCGTTGAAGTTATAAGCGTCGATCGTTTCTTTGTATATCCTTTGAAGAATTTCAGGGGTGTTGGGGAATTCTCGAGTTGCGAGTTCGTTGTTTGGCTGTTGCGGATATAAGTATTCAGTAGTGCCATCATTATATTCATCTTGATATTCAGAAAACCAACTTAGATGGCGAAAAGAAATGTTGTCACAAGCTTGGCATTGGATGATTTGATAGCGATCAAGCCATTCCACGTTTCCGTAACGTGGATCATGAGAATCAACTGGCTCCGAATCGCTTTGATTAATAGATTGCAATACTAAGTGTTTTGTTTTGTTTGAGCATTTTTCGCAATGTGCTCGAATGTTTTCGTAATTGGATTTCTTTTGTTCAAATAGCATTACATCATTCCTTAGTGAAGTTATGTTCTTTGTCCGAATAACTTGACAAAACTCCCCATGTAAACTGGTGAGTTGATAGCAAAGATACCAGATTAGGGTGATTTTGCAAGCGCAGCCCCCCTGTCCTTCGGACATCCCCCCATTTTGCACGCAAAATGGGGGGAGCCAGCAATAAGTCTATTTTTTGAGAGAAGTTTACCCCTCCCCCAAATTCGACAGCACTATCGTCGCACGAGTGCCCGTCAGGGTATTTGGGGGAGGACGGGTGGGGGCAGGGATTACAGAAGCTATCTGTTTTCTAACGCATACTCTATCGACAAAACTACGCCATTAATATCATTCGTCACCTGATTGTTCCAAAACCTGAGCACACGATACCCAAGCGATTCAAGATATGTTGTGCGAGCTTCATCATATTCCTGCAAATCAAGATGCTGACTCCCATCCAGTTCGATAATGAGTTTTTTCTCGATGCAACAGAAGTCAACGATGTAATTTCCCAGTGCATGTTGACGGCGAAACTTCACACCCATTTGTTTGCGGCGTAAATACTTCCAAAGTTCTGCTTCGGCTTGCGTTGTGTTTTTGCGTAAATTTATAGCGCGCTGCATCGTTTTTGAGTTGCTTCTTGGAGTTCTTGGCATTATACGTTTCGTATCTTTTTATGTTCTATGAAAATAAGTTGTATGATTTTACCCCCTCCCAGCCTCCCCCAAATACCCTGACGGGCACTCGTGCGACGGTGATGCTGTCGAATTTAGGGGAGGAGCATGGCTATTGTGTAGCAACATTTTTTTCAAGAATATAGTCCCTCCCCATTTTCATCTTTTCGAAAATGGGGAGGCTAGGTGGGGCTATGAAACAATGTCTTCCATCTTCACAACCTGACAAAACTCATCATGCAAACTCGCCAAATTCACCGCATGAATTTCATCCGCAGAATACTCCCTGCCATCGGGGCCTGTTTTGGCGAAGGTCGCTGTTGCATCGGAGACGAGTTGGACATTGAAGCCCAAATTCCCTGCCATGCGCACGGATGTGGAGACGCAGTGATCGGTCGTTAAGCCTGCGATGACAAGGTCTTCAATCCCTTGATCTCGTAAATAGGCTTCAAGATTAGTGCCGATAAAGGCACTGTTGACCGTTTTCTGGAAGATCGGTTCGCCTTTGATGGGCAGCGCTTCGGGCTTGAAGGCGTTGCCCGGGTTGTCGGGGTGCAGTGGATAGATCGGGTTTACCGAGCAGTGCTGGACGTGGATGATGGGGCGTTTTGCTCCTCTCCAGGCATCCAGCAACTTGGCGATGTTCAACTCAAGGTCGGGGTTGTTGCGTTTTCCCCAGATCGGGTCGTCGAAGCCTTGTTGTACGTCAATCAGTAAAAGGGCGGTCTTTTGTGTGAGCATGGCATCCTGTTAAGAAACGTTTTTCGTTCAGAAAAGATAACAGACTTTGGGTAAGGAAGAAAGCCCTACTTGGTCTTTGTTTTTTGTGAAGACCGCTGAAATAAATAGTAGATTTCCTTTTCGATATATTCAACCCCGCTGCTCGTATCTCTCAAATAGCGCTGAGAACGTTTCCCATCTTTCGATGTGAAACCATCTTTTTCCTTGAAGTTGTATTTTCCTCTGCGCAATTTTATATCGCCTAAAAAGGTAAGCTCCTTGTTTTGGGCAGCATCGCTAGCGTCTCCATGATGATTGTTCGTGAGCAGGAATCCGCCTGGTTTAAGGTATGCTGCACAATTTTTTGCGATCTTGTCTGCGAAAAGGGAAAGAAGCAGATCGAATTGGTTTTCACGCACAGGCAGCTTTTTTGTATAGTCCTGGGCGATAAACTGGATATATGACGAGCGTTGATAAATTTTGTTCCGTTGTATTTTTTTGATGATTTCCTCATGTTTGGCAAAGAATTGGATCGCTTCTTCGGATTGGTCAACAAAAACAACATGGGGAAAGAAGAAGGCCGGGGTAATATGAACCCCACAGCCCGGATAAAGCGTTTCTCGAGGATGTAATTCTTGTTCAAGAAATTCAAAGAGCCCCCGGCGCTCAAAGTTTGTCGCTTCATAGATATTTCGATATGGGAGCAGGGATGCGTGAGTTTTTGCCATGAGAATTTGCTTTATTTCTTGACGTATGAAAGTTTCTCGCAGATCAACTCTCCATGGAATTTGAAAATATCCACGCCGCGTTGATCGCCCATCTGCCAACGCATAATGACATGTAATCCCATGCCGGAAATGTCCTCGAGCTTGATTTGGGCTTGCTCGTTGCCCTTGAACATCTCCTCCAAATAAGCTCGGATCGCTTCGATCCCCTCGACCCGAGCATCATCCTGCACAGGTTCAAAGACGCAGTCCTCGCTCAACAGGGCAAGGATGGCGTCCACGTCGTGGTTGTTGAAAGCATCTTTATAGGCAAGCACACAGCGCGTGGATGATTCGATTTTTGACATACGGACAGGGCACATATTATTTTCCTTTAATCGCCCCAAAAGCCGCAAAGCAGGAATTCTTGTGCAAAATCTCGACATGCTCAAACCCTACTTTTCGGAGCAATTCCAGTTGATAAGTGACGGGGCGCGGAGAATCTTCCATTTCGATGTAGCCATAAACTTTCTCGCGATACTCTTCCCCGCCGACCGAAATTAAATATTCCCCATAGCGTTCCCACATCAGTGCGTGGACAGCGTCGGTTTCGTGTGCGATTAGATCGGTGATCCAGACACTGCCGCCCGGGGCGGTGATGCGATATATCTTCTCGAAAGTCTTTTCCCAGTCTTCGTCGTCGCGCAAGTGATGTAAAACCGCCGCAGCGAGAATGACATCGTACTCGTTATCGGGCAAATCAAGCTCGCGGAAATCACCTTGCAACATGCGCACCTTGCCGGTATTAACAGCCGAAATTCGTTCGTGCGCTTTTTCGAGCATGGGCTGGCTTAAGTCGATCAGGTCGCTGTCAAAACAGGGAACGTATTCGAGAAATTTCAGGGTGTTATTCCCTGCGCCACAGCCGATGTCGAGCACTTTCCTAGCATTGAGCGTGCTTCTGTAGGCGGCTTGGGTGATGAGTTCCATCGCCAGCGGGGCATCAACAGTTGCTGTTTGCCCCGTCTCTAAATTGGAGAAGCGTTCCACATCCTTGTCAAAGCGTTCCTTTATTTCTTGTACTGACGATTTCTTTTCGAAGGCTGTTTTCATAATTTAGTGCCAAATATCGTCGTAAGCGTTTTCGCCTTTGAGCAGTTCACCGCGTGCGAAACGTTTGGGGTCAAACGGGCTGATGTCTACTGTCTTTGCTGCCCCATCCACGATCAACTCGGACATACAGAGACCTACCGCAGGTGCGATCTTGAATCCTGTCCCGCTAAAACCGCATTGACAGTAGAAACCCTCGGGGCCGATTTGCCCCAGCACAGCGCGCTGATCTGCCGAGATGCCGTCGTAGCCGCCGTTGTCGGAGTGTAGGTCGCCTTCTTCCATCGCGGGAATGCGCTCGCAGATGCGCTCGATGGCGCGCTTGACGAAGCCTGACTGGGCACGGTCGGTGTAGCCTTCGGGCGACTCGCCGAGCGGGTTATTATCCTCCAGCCCAACAAGGGTCAGCCCTCCGGTTTCGGGACGGAAGTACATCGAGTGGATATTGTCGATCACGGCCGGGTAATTTTCTGGGATTTGTTGCGGGTTGCGGACGTACATCACGTCATGTCTCCACGTGGTGATAGGGAGCTCAACCCCAGCCATTTCCGCTACTCCCTGTGCCCAGGCACCTGCCGCGTTGACGATGATGGGCGCAGAGAAATCGCCCTGACTTGTCGAGACTCCTGTCACTTTACCGGAAGCAAGTTGAATGTCACGGACGACGCAATCCTGCATGAGACGCGCACCGAGCCGCTTGGCGGCATCCATTAGGGAGGTTGCTGCCGCGTTTGGATCCGCATATCCCGATTCCGGCTCATAAGCGGCGATGTTGAAATCATCTGTGCGGAAATGCGGCGCCAGGCGTTTGACATCATCTGCTGTGACGAGCAGCGACGGGATGCCGATTTTCTGGTGCATGACGACGTTGCCACGCAGGGCGTCTTCATCCTTTTCGGGGACGAGCTGGATAAAACCGGTGCGCGTGAAACCAGCGTCACCGCCGACGCGCTCGCCCCAGTTGCGAAAATACTGAAAAGATTCCCACGCTAGACGGGACTCAGGTTCAAGGTCGTAATGCATGCGCACCATCCCGCTGGAGCGGCCGGTAGCGCCTGATGCGAGCACATTTTTTTCGAGCACGAGCGCCTTCAGCCCGCGCTGGCCCAAGTGGAAGGCCAAACTTGCACCGTGAATGCCCCCGCCGATGATGATTGCGTCTGCTGTATTGCTCATCGTATCTCCTTGAAAGATTAAATCTCGTAGAGCCGTAAAAACTCGTTAAATAATACTCTTAATCGGGTTTGTGACAAAGGCGGAAATGTATGTTCGCTGCCGACAAGAATGGTGTATAGCATCTCTGACATGAGCCGGGCTTGGAGATTGTCTGTAGTGATTTCGTAGCATAAGCTTTCTACATAGTCCATGCGGCGTTTATCCACGCGCTCCAGCAATTCGCGAACATCCTTGTCTTGTAATGCCCAGACGCGCATTGCGACTTCTACTTTTGGGGGATAATCTTCTTGTTTCCTTACGATAATATCCAGTAGGCGATGCAATTTTTCTTTAGGGGTTTCTACTTCTTCTGTCTGGATAATAATATCCAGCGTACCCTCTTCTTCAAAAAAACGTAGCAAGTCCTCTTTGAATTGTTGATAATTTTTAAAATGATGATAGAAAGAACCTTTTGTAACGCCTAATTTTGTGGTGAGGGCATCAATTCTTAGTCCATTATGTCCAAACTCATCCAGGATATTGATGCTGGCAATAAACCAATCTTTTTTTGTTTTGCGAGCCACTTTTACTCTACCTCTTCTTTTATCAAGGTTAGCATAATTTTTCTTGTCCAGGCACTAAATCCTTGAGAATGGGATATACCTCGGCAGGAAATGCGCTGATTTCAATTTGATGAACTTCATTGAAGTCGAAATCAGTCATATATTTATCAAGCAGCATCAGATTTTTTTCTATTGCTTCTTATGATGACTATGGCGGGTGGGAATAATAACCAAAAGCCAGATGCGGGCATCAGTACAACAGCAACGATGCCGTTAAGCAATAGTCCCCAACCCAGAGAGTTTGGCAAAGGGTTAATCTCTCTCTTTTCTAAACTGTCAACGGTAAATCCCAAGACATAATATAAGAAACCCCATAATAAAAAGAGGACTGCTGCGCCAATTTCTGGGGCAGTTCCAACAGTATTCCATACTCCTGCTGATATTATTTTTCTCCAAATCTCTGCGTAAACAACCAAAGCAAAAACTGTATGAATGGTTGCTGTGCCAATCATCCAGCGTCCTATCCAGCGTTTCTTCATCTTAAACTCCTTTATATTTTTGCCATCTTTCTTTTGTGCCGATTGCGTAAGTTAATCCAATAATCAGGCTGATCAGAGAACTCCAAAACATGAAGGCGTCCACGAGTTCTGGAGCAAAGATAAGTGCGGGAATAATCCCCAGCCCTCTCAAGAGATATATGCCAGAGATGAGCGTAAGTCCCAGTTTTAAGAAGGGGAGTGGCTTTATTTTCCCTGCGCCTGAAAACCCATATAACCCCCATAGAAAAAAGACAAGGGCTATGCCAAATGTGACGATCCCCGGTAGCCACGATCCCGCCTCTGCCATCGTTGCCATTTCTTCCCCCGCACCAAAGAAGCGATACCAATCTGCTCCACCAAAGATGATAAAGATATGCAAAAGAGCTACAACCATGCTTGAAATGCCTCCGAAAACGAGAAATTTGCCAGACCTATTCATCAATACTCCTTTTTATACAAACCATACCTTGTGGTATGTTTCAGGAGATGATACCACAAGACAACCTTGTTTTCTCTTTTGTTGATTGTGCTCAGTCTTAAATTCACAGACCCTAAAGCTCAACAAGAGCTTTAGGGTCTGTCGAAAGTTGTTTGGTGCTTTTTAGGCTTCGATCTCGAAAACGGTCATAAGCCAATCGTAGAGCATCTCACCAAACCCATCAGGCGGATTTTGGAAGAACATATCGCCGTGTTCGCCACCGACGTAGATGATGCTTTCGTAGTATTTTCCAGTTGCCGCTTCGCAGGCGACCGCTGATGGCGTATCACCTTCTGCGGCAATGCAGGTGACGGTTTTTTCTTTTTCATCCAGAACCGTGACTGCTTCGGGGTAGATGACGCCTAGATAACCGCCGGGCGAGAGTGAAAGTGCTCCAATGCAGCCCTCGCCACAGCCATCCACGACGCCGTCCGCGCCGATGCTGGAGCCGATGCCCGCGATGCGAGTTGGGTCAACGCCCGCGAGCGTTTTGGCGAATTCGTAGGCAGCTTTGGCATCCATCAGTCCGCCCGCTGGTTCAAAATCTCCGCTGCTCTCGCCAAAGCCGCGAAAGTCGAAGGTGAAGACGGCGAATGAAATATTCTCCGGCATAGGCGGGTAGATGACGCTCTGGCGCGAGGGGGAGTTCGTGCC
>JBNKMO010000043.1:0-3465 GCA_050293165.1 Anaerolineales bacterium | reverse complement strand
TTGTGTGGGGGTGGGGTTACCCCTCCACTACAATTCAGACAAGGAATTATTATGTTCGATACCAACAACCCTGAAGTCAAATTCGCCCTCGATGCTGTCCGTCAGGCAGCCAAGCTCGTCAAAACCGTGCAGACCGAAACCGCAGCCGATGCCCTCACCAAAGGCGACAAATCCCCGGTCACCGTGGCGGATTTTGCCTCGCAAGCGCTTGTTTCCTATTTGCTGATGCAGCAATTCCCGGATGCGGTGTTGGTCGGGGAAGAAGCCTCGGATGCACTCAAGGAAGATGGCGCTGAACATCTCCTCGAAGCTGTGACGGGATACACCGCCCGTTTCGTCCCCGGAGCCGAAGCTGATTCCGTTTGTGAGTGGATTGACCGCGGTGCAGCGGATGCCGCCAAACGCTTTTGGACAGTTGATCCCATCGACGGGACTAAAGGCTTTATTCGTGGTGACCAATATGCCGTTGCGTTGGCTTTGGTTGAAGACGGCGAAGTACAGATCGGTGTGCTCGGCTGCCCGAACCTGACAGACGGAACCAAATCTGAGCCGGACGGCTTGGGAACGTTGATGGTCGCCGTCAAAGGGCAGGGGACTTGGTTAACGGATTTGGTCGAGGGTGAAGAAAAGGATTGGAAACGGATTCAAGTTTCCCCACGAGCGAACGGGGCTGAAGCCCGTTTGATGCGTTCGTTTGAGTCCGGTCATACGGATGTCAGCAAGATCGATGAGTTCGCATCCGCTTTAGGATCCGTCGCTGAACCCGTGCGCATGGATAGTCAGGTAAAATATTCGGTGCTGGCAGCCGGTGCGGGCGAGATCATCCTGCGCCTGCTTTCGCCGAAGCGCCTGGATTATAAAGAGAAGATTTGGGATCAGGCAGCGGGAGCGCTCGTGCTCACCGAAGCAGGCGGGCGTATCAGCGATCTGGACGGCAAGCCGCTCGATTTCACGCAGGGACGTATGCTGCTCAATAATCGTGGTGTTCTGGCAACCAATGGACATCTGCACGATGCCGCGTTGAAAGCCCTGAAGGATATTGGAGCGTAGCTTTTTTGGAGTAAAAAATGTCGATTGCAAGAATAGATTCCGGGATTTGTGGAGAACGTACGACGGTAACAGCGACACGGATCGAAAAGTATCGTGTGGTGCTACAGATTGAAAGCAGCTGTCCGCATATCACAAAAATGGCTGGGGAGATTGTCGAAGTTGATGCGCTCAACGAAATTTCTTCGCGTCGTGGAAAAAGTGTGCCAAAGGTGATTGATGCCGGTTTACGTCTCTGCGCACACTCCGCCTGCCCCGTGCCTGCTGGGATTATCAAAGCGGTTGAAGTTGCGGCAGGCTTGGCTTTACCCAAAAATGCGACAATCGAAATAGAAGCCTGAAGCATAAACAGAAAAAATGAGAGACCGAGCAATTGCTCGGTCTCTTTTTATATGGCTTGCTTTTAGAAAAAGGTGCGGGGAAAGCCGCCCTTTGCTTTAGTTCCCGTTCTCTCTAAGGATGCGGTGTGTCCAAAAATATGTGCCCCAAAGAATGATCGCGCCCAGCCCAAAAGTAATGGAGAGTGTTGGGGCATCTCGTAACATGATCCAGGTGGCCCCGTCAGTGCTATTCCAGGCCATAGATAGCGGCATTGCTGTGCAAAACAAGGCAGCGCCAAATAATATTGAACGTAAGCGCAAAATCTTTTTCACTCTCATTAAAATCTCCTTTTCTTGGTCGGGGGCAGGCTCACTTTCTTGGAGAGCAGAAAACTGCATATTCATTTGTCTTGTAAGCGCTGCAAACTCGGGATAGTCTTTGAAATAGGTTTCCACCAATTCCATCGTGTCTTCGCTTGCCTCGTTGGCGAGATATGCCGGCAATAGATCCATGATGATATCCTCAGTTATCTTCATTTTGTTTCTCCTGTATTAAATCACTCAGCTTTCGCCTTGCTCGAAAAATCTTAACTTTGACAGCTGAGAGTGACAACCCTAAAGCCGTTGCAATATCCGCATAGGAAAGCTCATGGTGTGCACGCATCAATAAGATCGTGCGATCAAGGTCAGATAGTTGCTGCAAAGCAACCAATAGATTTTGGATTGTCTCCTGATTTTGTAGAATGCTTTCTGGCCCGGGCGTGTTTGACGCGGAATTGTCATCAAGGGCAACCTGCCGCTTATCTTTGCGTAGTTGTTGTAAATAGAGATTGCGGGTGATCGTGAATAAATAGCCCTTGACGGTTGCCTCCCGAATTGGATTTGGGGAGACCAGTGCTCTGACAAAAGTTTCGGCTGCCAAGTCATCTGCCCAGGCGGGATCGCCAGACAACCCTAAAGCAAATTGGTAGACTGCGGGCGCATATTCTTGGTAAATTTGATGTAGTGTTTTCATCGTTCTTATTTATACTATCCATTCACCTGCGAAAAGTTACACGTTGAAGGATTGTAAAAAATGGAATTAGATGGCTGGCACCGAACAGATTGCTGCGCGAGGCGGTGCTGAAAGCCTGAATGAAGGATGTTGGGGCGTAGGCAGTAAAAACAAGAGACCGAGTGATTCACTCGGTCTCTTGTTTTTTTCATTAGCATACGTTTTATTATGGCGCTTCGACGAATGGCTTTAGCCATTCATCAATGAGATCACTCGGCCGCGCTCCGGTTACATATTGTGTCAACTCTCCGGCTGTAAATTCTTCTGATACTTGGCACTCTCGGGGAAGATCTCCCTTTATCACATCGCTCGTGGCAACCACTGCTCCAGTTTGCGCTTCACGCAAGGTGACCACAACTTGATATTGAGCGCGGATGAGTACCGCTTTGCCTCCGGTGCTCACGTCATAGGAACACTGCTCGAGTTCAGTTTCCTCTTCTGTGATGCAGGCTACCAATTGCATTTCGTCCAGAGAGTTGGCTTTCCATGTTAAAGGTGTGTAATAAAAAGCATCCGATGTGTAGCCCATAGGTCTATCTACGGCGTATATCACGGGGTGCTGCCCTGATGCAGCATAAGCTGCCGAGCTTGCTGCGCCAGTGCCACTGCAGATATTCCCCAACTGGTCAGCGAGCTCACGCTGGGCGGTATATCTGGCTCTTTGCGCGCGGTCTTTCATGAATGCGTTGCCTCCCACAATCAATCCGATGACAACAACTGCGATAAGTGCAAAAACAATCTTTTTATTCTTCATTTTCTTGGGTTCTCCTTAGACTAAAAACAGATGCTTTTTTCAATGTTGCCGTAAAAAAATCAAATCGGAATTGTATCATTCGATTGCAGGTAAATAGATTAAGATCTGTTTAAGCCTAGGGCAATCGCATCTAATTCAAAACCTGCTTGTTTTCTGAATTTTCGGGCGGGCCTTAGATTCAAGTAGTAAGTGCAACTTTAGATGTCGAAGAAAGAGGCAAGCTGCGGTAGCATAGTCTCCGATACCGACCAAAGTAAAGGAGCACAGATGTCAAGCTACAAGCAGCTCAC
>JBNKMO010000042.1:0-13816 GCA_050293165.1 Anaerolineales bacterium | reverse complement strand
TGTGCAATCGACCACATCATTAGTGCCACCAGGTTCCTCTATAGTGCAAACGAGATTGTCATCCTTTGCGTCACTGACCACCTCAATAGCGCCACTGGCTTGGGTAGATTCTTCTGCTGCCAGCCCCAGATATTCCCCGTTTTCATTTGTGTGCATGCCCTTGAAGCGCAGATTGAACAGGCGTGTAGAAATGCCGCTTTCATATTTCTCGATCCAGACAACCAGTCCCAAGGCTAAGGCTTCTTTCAAGGCACGATGAATGGATGAAACATCGAAGCCTGTACCGGCATCGTAGCGGCTTCCATCACTGTATAGGCGACCTGCGGCGATCTCATCTGCACTAAGCCAGACACCCTCCTTGTTGTTAAAGCCCCATGTATGGCGGAACAGATATTCCACGGTGAGAATAGTTGCTGCACTAGAGATATTGGCAGTAATGTCACTCCAGACTTTGGGAACTTTGAAGTAGTTCTGTGTCGGGAGAGAAAACCCTGTAAAGGGTTCGCTTGCTGCTTCCGCTTCTAACTTTTCATGAATGTGAGGGCGATATGTACGTAGGCGGCGTGCCAGATCGTTTTGATCTTGCTCGATCTCCAATAGGCCAAGCTGCGCCAATGTTTTACCGGCACTCTGGACTGAATTTGGGGATATGCTCGTGCCGTTATCAAAACGTGCGGATTTATTACGCCGCCGCCCTGAGCGGATCTCGTCTGCAGATAGTTGAATATGCCCGTTAAATCTACCTGCACCCCAGGTATGTTTGAGAACATATTCGGTCATTTTGAGCATGGGTGCAAAACGCGAACCATGCTCATTGCGAACAACGTGCCAGATATCAAACCAGTTATTGGGGAGGCGATACCAGTTTTCTTCTGGCTCTGAAAAACCGAGAAAGACGGGGGTATCAGGCATGAAGCATTTCCCCCATACAAGAACTTGAATTATTTAGCGGTGAAAAAAGCGTCGCAAAAGATCGCTTAATGTGGATTGCTCGTGAGATGTGAAAACAAGCAATTGAGAGAGAAAACCAGTGTATTTCAGGTGTAAAGAAGCCTAAAAACAGGAGAAAATTAAAAAGATTTGAGCTGTTCCGTGATGAAAATATGTGCGCATAAGTGCTCTGGCGCTTGGTCGCTGGTTCGAATCCAGCCGGGCCCACTTTTGTAGACTTTGTCTTTTTGGCAGAGTCTTTTTGTTTTTTTAACAAAGCGCAGATTGACTCTGCTGACCGGATTTTATACACTATACATGCGGGGTTCATTCTACAGAAAATTTCTCAAGAACATAGGAGTGTACATGGAAATGTCTTCGGATAAAAAAAGATTAAATCCAATTGCGGTGGGGGCGATTGTCGGCTTTCTGGTCTCCCTGCTCTTCTTTAGAAAACTGATCTGTTTTTATACTTATATGCCTTCAGGGAAGATTCTGCTTGGTGTGTTGTCTGGCTTATGGGTACTGGTGGGCTTTTTAGTAAAGCCTTTGGAAGCGAATTTAAATAAGAATATTTTGGTTTTTCTTTTGGGGACTGTTTTGGTGCTTGTCGCAGGGACATTTTTGTCGCCAATTTTCATGGATGTGGAGATTAATGCCTGTGTGCGCGATTTTGATAATCTTATTGCCTTAATCCAAATGGAAGAGAAGGCTGTCACAAATAGTGATTTATCATTGATCGAAGAGATTTATGAACCAAAGGCAATTGTGTTGAACGCAGAAGAGGGGGAGCTTTACCCTGTGTATCTCTATTATTCGCAGAAGTTTGAGAAACAGGAAGTTTGTGAAGTGACCCATTTCGGGTTTCAGGTTGAGAGCTACACAAGGGACCAGAAGCAAGTATCCATGGTAAGTGGTAGTCAGGGCAGTTGGGGAGATAAGGGGCAGGGATGTTACTATCCTTTCTACAATCCGGTGGGGGGAGACCAATGGGAATTCGTCAAAACGGAACGCGGCTGGCAGATCAGTCATTTTTCATTCAATAATAAATAGAGGCGAATCTATGAGCACCAAGCTCGTTTTCAGTATCCTTTTAGTTTTACTTTTTTCTGTAAGTTGTGCGACACCAACACCAGCACCCACCTTGATGCCAACGGCTACCGCCCGCCCGACAAATACACCGACGTTGGCGCCAACCTTGACGCCTATTCCCATCCCGCCGCTGCGTGGACTGGCGTACAGCCCCTATCGCGATTGTCAGTCGCCTGATACCAAGCTCGAGCCTTCGCTGGATGATGTTTATGAAGACCTGGATATTGTTGTCAGTATGGCAAATGGTATCCGAACCTACTCGAGCACAGGGATAAATGAAAAAATCCCGGCACTTGCCAGGGGGATGGGGCTGCGTGTGAGTGCGGGGGCCTGGCTTGGAAAAGATAAAGACGCCAATGAGCTTGAGATCGAAGGTTTGGTTAATTTAGCCAATACGGTGGAGCTTGAATCGGTCATTGTCGGCAACGAGGTACTCCTACGTGGTGACCTTAGCGAAGATGAACTTTTGGCATATATAAAGCGCGTTCAGGAAGCTGTGGATGTCCCTGTGACGACCGCTGAGATCGGTGCAATTTTGCTTGCGCATCCTAGGCTTATGGAGGCCGTCGATTTCGAGATGGTGCATCTTTACGCTTATTGGGATGGCATTCCCATCGAGAATGCTGCCCGCACTGTCGTGGATGATTATCACAAGATCGAAGCTGCCTCGAATGGCAAGCGTGTTGTCATTGGTGAGACGGGCTGGCCCTCTTCGGGCCCTACAAATGGCTTGGCCGTTTGCAGCCCTGAGAATCAACAACGTTTTGCCGAAGAATTTTTGAGTCTGGCCATTGAAGAAGGGGTCGAATATTTTTATTTTGATGCATTTGACGAGATGTGGAAAACAGAGGGAGGTGTTGGCCCTTATTGGGGGCTGCTCTATGCGGATCGCACATATAAGTACGATGATGTGGATAGTGTGATGGATAACTTCGGCATCCTGCCGCAGCCTCTCTCCGATACGAACGTGCCCGTACTGGCTACCGCGCAAGTGACATCTTCTCCCGAAGAGATGATGCCAGACGAATTCTACGTCTACCTGGATTTTGCCAGCGAGAAAAATCACTTTGCCCCCGGCGGTTGGATGGGTGACTACAATAACCTTGGTCTAGACATCTGTTACACAAGCGAACAGAATTGGCCTCAAACCGCGATTCAAATCACCTATGATCCAGATGCAGACTCCGTTGAAGGTTGGTCCGGGATGTACTGGCTGGAACCGGATGGTAACTGGGGCATAGAACCTGACGCAGGGTACGATCTGAGTGTGTATCAGCAGCTTATCTTTGAAGCGCGTGCCAATAGGCCCGACACAGAGATCAAGTTCTTTGTCGGCGGTGTTGCTTACGATGAAGAAGGTGAGTTATTAAATTATCCATCTTCTATTCAAGACTCTGTTTTTGTTCAGGAATCTGACGCGGATGGATTTATCAGCTTAAGTGAAGATTGGCAGGAATATCACATCAACCTTGAAGGACAGCCCATGTCCTATGTGATCGATGGTTTTGGCTGGGCTACCGAGCAAGGGCGAACTCCTGATGGGATCGAAATCTATCTGGATAATATTCGATTTGTAGTTGAGTCGCTTATTCCGATTTCTCCTGCATTTGATATTTATACTGGAACAACACTTGCCGAAGGGTTTGATATGGGGGTAGATACATCCGGCAATCGCTATAGCTGGGTAGAAGATATGAATGGTAGTATGCGTGCATCATATCCTTCAGGACAGAGTTGGGGCGTTATTTACATGACCGTTGGACGCCCTGCTGCTTACGGTTTACGTGCTTCGATGGATTTTAGCGATTACCAATCGCTGAATGTGGAGATGCGCGGCGAAGATGGTGGAGAAGTGGTTTATATCGGCATCAAAGATCGTTTGCAAGCTGATAATGGGAAAGAAACACTTATCCCGGTTGTTTTAACGGATACGTGGGAGACTTATACATTCTCTTTAAGTGAGTTTGTAGGAGCTCGCTCAACCCAGATTTACATTCCGATTGAGTTTGTGTTCAAGAATATTGGCGCAGAAACAATCTACTTTAAAGATGTGAAGTATTTGCCTTAAAAGAAATACTGCAACATCAACAAAACGCTCATTCCGGCAACAATCGTCCAGACGATGTTCTTTGTTTTCCATGCGACCAAAGTTGCGACGAGTCCGGCGAGCAAACGATAATTACCGAAAGAAATGTCGAGGGTTCCGCCGGGCAAGACCAATTCAGGGGCGATAATCGCGGAGAGTACCGCAAGCGGGACAAAGCGCAACGCGCGTTCGATCAGCTTGGGGGGCTGCCAACGGTCAAGTATCACAATAAATGAAAGTCGGATGCCGAAAGTCAGGATGCCGATAATGAACATTGTGATCCAGAAATTATTCATCTCCGCTCCCTTCGCTCCATAAGCCGACGGCGATGCCGATAATCGCAGCGACGATCAAGTTCAGCTTGTAGGGCAGCGGGGCGGTTAGGACAGCAACTAGGCTTGCAGATAAGGCTGCGAGAACCCCAGGGCGGTCTTTCAGTGTAGGGACAACCAGCGCGATGAAAGTCAACGCAAGCGTGAAATCCAACGACCAACTCTCCGGGAATTGAGCCCCCACAAAAATGCCCACGGCGGTGCTGATTTGCCAGGATGTCCACAATGCCAATCCTGCGCCGAGAAAGTACCAGTGCTTTTTGGGGCTGGCATCCCGTTTGTAGTAGCGTGTAATAGCGACGGCGTAAGCTTCATCGGTTAGCAAGTAAGAGAGCACTGTTTTCCAAAGTGGATTGAGTTCCTTAATATGCGGAGCGATGGAGGCACTGTAGAGCGCGTGACGTAGATTGATGACGAAGCCGGTCACGATCATCACCAGCGCGGGTGTGCCTGCTGCAACAAGTTGCGCGAGCATAAACTGTGCTGAACCAGCAAAGACGATCACAGACATGGCTTGGGCTTCGCTTGCGCTCAAACCGGCCCCGAGGGCTAAAATGCCGTAGATCATCCCGAAGGGAACGACACCCACCAAGATGGGTGTTTCATCTCTTAAACCATGTAGAAACTCTGTTTTTGCACTTTGCATTTTTGTTCTCCAAAATTTTGCCAATTATAGTGGAAGGCTGATTTTTGGTTGAGTGGCTTTTCTGCGCTTTTTATAAATCACAACTGAAAGACCAGATTTGCGTATACAATCATAGAGAAAGAATAATTTTGATCTTTCTTGAAAAGGAGAAGTAAAATGAGTTTTTTAGGTAATTTAATCTGGTTGATCTTTGGCGGATTTCTCTCTGGTTTAGGCTATGTTTTTGGCGGCTTGTTAACCATGCTGACCATTGTTGGTATCCCGCTAGGGGCGGATGTCGTTCGGCTTGGCATCGCATCGATGGCACCTTTTGGCAAGGAAATTGTGCCAATTAATACTGATAGCACACCCAATATGATCTTTAACGTCATTTGGGCTATTCTCTTCGGTTGGGAAATCGCCGTATCGCATTTGCTGCACGGATTGGTGCTGGCGATCACGATCATCGGCATCCCATTCGCCAAGCAGCACTTCAAACTTATCCCGTTGGCATTATTCCCCTTCGGGAAAGAGTTGCGCTAAAGTCAAATATCATGTAAAACAGGGGGAGTCTCTTCACGCAAAGGACGCATCTTGAGAAAAAAAGATGCTTATGCTTACAAAGCCGTGCAGACGCAAAGCGAGCCTATGCTCCTTTGCGTCTCTGTGTCTTTCTGGACTTTGCCAATAAAATCCAAAAAATTGGAGATGTTATGAATAATTGGATCGCCCTCATCATTACTTTCGCTGCTGCTCTTGGCTGGTTGCGTCTGATGGATTTTTTTGCACATCGTGGATGGATTGAATCTCGTCTTAGCCGCAAGATCATCCACATTGGCACAGGTCCCATTTTTGTGTTGTGCTGGTTACTCTTTGACGATGGGTCTGCTGCGCGTTGGATGGCTGCGCTTGTGCCTTTTGCGATTACCGTACAATTCGCGCTGATCGGTTTGGGGATCGTCAAAGATGAGGCTTCCGTTAAATCAATGTCACGCACAGGCGATCCAAAAGAGTTGCTGCGGGGACCGCTTTTTTACGGCATTTCCTTCGTTGTGATGACGCTCGTATTTTGGATGGATTCGCCTGTGGGCATCATCGCGTTGATGTTGATGTGTGGTGGCGATGGTATCGCAGATATGGTCGGGCGCGCTGTCAAATCGGCGAAGCTGCCGTGGAGTCCGTTGAAATCTGTTGCAGGGTCTTTGGCGGTATTCATTGGGGGATGGGTATTGGCCATGTTAGTGGTGGCAGTTTTTTTGTCCGCGGGCGTTTTCAGCGGGGCGTTATCCAGTTATGCTTTGAAAATCGGCATCATCGCTTTTGCGGGGATGTTGGTTGAATCGCTTCCTTATAGAGATGTTGATAATTTCACAGTCACGCTTGTCGCTGTGGTTGTGGGACTGATGCTCTTCTAATTTTCCAAGCTGTAAGGTCTAATTGTGCTTGATTGTTTCTCTGTGAGTGAAGTAGTGGTAAGATATTCTGACTAGAGAGTTTTTTTAAATTCTATTTTAGGTTTTTTAAAATTATGCTAAAAGTGATCTTGCAAGCCCCCAATCCTGTACATCCATTTGGTGAGCCCGCGCGAGAGTTGCGTATTCAGAATCAACCCTTGTGGTTATGGCAACGTGGCGTGTTGGAGCAATATACAACGCAAGAATTGGAGTTACAGCCTGGTGAGCGTATGCCGCAAAGACACGAAGAGATGTTGGTCTATCGTAACAACCTTTTTTTCGATCAGGGGTATATAGATGCTTTTATTGCGGCTGCGCGTAAGCATGGCAGAGCTTGTCGGGCGGGGTTCCGCTCTGATGATCCCTCGTTCCGTGAGCACGCTTTGCCGCTTTCCACCTCGTATACGCCTGCTGGGAACATCTACCTTGCAGACCTTTGGTATTATCCGCACGGCCCCGTTGCGGATGCACGTCCCCTGATTGTTGATACAGAACCTACAGAGGTTGGTTATTATCATGTGCCAACCTACATGGCAGACCAAAGTGGCGACCTTGTTTTTCAGGTGCCAATGCGCTCGATGCTCGCAATTGACTCGTGGGTTCATATTTTTATCGCGGATGTTGTCTTTGGGGTCTTTGGACGCGGAGCGCAAGTTGAACGGCAGCTCGAAGAAGACTTGGGCTTTAAGGTTAAAGTACTTGCGAAAGCACTCTATGAGGGACGGCAGGTTTTAGAGTGTTCTGAGTTGGTAAAGATCGGCAAGGATTGTGTGATTGACCCTAAAGCTGTTATTCACGGCCCGACCACGATAGGTGATAACGTTACCATCGGCGCTGGGGCGGTCGTGGAGAACTGCATTATTGGCGATAATGTGAATATCTCGCAAGATTGTCAGTTGATGCTTTCTGTGGTTGGGGATGGCACTTTTCTTCCCTTTAAGGCCGCGCTCTTTATGACCTCCATTATGGACAATAGCATGGTTGCGCAAAACACATGTTTGCAAATGTGTGTGATTGGACGGAATACCTTTATTGGCGCTGGCTCGACTTTTACAGATTACAATCTGATCCCTGTGCCGCTTTTGGCGATGGATGGCAATAATAGCTTGCGCGAATCCAATCGCCCGGTGATGGGGGGCTGCGTAGGGCATAACTGTCGGATTGGCTCGGGGATGATCGTTTATCCTGCCCGTACGATTGAGTCAGATGTTGTTTTGGCAGCGACCAAAGAACGCCGTGTAATTGATAGAAATGTTCGCTTTGAAGACAGTGATCATCATGGTCTTCGCTTGGGTCATTTGCATATGACCCCCTATCACAAAAAAGACGAAAAGGAAGTAGAATCTTGGTAAATGGATAGTTTTGCCTTCATCATTCATCCCATCGACCCCAAAAGAGACGTGAGTCGAAAATTTCCGTTTTTGGGGCACATTCTTACAGAAGGACAAATTGATTTTTTCTCAACTTTTTTCCCTCCCGTCTATATTTCAGAGATCGAGGGAATTCGTTCTGAAGCGACCGGAAAAGAAATAAAAGGCTGGTTTATCGCCTGTCCTTATACGCCACGGCGAATGTTGAGTTTGCCTGAAAAAACAGTCTATCGTAAAATTATACAGACCGGCAAAGTGGCAGAAAAGCTCGGTGCCAAAACGCTTGGGCTGGGCGCTTTTACATCAGTAATTGGCGATGCTGGCATCAGCATTGCGAACGGTTTGGAAATTCCTGTCACAACAGGAGATGCCTATACAGTATCCATCGCTGTTGAGGCGATCCGTGAAGCGGCAAAGCTCATGGATATAGATATTGCCAAATCAACGGCAGCAGTTGTGGGCGCGGGCGGCTCGATAGGTCGCGTTTGTGCGGAGCTGCTTGCGGATGATGTTCAGAATTTATATTTACTGGGACGCAATCTCGAACCTTTAGAACAGGTAAAGAAAAAGTTGACGGTATCTTCAAGTGCAGCTTTAGAAGCCAGCACTGATCTATCCCTTCTGCGTGATGCCGATCTCATTTTGACGGTGACGAGCGCGGTCCATGAAGATGTGA
Organism: Anaerolineales bacterium; assembly: GCA_050293165.1. Taxonomy (GTDB): domain Bacteria; phylum Chloroflexota; class Anaerolineae; order Anaerolineales; family Villigracilaceae; genus Desulfolinea. The sequence continues at coordinate 5,251 of JBNKMO010000042.1, read as the reverse complement.
TTCGCCCCGATTATCTACGCAGTGGAAGTGTGGTTTGTGACGTCGCACGCCCTCGTGATGTTTCTGCAATGGTAGCCGCAGAAAGAGATGATATATTAGTGATAGATGGCGGGATGGTGGACATCCCGGGTACGGTTGATTTTCATTTCAATTTTGGCTTTCCCGAAGGCAAGGCATACGCCTGCATGGCAGAGACAATGGCACTAGCATTGGAAGGTCGTTTTGAAGATTACACATTAGGTAAGGACATTTCACGCGAACGCGTGGAAGAGATTACAGCGATTGCCAAGAAACATGGCTTTCGCTTGAGCGGTTTCCGCTCATTTGAGAAGGAAGTTACACAGGTGCAGATCGAATCTGTACGCCGTAACGTGAAAAAAACAACGAATTAGTGTAGGAAGCCGTGGTGCTTCCATAATTGTATTATTCGTTCATTCCAAACCCTGGAGGTCCCGTATGGGAAAAGCCCGCCTTTTGGTTGTTGAAGACGATGCCGATATTGCAAACATGCTGAAGATTTACTTCAGCGGTTTGGAATATGATGTTGACATCGCTCCACGAGGGTACGATGCGCTGGATAAAACCCGGCAAGTCTTACCCCATTTAATTGTGCTCGATATCATGCTTCCCGATATTGATGGCTACGAAGTCTGCCGCACATTGCGCACCAGTACGCGCACCAGCCACATCCCCGTCATCTTTTTGACTCAAAAAGATGAGCGCAGTGATAAGCTGCAAGGATTGGAACTGGGGGCAGATGACTACATCACCAAGCCTTTTGATATCGAGGAACTCAAGCTCCGTGTACAAGGCGCGATCCGCCGCTCGGAACGTGAGAGCCTTACCGATCCCCGCTCGGGATTGCCGGCTGGACGCTTGATCGAAGAGCAGCTCCGCCGCATTATCCGCGAAGAAGGCTGGGCACTGATGGATTTACGCATCAGTGAATTTGCCTCCTTTAACGATGTTTATGGCTTTGTGGCTGGCGATGATGTTTTACGCTTTGCAGCGATGCTGCTGGGAGAGATCGTCGATGCACACGGCACCCCGAATGATTTTATCGGTCATGCCGGGGGGGATAACTTCATTATCATCTCAACTGATGAAGCGATGCCGAATATTCGCAAAGCTGTTGAAGAACGCTTTAATGAAGAAGTGCAAACACACTACAACTTTATGGATCGACAGCAGGGCTTTGTTCAAACCACCGGCGCAGATGGGCAGCCAGCCCAATCTTCGCTTATGTCCATGGCAATGGGCGTGATCTCGCCTAAGGAACACCGCTTTGCTGATATTCGAGAGATCACTGAAATGGCGGCAGAAGCACGTCGCTTAGATTCATCTACGGAAGCCTAGGCTTTCAGCAGTAATGGGTATTGGGACCGGTTTTCTTGCCATAGGTATAGGACTGGCGTTAGTTACGCTAGTCAGATTTGCCACGCGTCGGGCTTTGCGTGCACAACCTGCCTGGCAAGCTGCCATCGAGTCTCAAAATGTTGAAATTCCTGAGCACGGAGATGCGATCTTACAGGTTCGTGCTGGCGGGCGAGTGGAATATATCAGCCCGATTGGACGAAACTGGTTTTCCTTGGGCGAAACGGAAATCCCAAACCTGGAGCGCCTGGCACGGCGTGTTCGCCCCAGTGAAGTTTTTTGGAAATTATGTGTCTCTCAGGGGCAGGCACGTTTTTCGCTCGGGGGTAGGTTAGTTGAAGGTGTTTCTTATCAGATTCCAGGTACGGAACCTGCAATGCTGATCTCCCTGCGTCAGCCGGAACTTAGTGCCGGTTTAGCGGAAGCAGGTGACACATCCGGGTCAGTGTTGCGCATCATCACCGATTTTGGGCGTGCGATTGCCGAAAATCTTAATCTTGAAGCGACACTAATCGCAGTGATAGAGAATGTTGAGAAGTTGGTGCCATCGGACATTCTGGAAGTTAAGATCAAGGAAGAAGCCAGCCAGAAATTTGTTTCGTATCGTTTTGGGACGGTGGATGGAAACCCAAAGCTTGAACGTAGTTATAAAACCCGTTTTGGAAACTATTCAGAATATATTGTTGAACATGAAGAAACGCTCTTCGTGAAAGATACAGAAACGTATAAAAAAATCCGTTTTCTGGATGAGACCGAGCAGTATTCCGTGCGGTCTTATATTGGTGTTCCATTATATGCCGGTGATGATCTGATTGGCATACTTGAGATCGGGCAGATTGCTCCCGATGCTTACACGGTTGACGACGAAGATGTTTTGCAACTTGTTGCAGGGCAGGCTGCGGTTGCAATCCGTAATGCGTTGCTATATGAAAATGAGCAGCGGCGCGCAAGAGAACTCGCGAGTTTGGCGAATTTAGCGCAATCGGCTGGTTCGTTGCAAAATCGACAAGCGTTCTTTTCGGCTCTGGTTAATAATATTCGCCCGTTATTCAATGTGAATATTCTAGGCTTTTTGCTCTATGATGAAGATAAGCATACCCTCGAAGGCGAAGTGCCGTTTGAGGGGATTCCCTCCCACGTTGTTCGGGTGTATCACTCGGAAATTGAAGAGGGTAGCCCCGCAGACGCGATTGTTAGCGCCCAAGAAGCTATTCTTTCGCAAGATGCTGCGACTGATGAGCGTTGGCAAATACTAGGCTTGAATAATATCGCCCAAGCTGCGAGTGTCCGCGAAACGGCTTTGATCCCATTGGTATCAAGCGGGCGTTTTCTGGGCTATTTACAGTTCTCCAACCATATTCAGGACTCACAGGAATTCTCTGAGAGTGAGATTCATTTGATGACTGTGGTTGCAAATCAGACCGCAACCATTATTGATAATGCAGCGCTGGTATTACAAACTCAGCAGCGTGCTCGCCGTGCAGAGACGATGCGCAGGGTTGCGAGTTTGGTTTCATCTTCGGCTAGTGTAGAAGAAACAATCCAGTTCTCAATAAGAGAATTGGTGCAACTGCTTAAGTCTGATACGGCTGTTCTTTTTATTCTGGATGGAGACCTAGGGGTATTAAACGCACACTCGGGATCGGCCTATGGCATTCCGGAAGAAGTTTTTGAGAAGTTCTCACGCTTATATGTTGATGATCCGCAATATCGTTTTACCGTGACGGGTAGTCAACGTCCATATATGTCCGGTAACTTGCAGGAAGATCGCCGTTTGTTGAAATTCTATCGACCGATGACAGAAGCATCGCAGATGAATTCGGCTTTGGCCGTTCCACTTGTGATCCGTGAACAAAGTGCGGGCGAGTTGATCCTGGGAAGTAAGCAACTAAACTTTTTTACACAATATGATCTTCAAGCGGCGGTATCTGTAGCAGAGCAACTTTCAGTGCTTTTGAATGCAGCACGTACTTCAGTGGAGACAGATGAAAGTTTGCGCTTACGTGTTGCGCAGTTGACGTCGCTTTCACGGGTGAGCCGAGAATTAAACGGTAGCTTGAATTTGAAACACTTGCTGCAGGTCGTTTATGAAGAAGGGTTGAAGACCAGCAAGGCTGATTGTGGCACGATTACGCTTTTTGATCAGGAAGTTTTACGGGACAAAGGGGAACTTGTTAGCATCCTGGCGTTGGGCTGTTCGCAAGGGTCTTATTTAACGGAAGTCGAAAAAGAAGTAGTCCATAGCGGCAAAGCGATTTGGATTGATGATGCTGCTAAAGGGGAGTATCCAGCCAGCCACGAGGGCGTGCGCTCTGCGTTGGTGGCTCCGATTGCTCATCAGGGTCGGACGGTTGGCTTATTCCACTTGCACTCCATGCGTCCCCATCATTTTGATGAGGCAACAGCAGGGGTGGTGCAGACTCTGGCAACCCAGGCTGCGACTGCGCTAGCGAATGCATATAGCTATGAAGAGCAAGTCCAACACGGGAAGTCGCTTGAACGTCGTGCCCAAACGCTCTCGAGCCTTCTGGACACGACTTCGATGTTGGAGCTGGATCATCCTTTGGAAGATGCTTTGCAGTCGATTTCCAAAGGTATCCGCAATGCAACGTCTTTCGATGTGGTGTTGATAAGTGTTTATGAAAAAGAAAGCGGTATGCTGCGCCGTGTTACAGGCGTAGGTATGTCGGAAGAAAATTTACGCGAATTGCAGGGACGCGAGCAGCCTTTGTTGAGCGTACAGCAGCTTTTACAACCGGAATTTAAGCTTGGAAACGCTTATTATATTCCAGCTGATAAGGTGCCTGTTGTGCCGAGCGACCTGCACATTATGACTTTGGAATCGAGTTATTTAGGTGAGAAGCCGAATTCCTGGCGTGGGGATGATCTTTTTGTCTTCCTGTTAGAAGACCAATATCACGAGCCGCTTGGGATGATTAGTCTCGATGCGCCCCGCGATGGGAATGCGCCAGATATGATGACGGTCGAGGCATTGGAAATCTTTTCGGCGCAGGCCTCGTTGATTATTAGCACTCAGGCGAGTTTGGCTGAATCTCGCGAGCGAGTGGAAGCATTGACTTCGGGTTTGGAACGTCAGCAACGGTTGTTGAGTATTAGCCAAAACGATTTGCCGGTTTTGCTGCGTAAAGACCTTGAGCAGACGATTACTTTACAAAATCTTGATCAGAGTACCCAACGCATTCGAGCTGGCTTACGCATCACCGAAGCCGTTAGTCGTCAAATTGACGCATCGGCGGCGTTGGAAGCTTTAAGCGGTGAGATGCTCACGCACATGGGGATGATGGTTGCTTTCATTGCTGAAAATACGGCTGAAGGACCACACCTGACAAATACGATGGGGGATTTGCCGGCGACAGTAAATGCAGATGCGCTCTTTGGTCAGCGTAACCCGCTACGCTCTTGTTTACAGACGGGGCAAACGATGCTGATCGCCAATCTGGATGAGAGTGATGAGTGGCGTGAAACGGCTTTGTTGAGCACGCTTAAAGCGAAGAGTCTGATCGCTTTGCCGATCAAGGTTGAGAATGAGACAGTCGCAGCAATCTTGACGGTTAGCCGTGAGCCAATGCCTCGACTGACCGATGAAGATCGTCAGGTTTACTATCAGATAGCCCGTCAAACATCGGTTATCTTCCAAAATATCGCCTTGCTAACATCCGCACGCAGACGTTTGAAAGAAGTCAATCTTTTGCTTGATTTCAGCCGTAAAGTCAGTGATCTTGGCCCGACCAGCATTATGGAAGAACTCTTGCGGAATGCGTTACAGGTTATCACGGCAGCTCATGCTGGGCTTGTATTGCTTTGGAATGATGCGACAGAGCGCCTTAATCCAATTGCCGTGCAAAATTATGTCAAT
>JBNKMO010000041.1:0-5410 GCA_050293165.1 Anaerolineales bacterium | reverse complement strand
AACAAGATCAGCGAAAAGAAGAAGCAAGACCTCCGCGACACGATGGCAGCCATCCTGATCCTAAACGAGATATCCTTTCATCTTTGGAACTATTTTTCAGGCCGGTGGACGCTCCAAACCATGCTCCCGCTCCAAATTTGCAGTATCCTGGTCTGGCTTAGCGCGTGGATGCTTATCAGGAAAAGCTATCGTATTTACGAGTTCGCCTACTTCATAGGCATCGGCGGCGCATTGCAAGCCCTGCTAACTCCCGATGTAGACATCTATGGGTTTCCGCATTACCGCTTCTTCCAAACCTTCATTTCGCATGGCTTCATCATCATCGCTGCTATCTACATGACCGTCGCCGAAGAGATGCGTCCCACATGGAAGTCCATCCTGCGCGTTTTTCTATTTACCAATCTATATATGGCGGCCGTCTACGGCATCAACACCTTGATCGGCAGCAACTATCTCTATCTCAATCACAAACCATTAACCCCCAGTGTCCTTGACGTGCTCCCCGATTGGCCTATCTACTTATTCTACATGGAAGGCCTAGGGCTAATAACTGCTTTCGTGCTCTATGTCCCTTTCCTCATCAAAGACATCATCTTCAGAATACGCATGCGCTATTCCGGCAAATCTCGGCTTGACGATATTCTCTCTTAAGGTAGAATTACATCCGCATCGCTTGGGGCGATGGCGGAATTGGCAGACGCAACGGACTTAAAATCCGTCGGTAGAGATACCTTGTGGGTTCGACCCCCACTCGCCCTACAAAAAATCCCGCTTCAAATGAAGCGGGATTTTTTATTTAATGTACTTCGCCAACTACTTCCCCTTCGAGCTTATCATCCCAGGGGTAGGCTTCAAACTCCTTTGCAGCCTCACGGATAGCAGAATCATCAGAATAGCGACCACGCTTGTCCTGCGGTAGCAAATCTGCAACTCGGCGCATGATCTCATCCCCTAAATCATCCAACTGCTGACGACGCTCACGACCACGTCCCTCTGCGATTAAAGGACCAAATGCTTCGCCAATCCGGAATTCGATCCTGGCACGCCTCCCCAACTTTAGCATGGGGAAAACATCATTTAGCCCGACGAGACCAACCGGAAGGATGCGTGCTCCTGTCCGAGAGGCAAGATACGCGGTTCCCGGGCGTGCGGGGCGCAACACCTCTGCCCAACTGCCGCCTTCAGGAAAAATACCCAGTATGCCACCATGCTTAAGCACTTCTTCAGCAGCACGCAATGAATCACGCGATCCTGTTCCACGATAAAGAGGATAGTACCCCCATAATTTCGGAATAAACTTGACGATCCCCGGCGCATGCGGCATCTGCGCTCCCCCTACAAATTCCAACTTCCACGAAAATATACGCACAAAGCAAACGGGATCAATGAAGCTAAAATGATTCCCGACGACAAAGAAAGCTTCGTCCTTTGGAATATTCTCTTCGCCAACGATCTTCAAATCCGCAAGCAGCCAAAAAGCCAAACGTGAGAGCAGATGAAGAAAATGACGAAAATTCCTCCTGCGCGGATATTTGATAATACGCTCATTTCCCATCGCTATGCTCCGACGCCGTTCTCAACAGCGTAGACATCAGCTTCTTCAACAGCTTTCTGTTCATTCACACGCAAGAATAACACCAAGCCAGCTACGAGGAAAAGAATGATCGAAACAATGGCGACACGTTGACCAGCTTGTTCAGCAACAAAGGTTCCCATACCTTGCGTGCGCTCGAACCAGCGCGCAGCCCAAAGCGCCAGAAAACCGTAAACGGTTGGGCCAATAAAAGACGAAGTACGCCCAACGACAGAAAAGAAACCAAAAAACTCGGCACTCTGCCCTTTTGGGGAGAACATCCCGACCATTGTACGACTTATGGACTGGACACCGGTCAACGCAAAGCCTGCCAATGCGCCAATCACGAAGAAGCCTGTCAAAGTTTGGTTAAAAAGCATCCACGCAACAGCGGCGATCATCACAAGCAGAGAGTAGATCAGCGATTTTTTGTAGCCAATTTTTTCACCGATCACGGCGAAACCATAAGCCCCTGCAACGCTAGTCACTTGCACAATAATCATGAAGATAATCATCTGGGTTTGGGTCATTCCGTACAACACCGCACCAATAATTGCAGCGAAGTCCAACGCCATGAGAATGCCGTCGTTATAGACCAGAAAAGCGATCATGAACTTACTAAATTCTTTAAACTGCCGAACAGACCGAATGGTCCGGGCGAGGCGTTTAAATCCAATAGTGAGGTAATTTTCTCCAGTCGGCAAATTCTGTGCGCTGGCACGTTCTTTAATCCAGCGATAAGCGGGGATTGTAGCAACTAAAAAGAAGAGTGCTGTAAACGGGAAGGAAAGACGCACGGGTAAGGTTGTTCCCTTGATGAGCACAATTGGCGGCAAGATGATAAAAAGAGCCAAAATGCCACCTAGTGACCCAATTGCCCAACCATTGCCTGAAACACGCCCCATTTCTTCCGGCTCGGCGATCTCAGGCAGGAGGGAATTATAAAAGACTTGTCCTCCGCGATAACCGATTTCGGCCAAAATAAAGAAAAGCATACCGGTGAAAACATCACCTTTTTCAACAAAGAAAAGCAAGGCGGTAAAAACCCAGGTCAGGGATGAAAAAAGGAAAAGAAATTTCTTTTTGGAGGCCGAAAAATCAGCAATGGCGCCCAAGATCGGCGCTATCACAGCAACGACCAGCATTGCGATCCCCACAGCAACACCCCACAAACGTGACCCCTCTGCTCCTCCAACAACCCCATCTTTAAAATAAGCCGAATAAATTGCTAATAAGACGACAGCAGCATAGGCGGAATTACCAAAATCATACATATACCAGGCACGATGTTCACGATTCACTTTTTCTGTCATATAAGCCCTTTCATAAAGAAGTTTTTTCATTCTACTATAACAACATGCTTCTCTTTATAACCCCTGTTCCAAGGAGCAAGTTCTGCGCGACTTGACGAAAATCGGGCATCGAGTAGAATTAGAGTTAGCTTCGGGAGCCATGTGCTCCCGTTTACCATCTATAGGGGTGACCCTCACGAAAGAGAAAAATCATGTATTTTGACCGTCAAACATTAGAAGAACTTGAAGATAAAAGTCTCGCTCCTTACGGAGTGCGCAGCAAAAATACTAAAGGACGCGAGCATGGCGGCAGCGAGCCTGCCTACCGAACCGCTTTTCAACGCGACCGTGACCGCATCCTGCACACGACTGCATTTCGCCGTCTTGAATATAAAACACAGGTCTTCTTCAATTATGAAGGTGACTATTTCCGCACACGCCTGACCCATACCCTTGAAGTTGCACAAATAGGGCGCACCATCGCCCGCGCACTCGGTGGCAATGAAGACTTAACTGAAACCATCTGTCTTGCACACGATCTTGGGCACCCCGCATTCGGACACTCGGGTGAAGTTGCTCTCAATCGCCTGATGCGCGACCACAATGGTTTTGACCATAACAAACAATCGGTACGCATTGTTACCAAACTTGAAGAGCGCTATCCTGATTTTCCTGGCCTAAACCTGACATGGGAAGTGCGAGAGGGGATGGTCAAACACGAATCAGAATATGATATTTCAGACGCGTCCGCCTATGACCCCGATCTGCGTGGCAACTTAGAGACACAAATTGCCAATGTAGCGGATGAACTCGCCTATTCCGCCCACGACCTTGACGATGGTCTCCGCTCGGGCATGATTACCCCTGCCCAACTCGACGGGATCGCTCTCTGGGAGATACTTGCTGAAAAATTCAATTGGCGTGGTCCCATCCTTGACGACATGTCCCGCCACCGCATGATCCGACATTTGGTCGGCATCGAAGTCAGCGATATGGTCAACGCAACGGAAACACGCCTAAAGGAGATCGGTGTCGATTCGCCGCTTGCCATCCAAAAACTGCCTTTTAATATCCTTGGTCATAGTGAAGATATGACACGCCGCAACCGAGAATTAAAAGATTTCCTCTACAGCAAGCTGTACCGTCACCCACGCGTGGTGCGTATGGCAGTCAAAGCCGAACGTATCATCAGTGACCTCTTCAATGCCTATCTAAGCGAACCCGCCATTCTGCCCATACATATCCAAATGACAAGCGAAAAACGCGGCATCGAGCGCACTATTTGCGACTATATCGCAGGCATGACTGACCGTTATGCCGTAGACGAGCAACGCAAACTCTTCGACCCTTTCATCAAGCCCTAAGAAACAAGGAAATTTTATGTCCACACAACAAGAAACCTATCTCACCGCCGAAGGAAAAGAACGCTTGAAAGCTGAGCTGGCAGACCTCAAAGGCCCTCAGCGCGAAGCTCTTGCAAAACGTTTACGCTCCGCGATTGAAATGGGTGATCTCTCCGAAAACGCTGATTATCACAAAGCCAAAGAAGATCAAGCCTTTCTCGAAGGTCGCATTCAAGAATTGCAATATATTCTCGGCAATGCAATCATTATCAAGGATGATGGCAAACCCAAAAGTATTATCACCGTGGGAGCACGTGTCACGATTCAGGAAGACGATTATCCCCCGGAAACCTATCACTTAGTCGGCGCCAAAGAGGCCGATCCCCGTAACGGGAAGATCTCACACGCATCGCCAATTGGCAGCGCCCTTCTCGATCATCGCGTAGGTGACACTGTGGAGGCAGAAGCTCCTGGCGGGACCATCAAGTTCAAGATTCTCAAGATCGAATAAAAAGGTATCAACCTTAAAGAAAAAGAGCCGAGACTACAATCTCGGCTCTTCGCTTTATGTTTCGTTTAGCCTGCAACAGCCTTCGGCCAGACGGCCAATTCAAGCGTCGCCCGATCAAAATAACTATTGGCTGGCAAAGGGCCTGAACCATATTCAAGGTCAGCTGCTGTAACGAGAAGTTGCAAGGTTTCAGTTTCCAGCTTCACCGGTTCATTTGGTCTCACCAGCACCAACTCCCCTTTTGCTTCCAAACGCTGAACGATCTCGGGATTATTGAAAGCATGCTCCGACATGAGTACTTTGGTCGCGGTCTTGATGTCGTTCTTGTCGAAAAGCCAGATTTCAAGAGCCGTAACTTTCTTGGGATCACCGACCCCAATCGTATCCGAGATGCCAACACCAAATTCACCCATAAACTCGCCAGCCTGAGACTCGATGCTGAAGGACTCATCATAAAGATCGTCGCCAATCACATAGGTAGTCATCGACTGAGTAATGGGCGTTGCCAAACCCATATCTTCATAATTGGTCTTTTCCGTATTCTGGCTGTGCTGCATTGATTGCTGCACGGCACTGGGAGCCCCCCCTTTACTCGAAAGCGGACGTAAAACACGCAACGCAAAGAAGCCTACTGCAGCCACAGCAACAATCCCAACAAAGATCAAGATATAGCGTAAGGCTGGAGACATGC
>JBNKMO010000040.1:0-43082 GCA_050293165.1 Anaerolineales bacterium | reverse complement strand
AACGACAACAACAACGGCGGTGGCAACGACAATAACAACGGCGGCGGCAACGACAACAACAACGGCAGTGGCAACGACAATAACAACGGCGGCGGCAACGACAACAACAACGGCGGCAGCAACGACAATAACGGCGGTGGCAACGACGACAATAACGGCGGTGGCAACGACGACAACAACGGCGGCGGTAACGACAACAACGGCGGTGGCAACGACGGCAATAACGGCGGCGGCAACGACAACAACAACGGCGGGGGCAACGACAATAACAACGGCGGCGGCAATGATAATGCTCACAAGAAAATCACCATCTGCCATGCGACTGGTAGCGCAACCAACCCTTACGTAAAAATCACTATCAGCGTTAGCGCAGCAGACGGCGACATAATCGGCATGGAAGGCACAGATCATACGCATCACGAAGATGACATTATTCCGGCTCCCGCTGGTGGCTGTCCAAAATCTGATGATGGTGATGATGACCCACATCCCAAGAACGAAAAGATCACAATCTGCCATGCGACCGGTAGCGAGAAGAACCCTTACGTCAAAATCACCGTAGCTGATGATGGTGTCTACAACGGGCATATTTACCACGAAGATGACATTATCCCGGCCCCTGAAGGTGGCTGCTCAACACCTCCCCCCCCCCCAGTCTGTGATGCCAGCACCAATTGGTTTTATCCTGATGGATCATCCTGCTTTGCTTGTGATCCTAAAACCGAGACCTATCCTGATGGCACAAGCTGCGCTGAAGAACCAGTCTGCGATGCCAGCACCAACTGGCTCTACCCGGATGGAAAGTCCTGCTTTGTCTGTGATACTTTGACCGGCACCTATCCTGACGGCACAAGCTGCGGCGAAGCCCCACTCTGCGATGCCAGCACCAACTGGCTTTACGCTGATGGCACATCCTGCTTCGTCTGTGATGCAAACACCGGAACCTATCCTGACGGCACAAGCTGTAGCGAAGCCTCAGTCTGTGATGCCACCACCAACTGGCTCTACCCTGACGGAAAATCCTGTTTCGTCTGTGACGCCAACACCGAGACCTATCCTGACGGCACAAGCTGCGCTAAAGAACCAGTCTGCGATGTGACCACTGGTTGGCTCTACGAAGACGGCACAAGCTGTGCGCCTCCCGTTATCCAAGCAGCGCCACCTGTAGCAGCAAGCTGCCAACAATGGGTTGTCTTCCACTCCTTCCGCGGTGGCGATCTTGAAATCTTCCGCCTCGATGGCGTTGAAGGCGACGCTGGAGCCAGTCTCGTCAACATCTCGAACAGCAATGCATCTGACTCGCGTCCGAGCCGCTCACCAGATAATGAGTTGATCGTCTTCCAGAGCAACCGTAAAGGCAACGTTGAACTCTTCTCGTCTGACAGCCAGGGTAATGCTCAACAGCAGTTGACCAATACCAAAGCCAACAATATCAACGCCATGGTTGGCGCTGACAGCCAGAGCGTCATCTATCAAAGCGACCGTAACGGTAATTGGGACCTCTTCCTGCTCAACACCAATACTGGTGAAGAAAAGCAGCTTACCACCAGCCGCGCTGACGACATCAACGGCTTCTGGTCACCATCCACAGAGTGGATCACCTTCCAAAGCAACCGCTCAGGTTTCTGGAACGTTTATCTCCTCAACGTTAACACCGGTACTGAGTACCAGGTCACCGATTTCGCGACCAACAGCATCTTCCCGTCGTGGTCGCCCAATGGGCAGCAACTCGCCTTCCTCGCACAGTTTGGTGATAAATGGTCCCTCTTCGTATCCGATCTTACTGGTGAGAACCTTGTTCAAATCACGGACGGTGTCGGCAATGTCGGCAACCTGAGCTGGTCACCTGAAGGCAATCGCATCGCTTATCAGGTTGAATATTCAGGCAATACCGATGTCTTCACCTACGATCTGACCAGTAACAAAGAATATCAACTAACCGAATACGAAGGCGCTGATAGCGGCCCAAGCTGGGACTGCGCAGGGAACAGCATCTCCTTCACATCCACACGAGATGGCAACCCGAACATCTTCAGCACCCCATGGACGGGTGGCGCAATCGGCAATCTGACCAACTCGCCCTTCACGGACAAATGGTCTGAATGGTCGCCCTCCAAAGAATTAGCAAGCCAGGGCTACTAAACTAAATGAAAGGCGAGGCGAGAGAATTCTCTCGCCTCGCCTTATCTGTTTTTGAAACGCTATGGTCCTTTTTATTGCTCTAACAATCGCAACACTGATCCCGCTCCTCTTTCTGTTCATTGTTCGCAAAATGGATTTATACAGAACAGGGAATTTTAATTTTGTGTTGGCATCCTTAGCCTGGGGGTTATGTGCCTATCTCATCGCTGCACAGATCAACCCCTTGATGCTTGAAATGGGTGTCGTTGATTACAAGACAATGGTGCGTTTGAGCGCGCCCATTCTCGAAGAAATTCTCAAAGTCATTATTATTATTTTTTTAGTTCGTCAGGCCAGCTTTACCTACTTCGTCGATGGTGCTGTCTACGGCTTCGCAGCCGGAATCGGTTTTGCCATCATCGAGAATTTTGAATATGTCGCTGGCAACCCGGAAACAGCTCTCATTCAGGCAATTGGACGCGTCATCTCGACCAACTTGATGCACGCCACCGCCACCGGAGTGCTCGGGATCGCCCTCGGCATCGCCCGCCTGAATCGCTCTGCTCGTCGCAACGTCATCCTTCTGGCAGGATTAGCCCTTTCAATGGGCATCCACATCGCCTTCAACAACCTCGTCACACGCGTGGATAGCGGCTTGCTTCTGGTCTACGCCGCTGTCGCGGGGTTTAGCGGTATCGGATTTATCGTCTACACGATCCGACGAGGGTTCAAGGAAGAGCAGGTGCTCATCGAAGCATCCCTCAAAGAAGAAGAGGGCATCACCGCACAGGAGGCCTCTGCCGTCCAGCAAGTTGACAAAATGCAGAAATACCTCGCCCCAGTTGCCAAAAAGTTTGGCAGCGAAAAAGCAGAACAGGTTGAAAAATTCCTGCTCATGCAGGCAAAGCTTGGCATCCTGCGCAAGACCCTGGCGCGCTTCAGCGAACTTGGTGATGAAAAACTACGCCAGTCCACTGAGAACCAGATCAACAACCTGCGCAGCGATATGGACAACCTGCGACGTCAGGTAGGTTCCTACTGTATGCTCTATCTACGGGGTACATTTTTACAAGAATCCAGCCCCCTTTGGGGACGGCTACAGAGTATTATTGAAGAACGCGCCAAAGCCCCGCGCAAATCAAACGCTCCCAGTCTTTGGGGCAACCTGAATAACAAGATCAAAAATGAAGAAAGCCTATGACATCAGAATCGATCAGCAAACTAAAAGAACATTTTCTCTTTCGCGGCTTACCCAATGACGCACTCCAAGTTGTTGCTCAGAAGATATCCTTCCGTGACCTGAAAAAGGATGAAGTCCTTTTCAACAAGGGCGATGAAGGAAATGCTCTCTTCATCATCGACGCTGGTTATCTAAACATCGTCACCGAAGAGACACCGGGAAATCCGCTCGTCTTGAATCAGTGCGGCCCTGGCGAGATGATCGGTGAGATGTCCCTCTTCGACGAGAAACCACGCTCCGCGGGTGTGATCGCGAAAACCGCTGCACATGTACTCTTCCTAAAGCGTGAAGACTTCTTTGACATGCTTGAGCAGAGCCCTGAAACTGCGAATACGCTCATACGCAATATTTCGGGACGTTTGCGCTTCGCCACAACCTACATCGAAAAGGCCACTGACTGGAGCCGCCGCATCGCAAAAGGCGACTATAAATCTGCCATGCAGGAGATCCAGAGTTCACAGGTCAGCGATGGAGACGAAATCAGCAATGAAGATAAAGCTAATCAACTCTTGGCAGCTTTCTTCCAAATGATTGAAGAGGTTCAGGCACGTGAAGATGCTTTCAAAGAAGAAATCCAGAAATTGAATTTTGAAATCGATCAGGCACGGCGTCAGGCAGAGTACGAAGAACTGACCAGCAGCGAGTTTTATTCCGAACTAAAATCACAGGCTGAAAGACTACGCAAAGAACGCGCAGAGCGTGCCAAACGGTACGCGAAAAAGAATCAGGAGGCAAAATGAACGAGAAGAAAATCGTTTCCATCCACTCATTCCGCGGAGGAACGGGAAAATCGAATACCACCGCAAATCTTGCTGCACAAGTTGCTCTGGCGGGAAAACGCGTCGCAGTGGTGGATACCGATATTCAATCCCCCGGCATCCACGTCCTCTTTGGACTGGATGAGCATAAGATGGGCAAAACGCTGAATGATTTCCTCTATGATCGCTGCGAGATTGGCGAAGTCGCCCTCTCAATAGGAGAAAACGCTCTGGACGCGCCGGGCAGGTCAAAGCTCGCGGGCGTTAACTTGTGGTTGATCCCCTCCAGCATTAGCGGTGGTGAAATCAGTCATGTGCTGCGCAAAGGCTACGATGTTAATCGTCTGAATGAAGGCTTGCAAACTCTTCTCGAAGTGCTCGATCTCGATTATCTCTTCATCGACACGCACCCGGGCCTGAACGAAGAGACTCTACTCTCAGTCGCCATCTCTGATGTGCTCGTTCTGCTCCTGCGCCCCGACCAGCAAGACCTGCAAGGCACCGCTGTCACGGTTGATATTGCCCGCAATTTGGGCGTCCCAAATTTACTTTTGGCCGTCAACAAAGCACTCACCCGCTACGACCCGAAAGCAATCAAAGCCGAAATGTCGAAGCTCTTCGGCGCACCCGTCGCAGGCGTAATGCCACTCTCGGAAGACCTTGTCGAGAATGGCAGCGCGGACCTTTTCTCGCTCAAAGAACCCGATCACCCCTGGTCACGTGCACTCCGCGATATTGCCAAAATGGTGCTCGCCGCAGAGGCATAAGCCATGAAATGTTGGGAGTGTGAAGAATCAGCCCGCGCGGCTTGCCACTTTTGCGGACGCTTTGTATGCAAGGAACATGCCAGCACCATGTCCAGTTTCATCACCATGTTCGTGGGCGCAAACAATACCCCAAAGGGCTTGGCGGTTGCCAATGTGATCTGGTGTGGAATTTGCGAACCGCAGCCAGAGCCAATTGAAATGCCGGAATTGTATTGATGAGGAAAGATTATGGCTGGCGTATTTGACCGACTACAAAATAAAATCGAAAGCAAGCAGGAAGATGGCGGCATCACCGCGCTGGACTTGGTGGACTTGCCACCGACTTTACGCGATATCATGCGCCTGATGCTTCGTCGTTTAAAGATGACTTACCCCGATCTGTGTGCTGCCGTGGATAAAATGCCCGAAAAACAGCGTATGTCACACACAGAACTTGACCGCGCCCTAACCACGCTTACGCGCCAGTTTTGGCTGATCCGCTTGGGCGAGGGTGAAAACGCGACTTATAAAGTAAATCTGCGAGCCAAGGCAGGCAGTAACCTTAAGCACAACATCTGGTCTTCTTTGGGTACCAAAATCGAAGAAGAGTAGCGTTAAGAAAACAAAAACTCGCTAGAGAATTAAAACCCAGCGAGTCAAGATTTTTTGCACTTTAATAAATTACGCCTGATGCAAATGTCCTTTTAACTCGTAAATAGGCGTCAGCACGGCTTTTCCTTTTAGCGAAACATCGCCCAGAAATTCATACGCAAAGTTCTCTTCGGAGCGCTCAAAGGCAGGCCCTGTGACCAATATCTGATTTGGTTTCGCTCTATTCATCAAACGTGCGGCAATATTGACGGTATCTCCAAGAACATTGTATTCTCGCCGCCCACGTGGCTCACCGATCTCTGCCGCAAAAGCTGGCCCCACGTTGATGCCGATCTGACAAATCACTTCGGGCACTTTCATCGCCACGCTGGGAACTTTCAGGTTCATCACAATATCACGGATAGCTAAAGCCGCAGCCGCAGCGCGTTCGGTATCGTTCGAGTGCGCCGTCGGCGCCCCGAAATAAATCACAATATCTGACCCTGAAAGGTGATAGGTGATCTTCTTCAGCACCCCGCCACGTGCCTCCACGGCTGCATTAATCAACGCAAAGGCTCGCGAGAAAGTCTTGATGATCTTCTTCTCTTCGCCCGGCATTGCGCGATCTACCGTTTCGGGCAAGCCGATAAAGTTGACGAAAACAATCGTTGGCTCGACAAAGTCAGGGGGGATGTGGCGATCCGCAGCGCTCTCGACGAGTAAATTCAGCACGGGAGCCGGTAGCAAGCTTGCCAGGGGTTCGATCGCATCCACCAAAGAGGTGATCTGCTCTACAAGATTGGCAATCCCTCGATCAAAGAGAACCACGTTCGACTGGCGTCGGCGCGATCCGGTGGCATAGAGTTCATACTCGCCAAGCTGATCTCCAGGAAGATTATCGATGACCAGTTTATATTCGCGTTCGCCATCTTTGGACTGATGATCGTCACACTCGAACTCATCTTTGACGCGTTCATACACCGTGGTGGAAAGGCAAACCCGCCCTTTTACCCCGGCGCTCTCCGAGAGCTTGGTATCCTGCACGGTTTTGCCAAGCAAAACATGCTCCATGCGGCGCGGCGTACCAATATCGGCAGACAGAAAACGCCCGGAATGGATGCCGATGCGCATGCCCAAATGCAGGGTTCCCTGCGCGGTTTCGATCTCGGAAAATTCGCGCATCGCGCGCTGCATACGCAACCCGGCACGCACCGCTTTGATCGCATCATCGTTTGGCTTATTTACATTTTGGCTATCAGGGAAAAGTGCTAAAAGTGCATCCCCCGTAAATTCAAGTAAGTCCCCGCCAGACTTGCTGATCGTTTCGATCATCTTCGCAAAATAGGCGTTCAGTACCCCTAAAAGGGTACCCGCTCCGGCTTTACCTTGCGAAGCATTCGCTTCCATCAGGCGCGTAAAACCTGCCAAGTCCGTAAACATCAGTGTGCCGCGCTGCCATTTCTCATTTGGTTTTCCCGGAACAGGCGGTGTCGCTACTGTGCTGCGCGAAGTGTAATCATTTACAATCCGCTGCAAAGTTCGTAAATGCTCGAAAACTTCCTCCAGTTTCTTCTGCGAAGGGTCTACCCAGGCCGTTGCATAAAGATCTGCCGGAAGAAAAGGACGTAAGCGCGGCTCAATATCCTCCAACGGCGAGGATTTTAAAGGAGTAGGTTTTTTAGCATCCATAAAAACATTATAATCCAATCAAGCAACTTACCAACCCACTCAATCTACTACAAGGAGAGAGAATGAAAACCCAAAAAACAAAATTTATTCTATTTGTACTACTTT
Source organism: Anaerolineales bacterium (assembly GCA_050293165.1). Taxonomy (GTDB): domain Bacteria; phylum Chloroflexota; class Anaerolineae; order Anaerolineales; family Villigracilaceae; genus Desulfolinea. Next base: position 35,832 of record JBNKMO010000040.1, on the reverse strand, counting down.
TAACCTTTGCGCTGATGATGACAGCCTGTCAGACTGCGCAAGATACGCCTGAACCTGCGTCAGGAGAAGAGCCGATGGCAACTCCCGTCGCCGATACAAACGTGGACGAGGAACCTGCTGAGGCCCCAAGCAACATGGTCGTCGATACAGGCGTAGACCCTGCCAACGAAGCCCTCGGCGATGCAGCATCCCACTTCTCGACCCTCACCGACGCTTCTGGTGCACCGCTTCTCGCCGCAAGTGCCGAAGTCTCTGACGACGAACTCGACTATATTCTCGACCTGAACACTGGGATTCTCTTCGAAGATGGGACCCCCATGAATGCAGATGCCGTCATCGCCAACTTCAACCGCTGGTTCGACCCCGAAAATGAAACTCGCGGCGACGGCGAATACGCTGCCTGGGCCGCGCTCTTTGGCGACTTCAAAGGTAAACTGGATGAGACAGAGAAACCGCTCTCAACCTTTGATGGCATCGAGAAAGTCAACGACTTCACCGTGCTCATACACCTGAATACCCCCGTTCCCGACATGTTGATTGGCCTCAGCGATCCCGCTTTCTCCATTCTCAGCCCCACCGCACTAGCGCAGGGTGAATTTGTCGGCACCGGCCAATAGTTCTGCTAGTTCAACTAAAATAAAAATGGGCTGTCTTTTGAGACAGCCCATTTTCATTACTAAATATGTTGTTCAAATTTTTTGACTAATTTCTTCTTGGGCTGGAAGCCGGTCACACGCTCTTTGACTTCGCCATTGACGAAGAACATTAGCGTGGGAATGCCCATGATCCCATATTTCATCAGAATGTTGGGGCTTTCATCCGCATCCACTTTGACGACCTTAACCTTGCCCGCCCAATCTTCCGATAATTCATGCACGATCGGGTCAACCATCTTGCAAGGGCCACACCACTCCGCCGAAAAATCGACCAGAACCGGCAGTGCCGCTTCTAAAACTTCCTCTTGGAAGCTTGCTTCATTTGCATTAACTTCAGCCATTTTATTACTCCTTATTTTCAATTCTCCATAATAGATGGAAAAACATAGATTTATCTTACTTCGTTGACGGGAGGGATAGAGCGTGTTAGAATGCTCATCGCTTCGGGCGCGTAGCTCAATGGTAGAGCAGTGGCCTTTTAAGCCATTTGTTGAGAGTTCGAGCCTCTCCGCGCTCACAAAAAAGCCTTCCTTTTGGAGGGCTTTTTTTATTTCATTCAACTAAGCGAGATTATATCATCGGGGCTTGACTGGAGTGTTAAAGTTTTGCTAGAAGAGTGCCGGGCGTTGATGTCTGATGAGCAACGAATGAAAAGCGGACTTTCTGAGAGGAGAGTCCGCTTTTTTGTCAGAGGTGTTCATACGTCCTAATCCTGTATAATGTTCAAAAAATACAAAAATATTTTAAGAGGCTGAGAGATGGATATTGCAATTGTTTTGACCTTTGGTTTCATTGTGCTGGGTACAGTGATCTTTCTTGTGTCAGCAACACGGATCGTGCCCGAGCATCAACGATTGGCAGTCTACCGACTGGGGCGTTTCATCGGAGAGCAGGGACCAGGAATCGTATTGCTCATCCCGATCATAGATCGCGGGATTTTACGAGACGTAAGCGAAGATATGACAAAAGCAAAAACATATCAGCAGAATATATTTGGCATCATTGGAATCACCAAGACGCCTGTACACAACGACGGCGAAGTTGAAATTGACGGGGAAACCTGGGCTGCGATCAGCGCAGAACCAATCCCACCGGGCACGCGCGTCCGCTTGAAAAAAATCATTCTTGAGATTGAAACCTTCTAACCCCAAAACCTATCCTACAGCGGATTTTCTGAGAGGAGAGTCTGCTTGTTTTTTATGGCCTCTGAAAGAAAACCATGATCATTCAGTTGAGACCTTCACTACCCACCGATCTCCCCTTTATGAAAGATATGCTCTACGAAGCCGTCTTCTGGCGCAGAGACGATAAGCGTCCTTCCTTTGAAGAAGCCTTTACGGACTTCCCCGGCGTGATCAAATCCCTCGCGGATTGGAGCGAGCGAGCAGGCGACACCGCCGTCATCGCCACCCTTGACGGATCGCCCGTGGGTGCGGCTTGGTACCGCTACTGGACGGAAGAGAACACCATCCGCGGCTACATGGACGATCATGTGCCGGTGGTCGTAATCGGTGTCCACGCGGGGTTTCGCGGTAAAAGGGTCGGGACGGCCCTACTTTCCGGGCTGATTGAGCAGGCCCAAAAGGAGGGCGTACCGCGCCTGAGCTTGATGGTCGCCAAAGACAATTACGCGCTCAAGCTCTACCAACAGCAGGGATTTGTATACCACTCCGAAACCGAAGATTCATTCACGATGGTACGAGAGCTATAAAAATGACAAACGAAGCAAAAACACATATCGGCGTTTACGGGATCTGCCGCGACCCTGACGGGAGATTGCTATTAGTGCGCGCATCCGGCGGGCCCGACAAAGGGAATTGGGTGCTGCCCGGCGGCGGGATCGAGTGGGGCGAAGACCCAAAGGCTGCGCTGATCCGTGAAATGGAAGAGGAGACGGGCATCACCGATATTCGCTCGTTTGCCATCCGCGATACCTACTCGCACCCCTATCCGGCAAGCGAATATAACCATTACACCGCGATGCACCATCTCGGCATTCTCTACGAACTGGAGATCGGCTCCTTTGCCCTACGCGATGAAGAAGATGGCACCACCGATCATTGCGAGTGGCTCAGCGAGCAGGACGCCCGCGCTCTCCCGCTCGCACCTTTAGGGGAATTTGCGATCAAATTGGTTTGGGGATAAGCAGCAATCAAGCGGACTTTCTGAGAGGAGAGTCCGCTTTTTGTTTTGGCGTATAATTTTGAAAGCCCACAAACTACTCGGGATGACAGAAAACTTGAAAAGAGCAATAAATCTAGCAATCTTATTTGTATTATTTCTCATTTCGGCCTGTAGTAATCCGGTGCAGAGCAACGCATCGACACTTACAGCAACGCCTAGTATAACCAAAACACCCACCCAAGCCTTGACACCAACGCCTACACTCACTCCTACCCCAACGCCACAAATCTATTCTCTAGAAGAATATAATGCTCTTTATACACCCAAAAGCATCATGATAAGCGATAACGGGAAAACAGCTTTAATTCTCTCTGAAGACAAAAACTATAAATGGGATGTTTTTCTATGGGATTTATCTCTTCCAAGCCAACCACTTTTAAAAGTTGAAACAAGTTTATTACGTCAGTCCGCTGCAACACTAAGTCATGATGGCAAGCTTGTTGCCATCAGTGGCTGTGTAGTCGAAACTACAGAAGCCGGTTATCTCCAATGCCAGATGTCAAAAATTTTGATTTTTGACTTGACAAAACAAGAAATTGCCCAAGAGTTTGATGTAGAGCTTCAATTTGGGATACCAATCATTAACCTTTTATTTTCAGCTTCAGGCGAAAAACTCGTTTACCAAGAAAATGGAAGTTTTTACTCAGTTATTGATTTGGAAAAAGAAGTTGTTTCTGAAAGAATTATTCGGTCATATAAGGGATCTAGAATCAATAGTTCAGCAATAAGCCCTACAGAATCTATGATAGCCATTTCAAACTATGATGGCATTGAGATTTGGGATATCGAAACACTTGAACAAATAACATTGATTGAGGGTTATTACACAAGTTCTTATTTTCCAGGCGCCGTGGATTTTAATTATCAAGGAAATAAGCTCGCATTTACTGGATGCACAACTACTGGTTTTGAATACTGCAAAGAAGAAGTCATTGCAATCTACGATGTAAACACTCAAAAAACACTATCCACAATACCAAGGCTTTCACATGTTGTTTCTGCAATCTCATTTAGTCCAGATGAAACAACTTTGACATATGGAACACGAAACCAAGGGATATATTTGTTGAATTTAGAAACAAATCAGCTTACTCAAGTTGAAGAATTTTCGGAGATGAGAATAAGTGATGTAGAGTTTACGCCAGATGGAGAAAAGCTCCTTGTTGGTGGGAACACCGGGCTGCATTTATTCGATCTGTCTTCAATAACTTGGTGATTTTCCTAAGAGAAGAAAAAGCGGACTTTTTGAGAAGAGAGTCCGCTTTTTGTTTTGGCGTATAATTTTTATTCAGTAAGGCCAATTGTTCCTGTCGTCAAATAGATAGAACAGATATTCTCTCATCTACATTCTCTGTTATAATTTTTGAACACTTTTATTCTCGTGAAAAGTAAAAAAAGGTGCTCTTATGCAAAAAAGTGACTTGCCATTTGGTAGTGAATTCTCTCCTAATCAAGTTAACCTAAAACAAATTCTTGAAATAATTGCTCAATATCAGGGAAACAAAGATGTTTTTGAAAGCAAACTCAAAGACACATACTTTCAAGCTAACAAGACAACTGAGAAAAATAAACAAACACTGGCGATGAATCTCAGGCTTAGTTTAAAAGCCTATAAAATCATTGATGATAAGATTCTCTTCACTGATTTTGGAAAAATGCTGTATGCAGCAAGAAATGACAGTGACAAGTTGCATGATGAGCTTGCGAAACACATTTTGCTCAACTTACACGGTATTACTTTGGTACAGTGTATTCAAGACATGCTCATTGCAGGAGAAAAAGTAGATTTGGTAAAACTCAGAGCGTGGCTTGAAGAAAGAGGGATTCATTTTCCGCGTGGAGGAAAGCATCCTAGTATGATGCGCTTATGGCTTGAAAAGGCGGGGGTTTTTCAAGAGAAATGGCGTATCAACGATGTGAGATTTATGAAGTTATCAGGGATTTCATCAGAAGAAATTGATGCGCTTGCTCAACTCCCTGTGGAGCAAAAGGCTTTTCTGAAAGCTTTAGCCAACCACACAATGGAACACCTGCGTTCTCAAATGACATTGAGCAATTAGCATCGGCTGTTTATGGGGTACGATTTAATGAAAAGATGCTTCCTAAAACAGTCTTATATCCACTAAGAGATGCTGGATATATAACACTTGAAAGAGGAACCAAAGCTGCAGGTCGAGGAGCTAAGCCATTCCTTATAACTCCAACGAACAAGTTCAAAGCAGATATTTTAGTTCCTGTTTTAGAACAACTCGAGCAGCAAATACAATCGGACTTACGACCACTTTTACGCAAACCCTTTGCCGAAGTACTACGAGATTTGAAGTCAAAAGATAAACACATCAAAGGACTCGCGCTAGAAGCACTAGCTTTCAAGTTGATGCGGATTATTGATTTGGACTATATAGGCACTCGCTTACGTGGGGCTTCGACAGGAGGGGCAGAAGTTGATTTAGTCTTTGAAGCAAGTAGGCTTGTTTTTTCAAGATGGCAAGTTCAATGCAAAAACACATCATCTGTAAGTTTGGATGATGTCGCAAAGGAAGTGGGGTTAACACATCTCTTGAAAAGTAACGTGATCGTAATTGTCGGTACAGGTTCTATAGACTCATCTGCCAGAAGTTATGCTAACACCATTATGACAAATTCAAATCTTGCCATAATCATGATTGATGGCAATGATATTAGTGAAATTAAGCAGTCTCCGATTTTCCTGTTAGATTTATTGAACAGGGAAGACAAGCGTGACATGGGTGTTTTACGACACAAAAGAAGAGCCTCTATTAGTGAGCATCCGAAAATCACTTCCTATGATTTCAAACGTCAACCTGAAAAGCTTTTCTCGGTGGGCTGATTTACACAGATGTTTTCGCAAAAAAGAGCCTTTTCTAAAAGACTTCTACAGAAACCTTTCAGGTTTCGGGATGTAATTTTCAAATAGTTACTTAACCAATAATGGTAAAGCTTGAAAGGTCAAACGATGAGCATTACGGGATTATCAAAGATATGGGAAACAATAGAATCTCAATTGCCCAGAGATACTTGGATACCATTACAAGATATATACTCGCTTATTGAGAAAAGCACGGATTTTACCGAAAAAGATATTCTTCCAGCTGCGAACACAACCAAAACACCTACATGGCAACGGAATGTACGCAATGTCCTGCAATATCGAAAGAAGCAAGGAGATATTGCTTGGAATAAAGATCGTCACTATATGATTGTTAGTGATGGTCTCGAAGTCTCAAGTGATGGTGTCGTTCAAATTTCAAAATGGGGAGAAAAAAGGAAAATCAGCGATTCGGAGTTTCAGCGTATTTTAGAAAGCCGGCGTTCTATTGGAATAGCAGGAGAGGAATGGGCTCTTAATTATGAGAAAAATCAATTAGCGGTAAGTGGAACGCCTCTTCTTTCACAAAGAGTTCAACAGATTAGTCGAACAAATGTAGCGGCAGGTTATGATATTTTGTCCTTTACATCTTCTGGGGAAGAGAAATATATAGAAGAACTAATTGAAACTTATTGTTGAATAACGTGGCGTAGGTTGACCATCGCAAAGGCGATGAAGTGTGCGCCCATAAAGTAAGCATCTTTTCGGTCGAACCTTATCAACAGCGCCTTGAATTTATCGATCCAGGCAAAAGTTCTTTCGCAAGTAAAACGCCGTTTATAGACTTCAGCATCGAATAAGCGTCTACGACCTCGCTTTGTGGTTTTACGATTGCGCTTGTTCTCGTCAATATTGGGCACGACACCGTGATTGAAACAAGTTTTACGAGCATCTTTCGTATCAAAGGCCTTATCTGCGTTGAAAAAAGCACCTGCAAACTCAAGAGAAAGCCCTTTCAACGATTTGAATATTTCTTGTAAATGTGACTTGAGATTGTAAGCATCGTTGTGATTGCCCGCAAGCAACCCCGTTGAGGCAACAATGAAACCATTGCCATCTGTCACGGGTAATACGTTGGTCGTCTTGGCTTTCTTGCGTCCCTGATAAGCAACGGATTCTCCGCCTTTTTTGGAGATAGCATGAGTGCCGTCCAAATTCAGTTCAGATAAATTCAAGTCGTCTTCTATCGTCAAAATGCTGCCTTGCCAGACTTTTTCAAGGCTACCGTCTCTGCTCCACTTGCGATAATGGTAATAAACTGCGTGATGACTGATTTCTTTTTGTCTGGAGTCACCTCTTGAATGCATGATCGGGAGCATCTCCCATTGGCAACCCGTGTGAAGTTTGTAAAGAATGTAGTTGAAGATCTTGAACAATGGAATGCTACACTCGTAACCGCGTTTCGCCACTGAAATGTAGGGGCGAATATGCTCTTCAAATGCTTTTTCTGTTAGACTCGTTGGTATCGTGCTCATAGCTGAACTCCTTTGCTGTGAGTTGTGATCACAGCCATGATGCACGATTTCTTCAATCCTGAAAAGTTTCAATTACTTCTATACAACGACGTTTGGAAGTCGTGTCGCAGATGGGATTTATGAATCACTACTCGACGGCTTGGAATTGCAGGAATTACGTACATCAGAGGGGATTGACATCAAGCATTATCTAATCATTGACGCACATGATACTTGGTGGACACTGGGAAAATCCTACTTATGTCGTATCATTGATATGTTGCATATGGGACTTTTAGACGAAGCTTTATTTGGTTATGAAGTTATAGAAAGATTACCAGAACTTGTCCAAGGGTGGGTACAAACGCTCCGAGATTAAGTATCGTTTCTAAACCCCAGTCTCTTCAATCCGCCAATTCTCGTTGCCGAGCACCGTCTTCAGGCGCGTCAGCATTTCGGGGCAGATGCGCGTGGTGTCGTTCGGGAAGTCGATCAGGTGCCCCTTATCGCCCTCGAAAATCTTCAACGAGAAATGATCCCGCCCGGGGAAGGAGATCAGCACGCCGTGGATATTTTTCAGGCGGCGCTTATCGCGTTCAATATTCCCGTTGGGGCGCAGCGAGACGGTGATGATCTGCGGCGCACGCTCCTTTGTGGGCGCATCCTGCGGAATGAGCGGCGGCATGATACGCCGGATCTCATCGAGACGCTCGGCGGTTCTACGCTCCATTTCGGCTTCGACGATTTCGCTCGTGCCCTTAACTGGATCCCCTTCAAGAGGCATCTCATCGGACAGTTGTGGGATATCCCCCAACTCTTCCGGCGAGAAAAAGTCTGACTCGTAGACGAACTCTTCCCAATCCGGCGGAAAGTTTTCAGGCGGCGGTGGCATATCGTCGAAGAAAGCATCATCGACTTCAACAGCCGGAGGGGCTGGAGGAGCTTGTTTTACGGGTGGCGGAGCCGTATAGGTCGCAACGGGTTCGCTCACTTGTTGGGCGGGCGTCTGCTTAACTGGCGGCGGAGTTATCGTTTTCGCGGGTTGCTGCTGGGGCGCTGTCGGTTGACGGAGCTTCGCTTTGGGCGGGGCAACTTTCTGTTTAGCGGGAGCAACTTTCTTCTCCGCGGGCGCTTTCGCCGTCCTCTGCAACTTTTCCGCGTTCGCTTCGACCGCCGAGACAACCAGATCAAAGTCCGTGCGAATTCGATCCACAAGAATTTTGGGTGGCGTCGAATTTGTATCCGCTTTGCCCTCGATGATAACGATATTGCCCTCGACACAAAGCTCACGCGATTCCTGCCAGGTGCGCGGGAAAACGACCAACTCGATGATGCCGTGCATATCGTCGAGGGTTACAAACCCCATTGGTTTGCCGTTTTTGGTTTGGTAGGGGCGCACGCCCGCAATCAGCCCCGCGACGCGTACAAATTCTTCGTGGTTGGCTTCGGGAAGCGTGGTTGATTTATAGGTAATGATCTTTTTGAGCGTCTTCTGATAAGACGAAAGCGGGTGATCGGAGACGTAGATACCGATCAACTCGCGCTCCCAATCCAGCTCAACGCGCTGGTCGATTTCGGGCCCGGGTGTCAGCGTAATCGTATCTGTGGTGCCGGTGGCAGCCCCAAAAAGGCTCAGTTGCCCGGCGTCCTTGGCTTTGAAATGTGCCGCGCTCACGCCCATCAGACGTTCGAGCGAAGCCAGCAAAGTGCTGCGCGAACCAAATTTTGAGAGCGCCCCAACCTTAATCATCGACTCAAGGGCGCGTTTACCAATCGCACGCAAATCGACCGTGCGGATGAACTCGTTAATATCGGCGAGTTCTTTGCCTTCACGGGCTTCGATCAGCGCTTCAACCGGTCCGCGCCCAACGTTCTTGATCGCGCCAAAGCCAAAACGGATCGCGGTCTTGCCATCCGGCAAATCTTCAATGGCAAAATCCCATTCGCTTTTGCTCACATCCGGCGGCAAAATTTCAATGCCCATCTCGCGCGCATTCGCGGAATAATGCGAAACTTTGGCCGTGTCGCCATAAAAGACCGACATCAGCGCGGTCAAAAATTCAGTCGGATAATGCGCTTTCAAATAAGCCGTCTGCACAGCAATGGTGCCGTACGCGGCGGCGTGACTCTTGTTGAAACCGTAACGCGCAAATTCTTCCCAATCATCAAAGATGGCGGTCGCGACATCGCGTTCGATGCCGTTATTCACACAACCCTCGATGAACTTGTTGCGGTGACGCGCGATCTCTTTGATCTTTTTCTTCGCAATCGCTTTACGCAGGTTATCCGATTCAGGCCCCGTATAGCCGCCCAATTCCACCGACGTACGCATGATCTGTTCCTGATAGATCGGAATGCCATACGTGGATTCAAAGATCGGCCGCATGCTTTCGTGACGATAAGTGACTTCTTCACGTCCGTTCATGCGCTCAATATAGGATGGGATAAACTGCATCGGCCCCGGACGATAGAGAGCGACCATAGCGATCACATGGTCGAGTGTGGACGGTTGCATCTTAACCATCCACCCGGTCATGCCACCACCTTCCAACTGGAAGATGCCCGCCGTATTGCCTTCACCGATAATCTCAAAGGCTTTCGGGTCATCAAGCGGGATGTTCTCAAGATGATAGGTTTTGCCGTACCGTTTTTCGATCTGCTCCACCGCTCGGGCGATGACCGTTAGCGTGGAAAGACCCAAAAAGTCGACTTTGAGCATGCCCATCGCATCCAGAATGCCCATCTCAAATTGGGTGACTGTCTTGATCGGCGTATCTTCCGAGTTCGATGTCGGGCGGTGCAAAGGCAGATACTCGACGATCGGCTTATCGGCGATCACCACACCTGCGGCATGTGTGCCCGCATTGCGGACAACGCCTTCCATGCCCATCGCCGTATCGATTAATTCCTTGATCAACGGCGAGGAGTTGTAGGCTTTCTTAAAATCAGGCACATCGTCAAGCGTCCCCGCAAGTGTAACGGTCTTGCCCGAAACAGCAGGGATCAGCTTGGCGACCTTATCCACTTCGTTAAGCGGAATATCCATCACGCGCCCCACATCACGGATGGCAGCTTTCGCACCCATCGTACCGAAGGTGATGATCTGTGCGACCTTGTCATCGCCGTATTTCTCGGCGCAATAGGCCATGATCTCGTGACGACGGTCGTCACGGAAATCAAGGTCAATATCGGGCATCGAGATACGTCCGGGGTTCAGAAAGCGTTCAAAGATCAGATCGTGATGGATCGGGTCGATCAAAGTAATTTCAAGCGAGTACGCGACGATCGATCCCGCCGCAGAACCGCGCGTGGTGTATAAAATTTTCCGTTTTTGGGCTTCGCGCACCAAGTCCCAAACGATGATAAAGTAGGCATCGAAACCCATATTGTGGATAACGCCCAACTCGTAATTCAGACGGTCGCGAATGACCTTGTCATCGGCGTGTTTGCCGTAGCGCATTTCCAGGCCCTTTTCGCAAAGATGGCGCAGGTAAGACTCTTCGGTATGCCCATCCGGTACAGGGAAGTGGGGCAGGTGATATTCGGTGAAATCCAGGCTAACGTTGCAACGCTCGGCAATCTCGAGGGTATTGCTGAGCGATTCGGGCACTTCACTAAAGAGCGTGCTCATCTCTTCCGGAGAACGCAGATAGTAGGTCGGGTCATTGCCAACCTTCATGCGGTTCTCGTCTTTTAACAGAGAGCCGGTCTGGATGGCAAGCAAAACATCCTGCAAACGGGCATCATCCGGTTTGATGTAGTGGACGTCATTTGTCGCCACGTATTTCGCGGAGTAACGCACGCCAAGATCGAGTAGCTGACGGTTCAACTCGGTCAGCTCAACAATATTATGCTGCTGTAATTCGACGTAGAAATTATCCTTGCCGAAGACATCGTAATACCAATTCATGCGCCGTACAGCTTCGTCGGGGTCTTCCTTGAGCAGCGCACGCGGAATTTCAGCGGACATACAGCCCGAGGTGCAGACCAGTCCCTCGGCGTGCTCGGCAAGAAAGTCGTGGTCGATACGCGGATAGTAGTAGAAACCTTCAGTTTGCGCGGCTGAGGCGATCTTGAGCAAATTCCGGTACCCTGTTTCGTTCTGGGCAAGCAATAAAAGGTGGGAAGACCTTTTATCCAGTTTCGAGTCGCGATCGGTCATCCCGCGCGCGGCCATGTAGGCTTCCATCCCGATGATCGGTTTGATCTCGGCCGCTTTGGCAGCATCGTAAAACTCCTTCACGCCGAACATCGTCCCATGATCGGTGATGGCAACAGCCGGCATCCCCATCGCTTTGGCAGTCGCGACGAGTTTTTTGATATTGCTCAAGCCATCGAGCATCGAGTATTCAGTATGGACGTGAAGGTGTGCAAAAGACATAAAATTTAATTAAAAAATTCAGAGAGTTGTTGGCGGGAATGCTGCGAAATTGAACGAACTTGATTATAGCACGCGGGGCTTTTTTAGAACCTATGTTTTGCTTAAAAGTTGGGATGTTTTAAGGTTGGGTACCTGTATAATAGTAGCAATCGATTCTGTTCACGTAAAGGGAGTAAGGAATGGAGAAGGACTTAACATTTCAGATTTGGAGACCAAACTCCCCCAAATATTTATCATTCTGTACTCGTGTGCTCTTGCAGGCATTGTCATTGCCTTGAGTATCTATTTAACTCAACAATTTATCTAGCCTCATGACACTTTTGTTTTTGAAGGTGGTTGAGTAGCTCAGGAGAACGCCTCCGTCCTCTCCCCTTGGGAGAGGGCGGAAGTTTTATTAATACAACTTCTTTCCCATGCTAATCCGTTCTTCGACGTGAAAGCCGAGTTCTTCGTAGAGAGCGATGACGGCGCTGTTCGATGAAAGCACTTGCAAGTTGGCTTTCAGACAACCGCGTTCGCGCAACTTCTCTTCGATGGCAGCCATTAGCGCGGACGCGATACCTTTGCGCCGCAGGGATGGGGTCACGGCAAGGGAGTAGATCCAGCCGCGGTGCCCGTCGTAGCCACCCATGACTGAGCCGACGATTTCGCCATCCATAACGGAAACAAGCAGGAGGTCAGGGTCGGTGCGCAGCTTTTTATCCAGCGAAGTAGCAGGATCATTATGCGGCGAATTGGCCGGAAAAATCTCCGACCAGAGTGAGAGCAATCCGCCCCTATCATTTTCGTGATAAGGACGGATTTTGTAGTTTATCGACTCCATCCGCCGGGCAGAAGGGCGACGCCCACGTAAATGAGAAGAAGGCTGGCAACGATCGTGAGAAAGGTGTTGCGATGATAGACGTCGGCTGCGGCATCGCGCCATTTACGCGGCAGGTGCGCCACGACGGCAGCCACGATCATCATGATCATATGCTCGATGCGGTAGCGCGGAAAGCCGCCACCTTTAACGCCCATATAAATTATAAAGATGGCGCCAAGCAAAACCTGCGCATCGAGCAAGCCGCTGTACATAGCACTCAGGATACGAGCGGGTTTGGGGTAATATTTTTTTGTCAGCCAGCCATTGCCGAAAAGAATCAGCGCAGCGATAGCTGCAACGACAATGAACCAGCGCAGTCCCGAGTGGGCTTGAAGCAAAACAAGTGTAATATTCATGGTTTTTCTCCTGAATAGAGGGTTAAATTTTCGTGTACAATGGTCATCATACCATTCCTGGAGGCTAAAAATGACCTACGAAACTATTTTAACCGAAGTTCAAGATAAAGTGGGGTTGATTACTCTAAATCGACCTGATGCGATGAATTCCCTCAACAGCGATTTGATGACCGAACTGATCGAAGCACTGCTCGATTTCGACATCGACGAAGAGATCGGTGCGATTGTGATCGCTGGCAGCGAGCGTGTTTTTGCAGCGGGCGCAGACATCAGCGAGATGTCTGAAATGTCTGCGGTCGATATGCTCACGAATAGTTTTGTGGAGCTTTTTGACGGCATCCGCGACATCAAAAAACCGATCATTGCAGCAGTTTCGGGTTATGCTCTTGGTGGCGGCTGTGAACTGGCGATGTCCTGCGACATGATCGTTGCCTCTGAAAAAGCCAAATTCGGACAGCCGGAAGTTAATCTGGGCGTTATCCCCGGCGCGGGCGGGACGCAGCGCCTCACCCATGCGGTCGGCAAGGCGCTTGCCATGGAAATGGTGCTCAACAACCGCACATTATCTGCCCAAGAAGCCCTCGAATTTGGTCTCGTTAACTATGTTGTCCCCGTCGAAGAATATCTCGACAAAGCCATGAAGCTCGCAAAACGCATCTCCGTGCGTGCGCCCCTCGCAATTCGTCAGGCGAAGGACGCGGTCAACAAGGCCTACGAACTTTCGCTCACCGAAGGTCTTGAGTTTGAACGACGGGCTTTCTATTTCCTCTTCGCTACTGAAGATCAGAAGGAAGGGATGAAAGCCTTCACGGAGAAACGCTCTGCTGAGTGGAAAGGTAAGTAAGAAATAAAGCCCCTGAAAGCAAAGCTTTTAGGGGCTTTTCTGTGGAGATCAAAAAATGGAAAATAAAAGTTCAAAACGGTCTTTAGCATTCTTCATTTTTGCCTTTTATGCGCTTTGGGCGCTGCGTGTTTTTCTTTTAGAACCACCTTTAAGCGTTTTACGATCAGCCCACCCTGAACTAGCTCAAATATCAAATGAAGTTTTGCGCCTCTTAATTTGGGTATTGCCAGTTTTTATCTACCTGCGCTTTACTGAGAACGAAGAATCGCCTCTGACTTTTTTGCAAATCAAAACACCGATCAATCTCAAGTGGACGCTGTATTTCACGCCCATCTTTCTGATCTGGTTCTTCATTGCGCTTTATACGGGAAAGTATGCTTTTCAGCCGGAGATGAATGTCTTTGTTTTTATCTTCTTCAAAATCCTGGGTGTTCCTGTTATGGAAGAAATTCTTTTTCGCGGCTTCATTCAAAACGCCCTTTTGAAGCATTTCTCGTTTGCTAAAGCCAATCTCATTCAGGCAGCGCTTTTCATGGCATCTCATTTTGCATGGATATACTTTTTCGGTCTCACCACAGGCGTGCTTATTAACTTTCTGACCGTATTCATTCTTGGTTTGTGGTTCGGTTTTCTGACCCGAAAAACAAACTCGCTTTTCCCCTCCATAGTCTGGCATCTGGCAAATAATATTTTGCTGAACTTATCGATCTAAAGCATTTCGCTTGGGGGAGAAAGCCACCTCTATCCTGCGTTATAATCTAGCCGCTTATGAAGATACTAACCGTCCTTACCTATTACCGCCCCCACACATCGGGGCTGACCATTTACGCTGAACGATTGGCAAAAGCCTTTGTCAAACGCGGGCACGAAGTGACCGTGATGACCACGCAATTTGAAAAGGATCTGCCGCGCGAAGAGACCATCGACGGCGTACGGATCGTGCGCGTGCCGGTCGCCTTCCGCGTCAGCAAAGGCGTCATCGCTCCCACTTTTGGCTGGGTTGCCACCAAATTAGTGCTGCAGCACGATGTCATCCAGTTGCACCTACCCCAATTCGACGCCCCGGGCGTTGCCTTTCGTGGACGCCTTTTCGGCAAACCCTCCGTCCTGACCTACCACTGTGATCTTGACATGCCGTCAGGCTTCTTCAATCGCATCGTCAACGCCGTTGTAGATTTTCAGAACAACATGGCAGGGATTTTGGCAAATCGCATCGTGACATATACGCAAGATTACGCCGATCACTCCCCCTATCTCTCTCGCTACAAACACAAATTACGCACCTTCCTGCCGCCCGTGGAGCTTCCCCAGGTCAGCGACGATGCGATCACGGCTTTTGCCAAAGAACACAAGGTCGCCGAGCGCCGCCCCGTCATCGGGATGGCAACTCGTTTCGCCGCTGAAAAAGGCGTCGAGATTCTGTTGGATGCAATGCCTGCCATACTCGAAAAACATCCCAATGCTCAAGTCCTTTTTGCCGGACAATATCAGGATGTTTTTAGCGAACAAGCCTACGCCGACCGTCTGATGCCGCGCATCAAGAAATATGAAGAAAGCGGACACTGGACATTCCTTGGCATTCTCAATCCCGCCGAAATGGCGGCCTACTATCCCGCCCTCGATGCGCTCGTTGTCCCCTCGCTGAACTCGACCGAAGCTTTTGGCCTCGTCCAGATCGAAGCGATGCTCAATAACGTGCCTTGTGTAGCCTCCGCGCTGCCTGGTGTACGCCAGCCCGTCAAGATGCACGACATGGGCGAAGTTGCCGCGATCGGCTCTGCGGATGAGCTTGCTGAAGGGTTACTGAAGATTTTTGCGAACAAAGAGCAATATCGCTGCGACACCGCCGCCCTTGCTCAAACCTATGACCCCGACAGCGTGGCAATTGAGTACGAGAAGATGTTTGCAGAATTAGGCGTCAGGTAATCAGGGATTAGGAATCAGTGATGAGTAACGAGTGATTTTCACGTTTCACGCATCACTCGTTACTTTTCAGAAAATCAACTATGTCAAACGAACACTCGAAAGATTTCTTATTCGCCCATTTGCGAGATTTACCCTATTTCCGCGCCCTCGTGCGGGGTGTGGAGGCGACCTATTACCAGGACATCGACCTGCCTGCACCGACCCTAGACGTAGGTTGCGGCGACGGTCATTTCACGCAACTGACCTTCGACCACAAACTCGATGTTGGTCTTGACCCCTGGCATGGCCCGATCCACGAGGCGGGTACACGGCATGTTTACGAATTGCTGATCGAGGGCGATGCTGCGCAGAGTCCATTTCCAGATGGGCATTTTGCGTCTGCGTTGAGTAACTCGGTACTTGAGCATATTCCCCACATCGATGCCGTTTTAACGGAAACAAGCCGCACGTTAAGAGCGGGCGCGCCTTTTGTCTTCTGTGTCCCCAACGAACGCTATTTATCCGAACTCGATATTCCGCGCCGCCTGCGTCAGATCGGTCTGAAGAAATTCGCCGACTGGTACACGGAGTGGTTCCGCTTTATCTCGCGTGTCGAACATGCCGATGGTCCCGAAGTGTGGGAAAAACGTCTGAACGCCGCCGGTTTTGAACTGGTACGCTGGTGGCACTATTTCTCGCCGCAGGCGATGCGGGTGTTAGAATGGGGACATTATTTCGGGCTGCCCTCGCTGATCGTGCATGTCGTCACGCGCAAGTGGCTGCTCGTGCCCGAGCGCTGGAATTTGTGGCTGACCGAGAAATATGTTCGGAAATATGCTTCTGTCGAGCCAATCAAAAACGGCACTTTCACGTTTTATATCGCAAGGAAGCGTGAAGCGTAAAACGTGAAT
Source organism: Anaerolineales bacterium (assembly GCA_050293165.1). Taxonomy (GTDB): domain Bacteria; phylum Chloroflexota; class Anaerolineae; order Anaerolineales; family Villigracilaceae; genus Desulfolinea. The sequence goes on along the minus strand of JBNKMO010000040.1, from coordinate 19,389 downwards.
CGTGACATCGCGCATTACGTTTCACGTTTCACGAGATCCCTATGACCCACAACGACTCTTTTAACGAAGATTACTTCTCCACCCACACCTACGAAAACGTCTCCTTCGCCAAGTACAGTATGTACTGGTGGTCGAACCGTTTCAATGCCATTCTTGCGCGCCGCTACGGAAAACACGGCACGCGCCTGCTCGAAATCGGCTCAGGGATGGGGCATCTGATCGGCTCGCTGGAGCCAGATTTTGAGACCGTCGCCCTCGACGTGAACCACTGGGCGCTGCTCCAGTCTCGTCCTGTTGCGCAAAATACGGGATTAAACGTCGGCTCTGCGGAACGTCTCCCCTTTGCGGATGCGAGCTTCGGTGTGGTCATCATCAAACACGTTGTCGAGCACTTGCGTGACCCGGAACTTGCCATCTCCGAATTGGGCAGGGTGCTCGCCCCAGGCGGTATCCTGCTCCTCGCCACCCCTAACCTGGGATCGCTGCTCAAGCCCCTCAAAGGCGACGCCTGGATCGGCTATCAAGACCCAACTCATATCGCACTCAAGCCGCCCGAAGAATGGCTCAGCTTGATTGAAGACGTAGGATTCAAATTCCGCAAAGTCTTTTCCGACGGCTTCTGGGATGTGCCCTATATCCCCCTCATCCCGCCGATGCTGCAAAAGCTGGCATTCGGCTCGCTGGGTGGCTTTCAGGCGATTATTGGTCTCCCCTTCCTGCCCATGCGCTGGGGCGAAAGCATTTTGGTAATAGCCGAGAAGAAGTGACCAAAACTAATGAGAAAATACGCTAACATTATTGTCACTCTTGCTTTGTGGGTCATAGTTTCCATATTAGCAAATATTGCAGGGGAACATGTTAAAAGACTTGCTGTTAGAAATAATTGGATGTTTGTGTTGGCAATCCCCTTGGGATATTTTGCTATCAGTCTGATCAGCGGTGTTGGTCAATGGGTTATTCTGAAAAAATATTTTAGAAGAAAAGGAAACCTTTTTCTCTGGATACCATTAACAGCAATAGGGCTTCCTGTTGGATTTGCTTTTGGATATCTTTTTCTTGATTATGTAGGGCCACTACTCCACAACATTTCAAATGGTTGGTTATTTCCTTATGATGGTGTACATTCGATAACTGTCACAAGTATTGCTGGAGCTTTTTTAGGTGTACTTCAATGGTTCATTATTAGAAGAAAAGTTATTATTTCTGTTTTGTGGATACCGATATCTGCTTTAGCTTGGGGAATTCACAATATGAAGTTACATCAAATATACATGAAGCCTGTAGTAGAAGTTGGCACAATGCTTGGAGTTATTGCTGGCTTGATAAGCGGTATTACAATTACCCTAATGTTGCTAAACACAGAAAATATATGGGATAAAAAAGTCGAAAATGAAATCTCGCTAAAGGCTGAAGTCTAAAATCTTATGTCTGATTTAAACGAACCCAGTATCCTCGACTACCTAAAATATAAACTCGGGATGATCGATTCCCTTGAACTTCCGGATGAAGATGATGCCGAAACAATAGAAGAAGTGATGGTCTTTGAAGAATACGAACCTTCAAACCTTCAACCTTCCAACGTTCAAACCGGCTCCTTCCCTTGGCTTCCTCTTGTTGGCATGATCGCCGCCCTCCTCGCCCAAGGCATTTTCGACAGAGCCAAGAGCATGGCATCGATGGGTATATTTTTTTATTTAATCGCTTTCGGGGTTTTGGTCTTCGCCTACAAAAAAGGCGAATGGACATTGCCGAATATTCGCCCTGATGAGACTTCGAACGGATTTGATCAGGGCGTGCAACCGCTGCTCCTCTTTGCGGGGATATTCACTGCGATTTTCGCTTTTGTCGCTTTTGGTTCTTTCCCTGCCACGAGCCTTCAAGATAATCAGTTCACTTTCCTAAATACGTACCTTTGGCTGGTCTCGCTTTTTCTGCTGGTCAAAGCATTTTGGCTACCCAAGCCATCCTCTACATCCCCCCTCAAGGGGGAGAACTCGCCCCCCCCCCTGAAGGGGAGGCCAGGTGGGGGCTCACGCATCACGCGTCACTCCCTACTGCTTTTCCTTGCTTCTGCCATCATCCTTTTCTTTCGTCTCTACCAGACAGGAAGCGTCCCCGCCGAGCCGTTTAGTGACCATGCTGAGAAAATTCTCGATGTCTTCGATATATCGCAGGGGCAATATCACATCTTCTTCCCTCGCAACACGGGGCGGGAAGCCATTCAGATGTATTGGACATTGCTCGTCGCCAAGGTCTTTGGCACGGGGCTTTCCTATTTGAGTCTTAAACTTGGCACAGCGTTGCTCGGTCTGCTGACATTGCCTTATGTATATTTGCTTGGGAAAGAAGTTGCCAACAAACGGGTTGGCTTGATTGCCTTTTTCATGTTCGGTATCGCCTATTGGCCGAATGTGATCAGTCGTGTTGGCTTGCGTTTCCCGCTCTATCCGCTTTTTGTGGCGCCGACACTCTTTTATCTACTGCGCGGCATCCGCCGTCAGAGCCGCAACGATTTCATTTTGGCGGGGCTTTTCCTCGGGCTTGGATCACACGGGTACAGCCCCTTCCGCATCGTGCCGCTTGTGGTTGTTGCAGCTGTTGGGCTGTATCTGCTGCACAAACACTCCAAAGGTGTTCGTCAGCAAGCCTTTATGCAGTTGGTCATTCTCGCCTTCATTTCGGTGATCGTCTTCCTGCCGCTTGGCCGCTATGCCCTCTCCGACCCCGAAGGATTTTCATATCGTGCTGTTTCCCGCCTTGAAACTGAGAGCAGCGGCACACTCGGGGTTTTTGTGGATAATGTAATCGATGGGCTGGCGATGTTCAATTGGGATGACGGCGAAATTTGGGTTCACTCCGTGACGGGGCGTCCTGCATTGGGCGTGGTCAGCGCCGCATTATTTTTGATCGGTATCCTCTTCTTGATTCTGCGCTACGCGCGGACGAGACACTGGCTGGACCTTTTCTTGATTCTGTCCATTCCGCTTTTATCCCTGCCCTCGACTTTGTCGGTCGCCTTCCCTGCCGAGAACCCGGCGCTGAACCGTGCCGGAGGCGCGGCGGTGGTGGTATTTGTTGTCGTCGCGCTCGCTTTCGATGGGCTGCTCACCAGCCTAAAGTCAGGGGCGAAGCGGGGCTCTATATCCGCTTGGGCTGTGGGAATTATCCTGATCCTGTTTTCGCTGGGACAGAATTACAATCTTGTTTTCGATCAATATGCCAACCACTTCAAAGTAGGTGCGTGGAATTCGTCTGATATGGGGCAGGTGATCCACGAGTTTGAAAAGGCGCACGGGCAGACCGACACGGTCTGGATCGTGCCGTTCCCGCACTGGGTCGATACACGTCTGCCCGGGGTTTGGGCGGGCATTCCAAACCGTGATTTTGCGCTCTGGCCTGAAAATCTGGCAGAGAGCCTGAACTACCCCTCGCCGAAGCTCTTTCTGCTCAAGCCTGAAGATGAGGCTTCGTTGGTTGAGTTGCAGACGTTGTACCCGAACGGCATCGTAAGCCGCTATAATGCTGAAATTGTAGGGCATGACTTTTTGATGTTTAACGTGCCTTGATAGAAACGTGATGCGTGATGTCTTTGCATAAGTCGCTGCGATTTCGATACGCCTGACGATAGCTTTACCATCGTCCGTATCGAAATCACAGCGGCATTAAAAAATTTACGCATCACTCGTCACGAATTGACCTTATGAAAAAAAAACAAGAAACCTTCTACGATCTTCTTTTAGTTCTCATCCTCGCTGCCGCAGCCTTTTTACGTTTAAACGGTTCCGACTGGGGCGAGATGCAACACCAACACCCCGATGAACTCTTCATCACCGGCGTTGTTGGGAACTTGCGCGCGCACGTCTGCATGGATGAAATTACCCCCATCAACACCTGCCCGCCCGAACAGCAGCGCTGGATGAACGCAGGCGAATATTTCAACACAGCTACATCCACGCTGAACCCTGCCAACCGGGGCAACGAAGCCTACGTCTACGGGACGCTGCCAATTTTCATCTTGCGCTATACGGCAGAAATGCTGCCGATGTTCGGCGACTGGATGTTGAATAAGCCCGTCACCGACCCTGCTACGATAGAGTGGGCATACAGTCTCAAGAACATCAACATCAAACTCTTAGGCAGGCAGTTCTCCGCCCTCGCCGATTTGGGGACACTCTTCCTGCTCTATCTGATTGTCAAGCGATTATATGGCGCACGCACAGCACTGCTGGCGACAACTTTTTCCGCTTTCGCTGCCATGCAAATCCAGCAATCACATTTCTTCACCACTGATCTTTTCGTTAATCTCTTTGGATTTTTAGCGATCTACTTTGCGGTCTTAATTCTCACAGAAAAGGATTCAACCACAGAGAACACAGAGACCACAGAGAGAAACGAAGAAAAAGAGAACAATCCAGTTCCTGAGCGGAAGGCTCTCGAAGAGAGCGAGAGCGTGCAGTCGAAGGACGGCAGTAATGAAGCCCGCTCTTACCCTGAAGGGCACGCGTCGACTACGGCTTCCAGCCTCCGCTCAGAGACTATTAGCAATAAATTTCTCTGGCTCAGCATCGCCTTCGGCGTCGCCTTTGGCATGGCGCTTGCCTCGAAGGTCAATATCTTCCCATTGGCTCTACTCTTGCCCGGCGCTTTCATCGTGCGTGGACTTGCCGATCCCGCTGAAAAAGAACGCCTGCTTCAGCAGATTAACGTTAACCGCATCATCACGTTTCTGATTGTCGGTGGGCTGGCAGCTATTATCACCTTCCGCATTTTCCAGCCTTACGCCTTCGACGGCCTCCTGCCTAACCAACTCTGGATGGACAAGATCGCCGAGCAACGCGTTCAGGCTCGCGGCGATGCCGATCTACCATGGAACCTTCAATGGGCGCGTCGCACGCATCTCTATTCGTTCACCAATTTAACGGTTTGGGGTTTGGGGCTGCCGTTGGGCATATTGGCTTGGGTCGGCTTCCTGTGGATGGGCTGGAACATGTTGAAAGGCGAGCGTCGCCATCTCCTGCTCTGGGGCTGGACAGCCTTCTACTTCATCTGGCAATCCATGCAGTTCAATCCCACCATGCGCTACCAGCTTCCGATCTATCCGCTGCTTGCACTCATGGCGTCATGGGTCGTCACCCGCAAATACTCGTCACGCATCACGCATCACGCGTCACGTATTATCGGCACCCTCGTTCTTATTCTCACCATCGCCTGGGGCTACGCTTACCACACCATCTATACGCGCGACGAAACCCGTATTGCTGCCTCGCGCTGGATCTACCAGAATATACCGAGCGGCATCAACGCTCACATCACAACGACAGACGGTGAGTTTATTCAGCCGCTGACTTTCACAAATGGCGCTGTGATTTCACAAGATGCACCCTTCACGACGACTTTTATCCCGATGCAGGATGGGATTTTGACAGAAATCTCGCTGGGATACGTCGACGATACGATGAGCGCAAGCGAACGTGACCTGCGCCTGCTGGTCGCCTACGCAGCGAATCCCCTCCCCGAACAGATTCTTGCCCAAGCCGTCACGACAGCAGACTTCTCGACGAACAACGACCCACGTGGCATACCGCTAACCCTGCAACTTGACACGCCGCTTATGGTAACAAAAGGCGAGTATTTCACGCTCCAATTTGAGACAGACGGCAACCTGACCATTAGCGGAGCAGCGGTCATCAACGAGACTTCCTACGATTACGGCTTACCTTTCCGCATTGACGGATTCGACGCCTTCGCAGGCATGTATCGCGGCGATTTGGTGCTCGAAGTTTACTGGGATGACAACGCCGACAAACTAACCCGCCTAACCAGCTACCTCGACCAAGGCGATTACATCTTTATCCCGACCAATCACCAATATGCGCAGATCACGCGCCTGCCCGAGCGCTACCCACTGACGACAGAATACTACCGTCAGTTGATCGCCTGTGAAGGGGAAGACATTATTGCCTGCTATCGCAATGCCGAAGTCGGCATCGAAGGCAATCTCGGCTATGACCTGGTCGGTGTTTTTGAGTCCTATCCGACCATTTTTGGCATCTCGATCAACGATCAAGCCGCCGAAGAAGCCTTCACCTTCTACGACCACCCCAAAGTTTTCGTCTTCAAAAAGAGCGCAGATTATGATCCCGCACAGGTCGCCGCGATCCTCGGCGCAGTCGATTTGAGTCACGTTATCCATCTCACGCCCAAAGAAGCGGCTGACTACGAAGATAAAAATCTCATACTCCCCGCCGATGTCTGGGAAGAACAACGTGCTGGCGGCACATGGACAGAGCTTTTTAATCCCAATCGGCTGGTCAACAAAGTGCCTGTCATCGGGATGCTCCTCTGGTATGTCTTTGTCTTCATTCTGGGTGTCTTCACCTATCCCATCGTGCGGAGAGTTTTCCCCGGATTAGCCGATAAAGGTTATCCCCTCGCGCGGATTTTTGGGCTGCTGTTGCTGGCGTATTTCTCGTGGCTGCTCGGCTCGGTTGGCGTGGCGTATTCTCGTTTGACAATTGGACTTGTTTTTGCAGGGATTGTGCTTGTTGGTAGTTGGCTCTTTTACAATGAGTTTGCGAGGCAGCTTTCCCGCCGAAGCAATCTCCCTGTTGAAGATGAGACCGCATCGTCGGAAGAGCATCCTCCTCGCGGATTCATGCAATATCTAAGAGAAGAATGGAATTCGAACCGCCGCTACTACCTGATGATCGAAGGTCTCTTCCTGGCCTTCTTCCTGATCGATCTGATCATTCGTGTTGCCAACCCCGATCTTTGGCATCCATCCAAAGGCGGCGAGCGCCCGATGGACTTGTCCTATTTACAAGCCGTTTTGCGCAGCACCTCATTCCCGCCTTATGACCCCTGGTTTGCGGGTGGCTATTTGAATTATTACTACTTTGGCTTTGTGCTGGTCGGCACGCCGATCAAATTACTTGGTCTTACTCCCACGATTGCCTACAACTACCTCCTGCCGACGCTCTTTGCACTGGTGGGAATTGGGGCGTTTTCAATAGGTTGGAATCTTTTAGGGAAAAAATCTTTAACCACAGAGAACACGGAGCACACAGAGAGTAAGGGAGAAAAAGAGAGAAAAACAGAAGACTCTGAAAATTCAGAAGCTCTTTCTGACTCTCCTCCCTTAAAAAACTCCGTGAACTCTGTGGTCTCTGTGGTGAATCAAAACTTCCTCGCAGGAATTGCCGCATCCGCCTTCATGCTCCTGCTCGGCAACCTCGGCACCATCCGCGCCATCTACCAAGGTTTGCAGCGCATCGCCGACCCAACAGCGCATACTGCCGACATCGGCATCTTCAAGCATTTCTCCTTCGCTATGCAGGGCTTGTGGAAGACCATCAGCGAGGGCGCGCAGTTGCCTATTGGGTACGGGGATTGGTACTGGTTCCCCAGCCGCGTGATCCCTGCGCCGGGCGACGTGGAACCGATTACCGAATTCCCGCTCTTTACCTTCCTCTACAGCGATTTGCATGCTCACATGATCGTCCTGCCTTTGGCGCTGCTCGCCATCGCTTGGGCACTATCTTTCTTGAAGGCAAGATTTGACGGGAAAAACTCCCTCTCTCAGATCGGCGTTGAGATAGCGGTGGCAGGCCTCGTCGTCGGCGCGTTGCGTCCCACCAACACTTGGGACCTCTACGCTTATCTTCCACTCACGGCTATCGTCGTCGGCTACGCCCTCTTTCGATCCCGCAAGGAAGAACTCCTCCCGTGGCGCATCGGCATCGCGCTCGCAGGCATGGCGCTGCTCGCCATCCTGACCAACCTTTTCTACCAACCCTTCATCGCCAACTTTGGGCAGGCGTACGGAAAAATCAACCCGTGGAAAGGCACGCACACGCCGCTCGGCTCGTATTTTGCGCAGTGGGGGCTGATGCTTTTTGTGATCGTTTCGTGGATGTGGTCGGAGACGCACGCATGGATGGCGCGCACACCCTACTCCGCACTCGCAAAATGGCGCGGGCGGATACAGGGGGGCGTCGTTCTGCTGCTCGGATTGTTGATCGGACTGGCGTATCTCGAAGTGCGCGTTGGATGGATTTCGATACCGCTCGCCCTTTGGGCTGGGTTGCTGATCTTGCGCGCGGAACTCGACGAGGGAAAACGTCTCGTTCTATTCCTGGTCGGGACGGGGTTGCTCCTGACAACCGTCGTCGAAGTGATCGTGCTCGCTGGCGACATCGGACGCATGAATACCGTCTTCAAACTCTACCTGCAAGCGTGGACCTTCTTCGCCATGAGCGCTGGTGCAGCCCTGCTGTGGTTACTGCCTGAAATAAAAAAATGGAGCCAAAACTGGCGCAATTTCTGGCAGGCTGTGGCAGGGATGCTCCTGCTCGGAGCAATGCTCTTTACCGTCACCGCCACCATCGACAAAATGCGTGATCGTGTTTCCGTCGCCACCCCGATGGGCTTGGATGGCATGGCATACATGCGTAGCGCTTCCTATTATGATCAGGGCAATATGGCATTAAGCCAGGATTACGCAGGCATCCAGTGGATGCGTGAGAATATCATCGGCTCGCCGGTCATCGTCGAAACGAACACACCCGAATATCGCTGGGGCAGCCGCTATACGATCTATACCGGCCTGCCCGGCGTTGTAGGTTGGAACTGGCATCAACGTCAACAACGTGCGCTCATGTCAATTTCAGTTTCAGACCGTGTCGCAGAAGTCGGCAATTTCTACAATACAGTTGATATTCACGAAGCGCAACTCTTCCTACAAAAATACGATGCCCGCTATATCGTCGTAGGACAACTGGAAAAGAACTATTATCCTGGCCCCGGGCTAGAGAAGTTCGAGCAACAAGATGGCGTTCTCTGGGATGAAGTTTTCCGTGATGGAGAGACGGTTATTTATGCGGTAAGATAGGGAAAAGATGGAAAACAGACCCACAAAAATAAAACTCTGGTCACCTGAAACAATCGGCGTCACAGCCTTCTTTCTGGGCTTTCCGGGCGGCGCTTTGCTGTCCACGATCAATGCACAACGCATGGGGGATATGCCCAACAAGAAAAAGTATGTTTTGAATGGGGTTTTATATGTTTTCGCGTTTGCTTTCTTTCGATTATCCTTTCAAGACAGCGTACTAACAAGCCTGGTCGGCATAGCCAATATTTTTCTGGCATATTGGCTCTATCATGATATGAAAGATGAGATCGAAGAAAACACCGCAGGCCAGGATGTGATCTATATGACTTGGTGGAAAGGAGCTTTGATCGCTTTAGGCACCTTGATCGCGATCACTCTTTTTTATCTTCTTTTCATGACTGTACTGAAGGCGCTTTCATCGCAATAAACACAAGGAAGAACTATGGGAAAAAAAATATATTTTGACGGAGGGATATGCTCGTTTTCTGGGTAGGCGGCTTCAACTCGCAGCAAATCAGTTTCTGAAACTTTCAAAATTGTCAGGCAAGGATGAACGAAAAATGTTACAATTTACTCGGCTTAGGGTAGGTAATGTTGCCGAGAGTGCATCAAAAAAGCTTTCCCAAACAGCAATAATATAAGAATAAAAACAGAAAATATTTATCAGGAGTATTTCCATGAATATAAAGATTATGAAGCGGTTCACTTTCATTGTTCTTTTTTTTGTCGTTATTGGATTCAGCGCGAAATGGGCATATGCACAGGGCGGGGACGATCTATCGGGAGAAAGCATCTCTACGATCGGTCTTAGACCACCAGTTATTATGGTGGCTGACCCTAACTTGCAGAACATAAAGGTTCCAACCATTGTACAATGGAGCGAATTAGATGCTGCTAGTGCAACGTTCGTCATTGATTATGTTGCAAATGGAGAAACAGATTACAGGGGAGAAAGCTGTGTGACTTTTCCTGAAGATGCAAAGGCTGCGTTTAATGCAGCAGCAACCATTTGGGCACACACAATTCACTCAACCACCCCAATTACAATAAAAGCTTGCTGGGCGGATTTGGTGAGTCCAACAACATTGGGATACTCTGGGACGCCATATATGTATGCAAATTATCCTGGCCTACCTTTAGCAGACACCTTCTATGGTGCCGCTTTAGCAAACTCGTTTTTTGGAAATGATGAAACCGCAGGAGTTGAAGATATGTACATTACATATAATCAGAATTTCCCGTGGTATTACGGGCTAGACGCAAACCCAGGAACAGGCGAATACGATTTAGTAACCGTTGCTGCCCATGAAATAGCACATGGGCTTGGTTTCTCTGGAAGCGCTCGTTATGACTATCAAGATAGTACATGGAAACTCGGTTATTCTGGCTATCCGGAAATCTATGATATTTTTATTGAAACTGGAAATGGCACTAAAATCACCACTTATATGAATTCATCATCGGCACTTGAGGCAGCTTTTATATCCGATGACTTATGGTTCAATGGAACAAATGCGAATGCTGCTAACAGTAGTACTCGCGTGAAAATATATGCACCTTCAACTTGGAAATCTGGTTCCAGCTACTCACATCTTGATGACGTTACTTTTAAAAACACCGAGAATAATATGATGGTCTATGCAATTGGTGACGGCTCAGCCAACCATAATCCGGGTATAGTGACATTGGGATTATTGGAAGATATGGGATGGGAAGTAACTTACCCAACACCAGCAAATGATGAATTTAATAACGCAATAACTGTTTCATTGCCTGCTGGAGTTCAGGATACCAGATTTACTAGTGGAGCAACAACAAATATATCAGACCCAGATATAAACCAATGCGGAATCACGGGCAAAGGGAATGGCTCTGTTTGGTACAAATACACGCCCGGGACGAACGAAACAGTGGCTTTTAATACAGTAGGCTCTGATTTCGACACCTTTATCGTTATCTGGAAAGGGACAACTGTTAACGCACTCACCTTTGTTACTTGTGATAAAGGCGGAGAAGCAACAGCAGGCTTTCAAGCAACTGGCGGGGACGTTTACTACATCGAAGTCGGTAAGCCCTAAATTCCCAAATTTTTACTTTTAGCATTTCAAGAACCGTTGAAAACTATTTCAACGGTTCTGCTTTTTATATCGATAAATTCCTACGAAAAACTCATTCGACGGTTCTTTGCTTTTTATGGTTAAATACCTTCGCAATGAATGAAAAAACTCTCTCCGTTCTTGAATACGCCAAGATCACCGAGCGCCTTATCGGTCACTGTGCCTTCAGTGCCTCGATGGACTTGGCACGCAACCTAAAGCCGACCGCTTCCTTCGAGAAAGCCAAAGCGCGCCTCGAAGAGACCAGCGAAGCGCGCCACCTGCTTTCGCTCAACGATAGCGCCAGCGTCGGCGGTGCGCGCGATATACGCGATAAGGTCACCTTGGCCGCGCGCGGCGGTGTGCTCGAAACCACCGATCTGCTCGATATTAAGGGGACGCTCGTCTCTGCGCGGCGACTGAAGAATCTCTTCGAGAAAGGCGATCTTGAACCCGATGCCTATCCCCGTTTAAGAGAGATCGCCGAAACGCTCCCGCCCCCCCTTGGGCTTGTGGATGCGATCTCACGCACCATCTCGGAGAAGGGCGATGTACTCGATTCCGCCTCCTCGAAACTAGCATCGATCCGCTCCGAGCGGCGCGTGACTCACTCCAGGTTAATGACCAAGCTCCAGAAGATTGTCAGCAACAATGCCAGCATCTTGCAGGAAGCGCTCATTACCCAACGTGACGGGCGTCACGTTGTCCCCTTACAGGCGCAGTTCAAGGGCAAACTCAAAGGCATCATCCACGACCAATCCTCGTCGGGGGCGACGCTCTTCGTCGAGCCGCTCAGCACCGTTGACTTGAACAACCAAGCCCGTGAACTTCAACTTGCCGAACGCGACGAAGAACGGCGCGTGCTCGCCGAGCTTTGTGCTCAAATTGGCGAACACGTCGACGTGATTAACTCTGGCGTTGAAGCCCTCGCGGAACTCGATTTAACCTTTGCAAAAGCAAAATATGCGGATGCGATCAACGCTACCGAACCCGTTTTAACGTCTAAACGTTCGAACGCTAAAACGTCAAAACCTGCCAACCTGCCAACCTTTAAACTCATTCAAGCCCGCCACCCGCTGCTTGACCCCGCGACCGTTGTTCCGCTCGACATTACGCTCGAACCCGAAACGCGCGCCCTTGTCATCACGGGGCCGAATACGGGTGGCAAGACCGTCACGCTCAAAACGGCGGGCTTGCTGGCATTGATGGCGCAATCTGGGTTGCACATCCCTGCTGAGTCCGGTTCGGAGCAGCCCTGTTTTGGCTCCGTCCACGCCGATATTGGTGATGAGCAGTCCATCGAACAGTCGCTTTCGACCTTTTCGGGGCATATCAAAAACATCAGCGAGATTCTCAAGAAAGCGGATGAGAACTCACTCGTCATCTTCGACGAACTTGGTGCAGGCACCGACCCGCAAGAGGGCGCGGCGTTGGCGCGTGCGATCCTTTCGGCACTGCTCGATCAAGGCGCGCTGGCGTTCGTCGCCACACATTACCCGGAACTGAAGACTTTTGCGCATACCACAAAGAAGGTGGTCAATGCCTCTTTGGAATTTAATCTCCACACCCTGCGACCGACCTACAAGCTGACCATCGGATTGCCGGGGCGCTCGAATGCGCTCGCCATCGCGCAGCGGCTCGGACTCCCCCAAAGCGTGCTCGTTGCAGCGAAAAGCGATATCGACCCGAACGACATTCGCGCCGACGACCTGCTCGATGACATCCACCGTCAACGTAAGGAAGCCTTCAAAGATCGGCGGAAAGCTCAGAAAGCGCGCATCGAGGTACACCGTCTCAAGCGCGAATTAAATCAACAATTGGAAAATATCGAAGAAGAGCGCATCAAGATTCTCGACCAAGCTCGGAACGAGGCAAAAAATCAACTCGAAGCGATGCAAGCCGAAATCCAGGAAATGCGCCGCAGGCTGCGCGAGGCAGAGAAACCGCTCGAAGAGGTCGAAGCTGTCGAAGAAGAGATCAAAGTCGTCGAGCAGAAAGTCCCGCAGCCAGTCCGCAAGAAGAAGGCGAAACCCGTAATCAGCAAACAGGAATCTGTAATCAGTGGAGACCCTGATCTTGGCGATACTGTGGTGGTGGAGACTTTGGGCGCGGACGGCGTTGTGACGGCACTTGGCAAGGGAGAAGTGGAAGTGCAGGTCGGGGCGCTGCGGATGTGGGCAAAGCTAAAAGACGTGCGTCTGAAGAAGCATGCTGTACGCGAAGAGAAAAAGGTTGAGAGCGCGGGGGTACGCCAGCCTATTGCGGCACTGCCCAAAATGGAACTCGACATGCGCGGCGAACGCGCTGAAGATGCGCTCGATATTCTGGAACGTTATATTGACCAAGCCTATCTCAGCGGGATGCCCTTTGTGCGTGTGATCCACGGTAAGGGTACCGGGCGTTTACGCGAGGTCGTGCGTGAGGCTTTGCACGCGAACCCTTATGTAAAATCGTTCGAGGAGGGCAAGCAGAACGAGGGCGGCGCAGGTGTGACGGTTGTGAAGTTTAATGAGTAGTTTTGCCCCCTACCCAACAATTAAAGTCTCTGAGCGGAGGGTTGAGTAATCCTGAACGAAGTGAAGGGTATATCGAAAACCGTAGTCGAAGAGCGATTTTATACGAATCGTCCTTCGACTACGGTTTTTTTCTTCGAAAAAAACTCCGCTCAGGAACTGTTACTTCCCACTCACCGCCCGCCTTACAGCATCCAACGCCTGCAACGCCGAGTAGCGATGAAGCTCAAGCGCTTCATCGGTCAGGTAAATGTCACCGAGGAAGGCATCTTTCTTTTTTGTGTAAAGCCCGCGGTTCGGCAGGTCAGCAGTGACAGGATAAAAATTCCAGAGCGGCAGACCATATTCAGCAGCCAATCCCGCCGTTTCAAGATTGATGCCATGATCGCCTTCGCGGTTATCGGCTTTGGTCGCCAAAATCGGCACCACGCCAGCATCCAGCAACTGATCGATGATCTTGCGCATATAACGCTCGTTGCGCGCCTCCCAATGCGTACCGACCATAATCAGCGCAAAGGATGGTTGGTTCAGGCGCAGTTCGCAGCTAATGGGGCTTTCAGCCTCGCCACAGCCATATTCACCCTCATGCCACTCCGCCCAAAGTAACGCCCCCGAAGTCGATCCGCTTTTTGATGTTGGGCTGGGACGCCCCAGTGATTCAGCAAAATAGAGCACAGTTTCTTGCAACTCTTGAGGCAGTTCGGCCAGTTTTTCGGCATCCGCATAAACGCCCAAAAAGGTCTCGGGCGTGCTCTGGCAATCGCCCAGAATTGAGAAGGCACGCGGATCATTACCAAGGCTGAGCCCACGTTCGTAAACGGTGCGCATCTCTGCGGTGACGATGGGGATTACGGGCCAATCCATCCAGTTTGCGGGATCGAGGGAGAGTGTTGCGGGGAGCGGAGTTACCGTTGGCGGTGCGGACGTGGCCTCAACTTGCTCTGGCGTGGATATGGTCTGCGTCGCCCGAGGGAGAGTAGCGCTAAACGTGGCCGAGGGGCTGGGGACAACGCTCGGGGCAGGATTTGGTGTGAGCGGTTGGCAGGCAGATAAAACGATCCACAACGGAAGCAAGCCCAAAATCAGGCGCGTGACACGGTTCATCGGTCGTATCCACAGACCAGCCAGTCACCGCCATCCTGCACGAGATGATATGTCCGCTTGGAGAGATCAAAGCTGCGAACTTCAGCTCCGTAGCTGGCTTCGATGCTGCCGCTGCAGATCACATCCGTACCGCTTGACTGGCAATCCACATCCTTGAGCGTGGTTTGGACAAGGGCGAAAGAATCCAGCTCGAGCAGGGCATCGAATTCGTAATCAGCACAGACGAGTGTGAGCAGGCGCGCTTCATCTTTGGCAGTGAGAGCGGTCAGAAAATCTTCAACGGCTGTTGCGGGGGTTGCGTTGCAGGCCGTAAGGAAGATGGTTAAGAGAAGGATCGCTTTTTTCATGGGACTCCATAACAATAAGAATTTACAAAATTCTAAAGGATGACGCTGATTTTTGATACCATCAATAGGGCAAAGTATTAGTAGAGGCGCTTCGCTGGTTGGCGAGGCTTTTTTTATCTATCTTGGTGTATAGTTAATTATCAATCAAATTGGAGAAAATTATGAATATCTTAATCATCGGCGGAACGCGCTTTGTTGGACGACATCTGGTTGAAGCTGCGCTTGAGCGTGAGCATCAGATCACGCTTTTTAATCGCGGAAAATCGAACCCGGACGTATTCCCCGAAGTTGAAACGATCATCGGCGATCGCGAAAGCGACCTCGCTAAATTGGACGGGCCTCGCTGGGATGCGGTCATTGATACCTGCGGCTACTATCCACGGATCGTCGGTCTCTCAGCACAGGCGCTGAAGGAATCTGTCGGGCAATATGTTTTCATCTCAACGGTTTCGGTCTATGCCGATTTTGAAGCCGTTGGCATGGATGAAGATTATCCTTTGGGAACCATCGAAGATGAAACAGTTGAAGAAATTACGGGCGGGACCTATGGCCCTTTGAAGGTATTATGTGAAAAAGCCGTTCAAGAGACTTATGGTGAACGGGCACTGATCATTCGCCCGGGCTTGATCGTCGGGCCTTATGACCCGACCGATCGTTTTACTTATTGGCCGCTGCGCATCGCGCGTGGAGGGAAGGTGCTTACTCCGGTTGGCGTAGATGAACCGACTCAGTTTATCCACGCACGCGATCTGGCAGATTTCACACTAAAGCTCGTCGAAGAAAAGGCGAGCGGCGTCTACAATGCCGTTGGCCCGGCGCAGCCCTGTCCGCTTGGGGAGTTGTTGGAAACCTGTAAAAAGGTCAGCGATAGCGACGCGGAATTTATCTGGGCGTCTGAAGATTTCATCATCGAAAAAAAGATCGCCCCGTGGACAGAGTTTACGCTCTGGATTCCTGAATCTGAAGGTGGTGGGATGTCGCGAATCAGCAATGAACGCGCAAAGGCTGCCGGACTGAAATTCCGTTCGACGGAGCAGGTTGTACGCGAAACGCTGGCATGGGCACAAACCCGTCCCGCAGACTATGAGATGAAGGCTGGTTTGAAACCGGAGCGCGAAGTGGTGTTGCTGAAGTTGATGAAAGAATAAAGCTATCTCAAAAGTGAAAAGAACGATGAAAAAATTACTTCATCTTATTTTTTTTTGTTGTGCTTCTCACAACAGCTTGCTCTAATATCTCAGAGACAGAAATCTCATCTTCGATCCTTCCTTCTGAATGTGGGACAACGACATTTGGAAAAGCTGGCTCGCAAACCATAGAAAACGAGTCCTCTATATTGGTAATGGGAACTGCTGTTTTATGCAATCATGGTTCATTGTACGATGAACATTCAGTTGTGATCCACCTGCAAGAAGCCATGCTAGATTTAGACACAGGGACAACAAATACTAAAACAGCAGATATTGGTTTTGGCGTTTATGGCACTATGCGATTTTATGGTATCGACGAAATTTTCAATGCCGACATTTCAATCTGGGCGATGGATGGTTTGACAGGTGAACATGCTCCGCAACCAAGTTTTGACCAATGCAGGGATATGGGACATCTGTTCAGCTACGATAATGAGCCAGAATATGTTTGCGTGATAACCAATGCTGGACACATCGCAAGAGTGAAAGTAGAAAAATACAATCCTGTTCAGCAAGTCCCTTCTCTAGAAATAAGTTTTATCACTTGGGATAAACAAGTTGAAATGCCTTAAACTGAAAAAACGCCCCGTTTCCTATTGACTCGCACCTTACAGGAGGGTCTATACTGTCAGCACTGATGGCCATCAGCGAACAAAGGTAGACTTATGATCAAGATCGGTGACTTTTCTAAACTGGCGCACGTTTCCATAAAAACCCTGCATCACTACGGTGATCTGGGTTTGCTCAAGCCAACGCATATCGACCGCTATACCGGATACCGTTACTATCATCTGGAGCAATTGGGGCAGCTAAATCGCATTCTGGCATTGAAGGATCTAGGCTTCTCACTGGAACAGATTGCACACCTGATAAGTGAAAACTTGTCCACAGCCGAGATGCGCGGAATGCTGCGCATGAAACAGATGGAATTGGCTGAAAAGGTTGAAGATGAGCAAGCCCGGCTAGCTCGCGTTGAGATGCGCCTGCGTCAAATTGAAGTGGATGGTTCTCCACCGGAACGCGACGTGGCGCTCAAGGATGTCCCTGCAAGAACAGTATTGTTCGCGCGTGCTGTAGCGGCAACTGAAGCGCAATTAGCGCCAGCCCGCCAGAGTTTGCAGCACTTGCTTCAGTATTATCTGGATTTGGCAAAGCTGAAAGTCACAAGTCCTTGGTTTGCACTGCTCAACGATCTGCCCTATCAAGACACCGACCTGGAAGTCTCTCTGGCCGTGGGGATTAACCTGCGCCGTGGACAGCGGGCTGGTGACTGGGCAGGAACCCCCGTCGAATTGCTGGAGTTGGCCGCAGTGCCTACAATGGCAAGCCTGATCCATCCCAGTGAAGCTAGCTTACTGCCGCAAACCTATTCGTTTTTGTACAGTTGGATGCAGTCTAACGGGTATGAACTCGTCGGTCCATGTCGTGAGATCTACCTATCCGAGTCAGGGGCGGATATGCCCCTGAATACCAGTTTTGAAACCGGGATGGTTGAAGTTCAATGCCCCGTAGAGAAGACCAGAATTCCGGTTTCGATACTTTCACCTGATAAAAAGGAAAAAACGATGGAACCTAAAATCATTAAACGACCGGCTTTCAAAGCCGTTGGCATGTCTTATGTTGGCAAGAACGAGCAAGGTGAGATTCCGCAAATGTGGGGTGTCTTCAATCCGCGTGCGCACGAAATAAAAATGAGCGGTGAAGAAGAGTATTTTGGTCTCTGCTTCAGCAAGGTTGAAGGCGCCAAAGAAGGCGAGTTTGAATATGTTGCTGCTGCACAGGTTGCCAGCGATCAAGATATTCCGGCAGGCATGGTCTATCGGGAAGTGCCCGAATATACCTATGCCGTCTTCACCCACCATGGCAAATTGGATACGCTCAGTGAAACCTACGAGTACATCTATAACTCTTGGCTGCCGCAGTCAGGGAAAGAACTTCACCCTGATAAGTTCGATATGGAAGTTTATGATGAAGACTTCCATATTGGCTCAGATGAGTCCAAGCTCTATATTTACGTAGCCATTCAATAGCGCTACCGTACTCCACCTTTTAGCAAAAACTCCCCCGCATTAGCGGGGGAGTTTGGGTTTATGCAGGTTGTTGTTTCTTCTCTTCGCGCATTCCCCAAATACTGAGCAATAACGCTAAAAAGATTAGCACGCTGACGAGCAGAAAGGTGCTCTGTAAGCCGGCCACCTGTGCGGCAATGGGGGCGGTGGTCGCACCGCCTGGCAGGACATTGCCAACGTGTTTGAAAACCTGTCCTGCCCAGAGGGCTCCGAGGATAGCGATACCGGCAGTCTGCCCGAGGGTGCGCGTCACGCTCAACATGCCGGAAGCAATCCCAAGTCGAGAGCGCGGGGCGGCGCCCATGATCGCCGAGTTGTTGGGGGACTGGAACATGCCCATTCCGATGCCCACCGGCAAAAAGCGGAGCACATATTCCAGCATGGTCGTTTCGGCATTCAACCCGCTAACCAGGACGAAGCCGATCGTCAGCATCGCTAATCCCGCCACTGTGATAGGGCGCGTGCCGTAACGGTCGGACAGTGCGCCCGAAATGGGGGCTACAATACCGAGTGCCAAGGGGACGACCGCCATCAACATGCCGGTTTGCTGTGGGCCGAATCCGAGCACGTTTTCGGCATAAAAGGGGATCAGCAGGATCGAGCCGGATAAACAAAGGAAGACGATAAAACCAGTCATGAGCGAGACAGAGAAAAGACTGTTTTTGAAAAGGCGCAGGTCGAGCATTGGCTCATCGAGACCCAGCTCCAGCTTGATAAAAATGCCCAAAAAGAGAAGCGATGTACCCAGAAGCAGCATGACGGGCAACTCGCCAAAACCGATCCGCTGCCCCGTTGTCAGCCCGATCAAAAAGCTGAGCAGTGTCACGCAGAGCGTCACCGCGCCCCAATAATCAAATCGCTGCCCGCCCGCCGGTTGGAAATTGGGCACATAGCGAATCACCATCCACGTGCCGAGTACGCCGATCGGCAGGTTGACGAAGAAAATCCAATGCCATGAGAAGTTTTGGATGATGAATCCACCCAGCGTGGGGCCGACGGCGATGCCAACCGAAACGATCGTGCCCGTGATGCCCAATGCGCGCCCGCGCTCGTGACCCGGAAATGCTTCCGTGACAATAGCCATCCCCAGCGCCATCGTCATGGATGCCCCTACTGCCTGCACGACGCGGAATCCGATCAAGGCATGGATCGTTGGCGAGAGGCCGCAGAGCACTGACCC
>JBNKMO010000039.1:0-5986 GCA_050293165.1 Anaerolineales bacterium | reverse complement strand
CTTTTTTTGAAAGTGAATACACTAAGCACATCGGGGCCAGCCTCGATCGGGTTATTGTATAAGGAAGCCATCGGCGAAACGATGACCGAGACAGAATTTATTGAAGCGGTCGGTTTCTCCAATGTTTTGCCTGGCAGCGAAGCCCTGAAATTAGCCATGTTCGTGGGGTATTCTGCAGGCGGCATGAGTGGAATGAGCGCAGCCTTGCTCGGTTCCATTTTGCCGCCAACGCTGTTGATGTTTTTCGCTGTCACGATGCTTGAAAAGATACAGGATGAAATCTGGCTTGTCAACTTTATTGATGGGATGACCCCCGCAGTTGCCATGTTGGTACTTATTATCGGTTGGCAGATATTTCGTAATGACAAAACCCGTCATATTAAAAAACGGACTGTAGTGATTGCGCTTTTGGCGCTCTTGGCGCTTGTTGCACATGTACCCTCGCCTTTGGTCTTAATTGGAGCAGGTCTATTAGGAGTGATTTTATACAGATGAAAAAGAAAATTTTACTCGCCACCAATGGGTGCTCAGATTCGTGGGCAACGGTCGACTATGCCATTTGGATGGCAAAAACCTTTTTAATGTCCATTACTTTTTTGGGAATTATTGAAGACCCTGAAGATGCCTACCCTGTGCAGGAGACATTCAGTAGAGCGATCCCGCATTTTCAGCGCGAGGGGATCGAATACGATCTGCAACTAATCAATGGCGATTCAGAAACCGTTTTACGCGAAATGAAGTGGGATGCAGATCAATTGCTGATTGTTGGCACATTGGGACGCTCCTCTTTGCACCATCTCTTGATGCGGCGTACTATCCATCAGATACTTCAAGATGTGCCTGTGCCGATCTTATATGCACGCGAAGCCAAAAAGCCGATTACCAACATACTTGTTTGTTTTGGGGGAGTAGGGCATGCATTACAAGTAGGAGAACTTGCCACCGAAATTGCAGCTCATGTCAATGCTCAACTAACTTTCCTGCATGTTGTCCCCCCTGTTGACCTGAATTACCCTATAGCCAAGGAAATTCTCGACAATTGGGATCACCTTTTGGATACAGATACCCCACCAGCGCAGGAATTGCGTGCTGCGCTTAATTTGGCAGAAGAAAAACAAATAAATGCCCGCGTTGTTTTCCGGCACGGGCACCCCATTCATCAAATCAAAAATGAAATCGAAGAAAATACATACGATCTCGTTTGTATGGGGTCATCCTTCAACGATCAGGAAAAATTGCGGCATCTTTATGCGCCCAACGTGACCGCTGAGATCGCAGAAGCGGTGAACGCGCCTATTCTTACGGTGCGTGGTGTATCATAGACCGGGTGTAGTTTTTTCTTCCCACTCTTTGATTGCCTGCTGGAAAATTTCACGAATAGCCGGGTCTTCGATTTCATCGATATATTCGTAACGTTGGTCGCCAATGAAGAACTCAACACCGCCTGTGAGCGCGCCTTGCAGGCGGATTCTTTTTGCTTTGAGGGGATGGCCTGCGAGTTTCTTTTGCAGGAGCCAGTCGATTTGCTGTACCATTGTCAGATTGGCGTATTCGGTTTCTTCAGCGGTGTGCTCTATGATGACGCTAGGCTGCTGCGTTTCGATTTTGCTCTCAGCGGATATCGCTGGCGCTGGCGGTGGGGCTCCAGCGGACGTCGCTGGACGATTGGTCGGCTGAGCGACGGCTTTAGGGTTGGGGGCAGATGGCTGGGGTTTTTTGCTGCCTTCGAGCCAGGGGCGCAACCCAACAACTAGGTTGATGAGCCGTTTGCGCTGGTTTTCATTGAGGTCTTCGTGCTTTTCGAGTTTGGCGCCATCCATTTTGAGCATCAGGGCGTTGTTTTCTTCAAAGATTGCCAGGGCGTAATCTTCTTCGATGAGTTGCGGCGGCGCCTGAATGACCTCAGGCTTTTCTTTCTTCTTGCGATTTTTCTCTTTCATCGATGCTTCTAACAGCCCCAGCCCGTACCCAACCAGCCAGATCAATATCCATAGTCCAATTTGTTTAAAATCCAGTTGTGCCATAACTAAATCCTATAACTTTTGACATTGTGGACAAAAATGTGTGCCGCGCTGTCCGACAACGATTTTTTGGATGGGCGTCCCGCATTTCAGACATGGTTCATCTTTGCGCCCATAAACGTTTAAATGATATTGATTTTCACCGCCACGATAAATCCAGTCGATGGATGTTCCGTTACGGTGGATGCCCTCATTGAGTACTTCTCGGATGCTCCGCCACAGGTTTTCGGCTTGCTTCCGCTTAATTACATCAGATTTTGCGAGTGGATGCAAGCCTGCTAAATGTAAGGCTTCGTCTGTGTAGATATTGCCTAAACCTGCGATGATGCTCTGGTCGAGCAAGAGTGGTTTGATCTGGCGTTTGTGCCTGGTGATGCGCTCGAATAAATCTTCTGGTGTGAAAGCATCGTCGAGTGGTTCGGGGCCAAGCTTACCGAGCACATCCTGCGGGGAGGGCGTTAGCCAGACGCGCCCGAATTTGCGCATATCGTTGAAGACGAGTGTTTTCTCGCTATCAAGTTGCAGGAGTAGCCGATCATGTTTTTCTGCGCGGGCATCCACCTTTCGAAATAGTATATCACCGCTCATGCGCAGGTGGATGATGAGTGTATCGGCACTGAGTTGGATAACGATATATTTCGCGCGGCGGTTAACGGATTCGACTGACTGCCCGATGATGTTTTTGTTGAAAAGAGCAGGTTTAGGGGTTGCGAGCGTCCGCTCCCAACGCAAATCGGCGGCTGTGATAGTGTGCCCCACAACCTCAGGGCGCATTCGACGGACGATAGTTTCTACTTCAGGAAGTTCGGGCATTATTCATCAAACATCTCGCCAACACTGCGACCTTCGTGCGCGCGCAGGATGACTTCACCGAGCATCGGAGCGATAGAGAGAATTTTCAGACGGTCGCCGAAGAGGGCTTGCATTTTTTCTGGAATGGGGACAGTATCGGTGGTGATGACTTCTTTTACATCTAACTCAGCAATTCGTTTGGCGGCATTGGCTGAGAAAATAGGATGGATGAAGGCGAGATAAACATCACGTGCCCCGTTTTCGCGGGCAATCTGTATGGCCTCTGAAACGGAGCCGCCAGTATCGACTTCGTCATCTACGATAATGACATCGCGGCCTTTGACATCGCCAATGATCGTGAGGGCTTTGGCATTTGAATCATTGCCAATGCGCCGTTTTTCGATAAAGGTAATCGGGATATCAAGGTCGGCTGCGTAGTTGCGTCCTTTTTTAGCAAAACCCAAGTCAACGGCCATCACAACCGGGTCGGTGAGCGACGCGAGCAGGTTTTCTTGAATATATTCGACGATGATATGCGAGGCGGTCAGTACGTCGCCGGGGATGGAGAAAAAGCCCTGCACCTGACCGGCATGGGGATCAAGTGTGACGTAGCGATCGGCGCCTGCAATCTCGATCATATCTGTTACCAGGCGGGATGTGATCGGCACACGCGGCTGATCTTTTTTGTCGGTGCGGCTGTAGCAAAGATAGGGGATCACCGCCGTGATCCGTGCGGCGGAATCAAGCCGCAGGGTCTGGAGCGAGATCAGTAATTCCATCAAATTTTGGTGTACAGGGCGTGATGTGGTCTGGATAACATAGGCGTCCTGCCCGCGCACACTGCTGTGTAATTTCACAAAGAGATTATCGTTCGGAAAAAGAATAATATCTCTTCCGCAAAGTTTTTTCCCCAAATAGTCCGCGATTTTTTGTGCCAATTCAGGCGATGCAGTGCCTGCAAAAAGTTTGATGTCCCCGTAGGCTCTTAGCTCGTGTTTGTAGCTGTTTGCGCTCATTTTTTTTGAGACTCCCATTCGTTCCTTAAAATACTCATAATCAGAATATCTTGATATTCTCCGTTTTTGAAAAGCGCCTGTCGTTTGCGCCCTTCGTGAACAAAACCGACGTTTTCATAAGTACGCACTGCCCAGATGTTTTTATCATAAACATAGAGTTGGATGCGATTTAAATTAAGCGTTTCAAAACCGTGTTTTACCAATAAACGCATGGCTTCGGTACCATAGCCTTGATTCCAGATCGATTTATCGCCAAGCATAATGCCCACTTCCGCAGAACGGGCAACAGGGTCGATATTAAAAACGCCCAGGTTTCCAATCGCTCGCCAACTATCACCATCAGGAATATCGACAACGAAAGGCCTTTCAGCTTGTGGTCGTTTTGATAAACCCGCAAACCATTCTTCCTCTTCCCACATCCCCATTGGAAGATAAAGCGTTAGCCCTTTTGTAACTTCAGCATCATTGATCCACCCCATAAAGAGCGGCAGGTCATCTTTTTCTGCACGGCGAAAACGGATCCGTTCTCCGTAGATCATTTTTCTCTCCCGTTTAATAGCGATTCAACAGCGCCCCAGGGCGAAACATCGCGCGCTGCCATTTTGGATATGATCTCATCGTACCCTTCAGCGGATAGCTCATCTAAAAAGCGTGTAAAAAGCGTTTCTCGGATGAGCGTATCGAACGTGGACCTAAGCTGGTCACGCTCGCGAGCGGCCCACTCTCCACCGCCGCGTAAAAAGGCGACATGGTTTTCAATCGTCTCACCCAGTTCATCGATTCCGTCTCCATCCTTGGCAACGGTCCGTTTTATGACCGGAATCCAAACTGAATTCTGAGCATCGGCGTTTTCGGCTGCTTCAACCACCATCTGCTGCCCATGATGCTGGAAAACCCGTTTGGCAGGATGCGCCAACTCGAGCATGCCTCTTAGGGCTCGTTCAGTGTTCTCTACGCCCGGCCGGTCAGCTTTGTTGATGACGAGCACATCCGCAATTTCAAGAATGCCTGCTTTAATCGCCTGAATATCATCGCCCAACCCCGGCGCTTCAACAACCAGCGTTGTGTGTGCCAGACGGGCAATATCCACTTCAGCCTGCCCCGCGCCAACAGTCTCGATCAAGATCACGTCAAAGCCTGCCGCGTCGAAGACCTGCACAACCGCAGCGGTGGTTTGCGCCAGTCCGCCGAGCGAACCGCGCGAAGCCATCGAGCGGATGAAAACATTCGGATCACCCGAAAGATCACGCATCCGCACACGGTCACCGAGTACCGCTCCCCCCGTAAACGGACTGGAGGGATCCACTGCTACAATCGCGACGCGTTTCTCCGCCTTGCGATAATGCAATGCAAGCTGATTAACGAGAGTCGATTTGCCCGTTCCCGGTGCGCCCGTGATACCGATCAAGTGAGCGTGGCCGGTATGCGGAAAAAGCTCATTCAGCGCAACACGCCCCTCTTTACTATCATTTTCGACGCGCGTCAGCAAACGCGATAGCGCGAGACGGTCTTGATTCAAAACGGCTTGAGAGAGACTCATGCAAAGCCTGCTTTCAAGCCGTTTTATTGACAGCGGATCGGACGTCAGCAATGATGTCTTCCGTCGAAGCCCCTGGTCCGTAGACGCCGGTAACACCCATTTCCTTGAGGGGAGCTATATCTTCGTCGGGGATAATGCCGCCGAGAAAAAGTTTTACACCCTCTTGTCCATTGGCCCTGATCAGTTCCAAAATGCGCGGCACCAATGCCATATGCGCTCCCGAAAGAATGGAAAGCCCGATAATATCGACATCCTCTTGCAAAGCGGCTTCGGCGATCATCTCAGGGGTTTGCCGTAAACCCGTGTAAATAACTTCCATGCCCGCATCACGCAAGGCACGCGCCACAACTTTAGCGCCTCGATCATGACCATCTAGTCCCGGCTTGGCGACCAAAACGCGAATATTCCCAGCAAGCATATTTTCCTCCGGCGAAATAGGCAGAATTTTGAAGCGCAAAAATTATACTATAGGCGCTTTTTCTGATGTGCTTTTGGTGTCTTTTTAAAGATGGTTTTCCTTTCTTCTTTGTAAGTTGCTATCAAATGTGGGGTCTTGACAGAAATGATTTTTTATATATAATCTTTTATATATAAAAGGATGTTCTTATGCTCAAATA
>JBNKMO010000038.1:0-1742 GCA_050293165.1 Anaerolineales bacterium | reverse complement strand
GTCTCTCTTGTATGCTCCCCTCGAAACAGTTCTTTAGAAATAAAAAAGAGCGGGAGACGGGATTCGAACCCGCGAATGCTAGCTTGGGAAGCTAGTGCCTTACCACTTGGCGACTCCCGCGTACGGCGCCAATAATACCATAATGGGCTTCTGAGTGTCTACTTTTTGGTGAGATAAAATTTGGGCTTTCCCTAAAAAACAGGCTGAAGCATGAAAAGAGCAACGTATCTTTCTGTGATGCGTTGCTCTCGTCTTCTTGTATGTTTGGATTGCTGCCTGTGGATCAGGCGGCACGTTTAAGCAGCTTCTTTGCAAGGGCAAATAGCTCATCACCTGCTTCGCCTTGTGGATCAGCTTGACGTAAGGCGTTCAACGCCAGATCGGTCATCTGGTCGGCGGCTTCTTGTGCTTTTTGGCGTGCTCCTTCGCGTTCAAGCATGGCTGCCAGTTCGGGAACATCTCCTTCGGTGATATTACCTTGTAGCCAGCGCTTGGCGAAATTGCCGTTTTTTTCGATGCCGAATAAGACGGGGAGCGATTTTTTGCCTTCCAGCAGGTCACTGGTGGTGGATTTTCCGGTCACTGCTTCGTCGCCCCAAATGCCGAGGATGTCATCTTGCACCTGAAACGCCAGGCCGAGATAATGCCCAAAGTCGCGGTACGCAAGCCTAAGGTCCGTGTTTGCGCCGCCAAAGAGGGCGCCGAGTTCCATGCTGGTGGCGATCAATGTCGCAGTTTTTCCGCCGATCATCTTCCAGTAATCCCCAGTATCAATACTTGTGCGCTTTTCATAATCGATATCAAGATGTTGTCCGCGTGTCAGGTTCAGGCAGGCTTCTTGAAATAACCGCTCGCCTTGCAGAACGGTTTCGGCGGGATGAGTCTCTGCGAGATCGCCGATCGCCATATTCGCGAGAATGAACATGCCGTCACCGGCATTGATGGCTTGCGCCACACCCCAGATTGTCCATGCGGTCGGGCGTCCGCGACGGGTTGGGGAATTGTCCTGAATATCGTCGTGCAGTAACGAGAAGTTGTGGATTAGTTCGATCCCGGCGGCGGCGGGGAGTGATGCTTTCCAGTTTCCGCCGCCGGCTGCGTTTGCCAGCAAAACCAGCAAAGGACGGATGCGCTTGCCCGCTGCTTTTGCGCCCGCGTCTTTACCTGTCCAACCCATATGATAGGTCAGCATTTCGTGATAAAGCTGGGTGTGTGGCTCATCAAGACGTGCTACTTGTTTTTTGAGTTCGTCTTCTATTGCTTGTAGGAGTGTTTGGGACAGTGGTTTCATGCACTAATTCTAATCGTTTTCAGTGAATTTGGCTTCTTTTAATGATAATTTGATACAACCTGTCGTATAATTCGCCGACGATGATGAGATTGGGTTTAATGAAAAGATTGCGCCAAGAGTGGTTTCTATTATTTGTTATAGTGCTCGCGTTTTTTGCGAGTTTTTTTGTGTTGCTACATCGTTTTTGGGAACCGACCTACGCATTGCGTTGGTTGGGATTGGCATCTGCATTTGGCATTTGGCAATTTATTTTTCTCTGGCGAAAGTTGCCTCTAAATTACCGTGCGGATGAAGGTGATCTGCTTCCTTCGCTTGGACTGGCAAATTGGATATCCTTTTTACGCGGGATATTTATCGCTTCTCTCTTCGGTTTTCTTTTCTCTCCTTGGCCTGGTGGATGGGTAAGTTGGATACCCTTTACATTCTATCTCCTGGCTTCGTTGAGTGATAT
>JBNKMO010000037.1:0-6314 GCA_050293165.1 Anaerolineales bacterium | reverse complement strand
GCCAACTGTAGCTCCATCTACTGAGACGCCGTTGCCAACTGAAACGAATACACCTCTCCCTACAGAAACTCCGCTTCCGACAATAACCCCTACTGCCTCGCCAACCCCGATCGGTGGTGGCTCCGGGCAGTTTGCTTTTGTCTCTGATCGCACTGGTGCTCCGCAGATTTACCTTGCTAGCATTGATGGGCAGAGTGCTTATCCGATTACAAATATCTCTGATGGTGCCTGCCAACCAGATTGGTCTCCAGACGGAATGCAACTGGTTTTTGTTTCACCTTGTGAAACGGAAAATGACGTCCACAGAAATTCCAGCCTGTACTTGATTGATGTCGATGGGAAGAACTTGACTCACTTCACTTCTGCCCCGGGCGGCGACTTTGAGCCTGCCTGGTCCCCTGACGGGACACATATTGCGTTCACATCTCTACGTGATGGATATATGCAGATCTACTCGGTTAATCTTGAAGATAATACGGTCATGCGCCTAACGAATACAGGAAAAGAAGAGTTTGCACGTCAGCCAGCATGGTCCCCCTTTGGCAATCAGATTGCTTACGCGATTCGTCGTTATGGCGCTTACCAGATATGGACGATGAGCGACACTGGACAAGCTCCCGAGCAAATCACCCAAAGTGGTTATAACGTTTGGGATACACACCCTGTCTGGTCGTTGGACGGGACAATGATTTTCTACAATCAAAACTCGATCAATAACCTGAATAGAGTTTGGGTGATGGATATCCTCTATGAAAACCGCCCTGATGAAGGCATCAACCTTGAGTTAGACAATCTGCCCGTCAGTAATATTGATTTCTCAGATGATGCGTTCTGGTTGCTTTATGAAGGCATGGAAGAATTCAATCATGATATCTTCATGTCCTCGTTGGCAGGAGCGTCGCGCACGCGCCTGACAAGTGACCCCGCGAATGATTACGATCCTGTTTGGCGACCGATGCCGACAGAATAAAACTTTATTGCGAACAGGAGAATTCCCGCTTTTGGTGAATTGCACCCCATAAGCAAGACACAAAAAACATTAGTTTACGTAGACAGGCACCTGATTTACATAGGTGCCTGTTTTATTTTCAATTGTCCCCTCTTATACTTTGCCTGATACAGAAAAAACGCCTGTTTCTCTATTTACTCGCAGGGGCTTTTCTTTCGTGTCTAGGTTTATAGGAACAGTTTAAATTCCTGCCGTTTTAATTCACTTGTTCACTCTCGAAGCCTGCACATCCCTGCATCTTGGATAATTCTGACAACCATAGAATTGTTTACCCGTATGCTGACCTGTCTTCACCGTTCTCAACACCATTGGGATATTGCATTTTGGACAAAGAGGAACAGATGGTGATGTTTTACCCATCCCTTGAGTATGAGTTGCTGCATCAGAATTATCCTTTTTAAAGAGAGGTGCAATTTTGCTCACAATATCATCGCGGCTATATGCACGTTGCACGGGAAAACGTAACAAAGGTAATTTCGCAGCATAAAAGACATCGTTTACAAAGGCATCACGTTCCTTTCGGTCAGTCTTTTTATGACTAGCATCGTCCAGTTCAATACCAAACAATGGCTTCATGGTAACAGCATCACAAATTAGAAAGTCCAGATGCTTTTGGGATATTTTGCTCAGGAATGCTCTGTTCTCGTTTGGACGAGCTACAAAGAAAATATCCGCCAAACGAACTTTTACTTGAATTCTCAAACGCTCGCCTACAACCCCTTCCAATATCTTATAAAAAGAAAACTCGGCGGGCGAAAGAAAATCATCCCGCACACGATAGGGAAGTTTTCCTGAAACAACTTCCTTATTTTTTAAAAAGGGAAAGAATATACTTAAACAACCAGAATTACTACTTGCCATTTTTAGTAACCTCTTAAGGGCTTTTCTTTCTTTAAACAATTATTCCCCAGACACAAAATTCTAGGGGAATTTTATTTTTCCTTCTCCACCCACATTTGCGTGCCATCGGTCGAGATGTGCAGCCAGCCGTCCAGATCGGTGCGCAGGAGCGTGTAATCTTCCAGCGTGCGTAAAGTAGAGTCGTGCGGCAGCCCGTCGCGGTCGTCGGCGGCGACGCTCAGGATCGCCAACTGCGGGTCGAGTGCGGCGATCCACTCAGGGGGATTGAGCGGCGCGTAACCTGAATCAGGCAGCAGGAGCAGCGACATTGTCCCTAAATTCTGCGTTTCGGCGAGACTGTCAAAATCCATGCCGATCGGCAGGAGGGCGCGGAAGGAATCCCATTCGATCAGGATAACCGATCCACGCGCGCCCACGGCTTGGATTTGCAAAGTGGCACCCTGCCCAAGTTCCAAAGTTTGTCCCGCTTCCGCCAGACTGACGGGTATCCCGTTTGTGGAAATAAACTTGTTGAGGGCGCGCGAAGCGTAGGATGCTTCGCGATTACCGCTCCACAAGACCTGTGCGGGTGAGAAGCGTTCAAGTGTGCGCGGTAGGGCGGCTAAGTCTTCTTCTTGCGGGGAGGCGACGATCAACCAATCCAGTTCACGCTCGAAGGGTGGCAAGCGTTCGCCCAACTCGGCAGAAAGATCGGAGATACGTTCGCCGCCGTTGATGAGCAGTGTCCTGCCATCCGGGGTTTGGATGAGGACGGCATCAGCAGAGCCAACATTGAGGAAGGTGAGATGCAAGTTCCCGTCGGGGAGGGAGAAGACCATGCGCCAGACCTGAAAGACGACGAGAGTTAGCGTGACCGCGTAAACGGGCTTGGAAATTTTCTTTAAAGGGAAACCAGCAAAAGTCCACGCGAGCATCGCGAGGTAGATGATGATGATCAGAATTAGTTTCGTATCCCCCAGCACAATCACACCGTGTGGCATCCGGTTGAATAATTCCACCATTCGAATGGTGTAGGTGGTGAAGGGCAGCGCGAAGATGGCGAGAATTTTGCCGAGCGGCATCAGCAGCAGGCTGACAATGAGCGCCAAACCACCAAGGATCATCACGGCTGGTTGGACGGGCAGAATGAAGGGATTCGCGATAAAGGAGATGATCGAGATGCGCCCAAAGTGGTAGGCCATGATCGGGATGGTGGCGAATTGGGCGGCAAGCGTGAAGAGGAAATACTCGCCAACGGGGCCAGCGAGCTGCTCTGCACGTTCTGGGGTGGTGATCCGCGAGGCCTGACGCACAAACCAGTTGGCAAGCGGCTCGGCGTAAAGGATCAGACCAGCTGTGGCGGCAAAGGAAAGCTGGAAGCCGACATCCCATAAAACCATAGGGTTGATAAGCGCCATCACCACTGCGACCCCAAGCAAAGAGGTAACGCCATCTTGTCTTCTGCCGACCTGTCTGGCAAATAAGGCAAAACCACCCATCACAGCCGCACGCACGACGGCTGCATCCGCGCCGACGAGTAGGGTGTAGGCAGCGATGCCGATCATCGCGAGAACCGAACCGGTCTTGTTGCCGAAGAGTCTGCCGAAAAGGGAGATAAAAAGTCCCGCGATGATCGTGATGTTGAAACCGGAAATCGCGATGATATGGGTTGTGCCCGTGCCTTTAAAGGCATCTTGCAGGTCTCTGGGGAGACCGGTTTCGACGCCGAGCAAAATGCCCGCCAGCAACGAGGCTTCGGGATCGGGGAAAAGTTCGTAGACATTCGCAAGGGCACGATCTTTGAGATCGAAAATCCAGGTCTTTGCCCAATGACCGCCGCGTTCTTCGGGCAGGAAGGTTGCTTCGGCGTTGGACATATAAGCGTGGATGCCGCTCAGCGCAAGATAATCTTTGTAGGAAAACTCTTCGTTTTCGGGGGGCGTTTCGAGCTTGCCTCGCACGCGCAGATAATCGCCGTAGTGATAGGTTTCGCCCGCATCCACGCGGATCAGAATTTTGCCATGTACCGAGAGGGGATTTTTCTTGTCGGGGCGGTTGATCGCAACCACGTCCAACTGGAGGTTGGTGTAGGTGTCGCGGTAATCGGGCGCATCAGAGACGACACCCGTGATTAACGTTTCATAGTTGCGGTCACTGAACCAGATGATATCGAAAGGA
Source organism: Anaerolineales bacterium (assembly GCA_050293165.1). Taxonomy (GTDB): domain Bacteria; phylum Chloroflexota; class Anaerolineae; order Anaerolineales; family Villigracilaceae; genus Desulfolinea. The sequence goes on along the minus strand of JBNKMO010000037.1, from coordinate 2,287 downwards.
TCATCTTCGTTGGGCTGCTGGTATTGAAAATAGGCTGCGCCGAAAAAGAAGAAAAAGGGCAGTAAAAAGTAGATTGGGGAAATGCGCAGAAACCAGGCCGGGGTTCGTGTTTTTTCACGTATGCGCCGGATGATAAACGAAATCGCTGCAAGCGCTAACGTGATCGTACCATATTGCAGCCAAAGACTCGTCTCTTGTGGAACGTAACGTGCGAGCACGATCCCGCCGAGAAAGGAGAGAGCGATGAGGCTGACGGGCGAAATTAGAAGTTGCACAAAATACCCTTTACCGGAGACTTTTTGAGAAAAAGCATTTGTTGGTTGAGGCGCTCCGCGTCTTCTTTTGGAGCGTATCGAAAGCACCTGCTTCGATTAATCATTAGTTTACTGATATTACGCAAAAGATGCTTTTGGCAAACTTTGGAGTTACCCTCACCCTCCGCCCTCTCCCAAGGGGAGAGGGGACTTAATCCCTTCTCCCTTTGGGAGAAGGATAGGATGAGGGAAAACGACAGCTTATTATTCATCACCGCGTAACATGAGTTAGTTTAAAGGAATTATTCGCGAGAACTTACATCCCAAAGAATTTCAGCAGCGCAATTGCGCCGAAGATGGCAAAAACGATCAAGGCAGCCGTAACGGCATCGCGCATATCTCGTCGATCAGTGATGTGCAGCAGGGGGTAGAGTCCTTCTACTTCCCAGCGTGGGCCGCCAAACCAGGCGAAGATCAGCCCGCCAAGCAGACCGCCAATATGCCCCCAGTTGTCGATCCCGGGGGATAAGCCAATCATCAGGTTGACGGCAGCAACCATCACGATATTGCTCAAAGCTTTTTGAGCGCGTTGGCCGAAGAGCTTTTTGTTCAAATACAGAAAAATGCCCTCGGCAGCCAGCAAGCCGAATATCGCGGTCGAGGCGCCGAGCGAGTTTGCATCCGTAAAAAAGAAGGAGAAGACATTCCCGGCAAATCCGCCGGCGAGGTAAAGCAGCAGAAAACGCGCGTGTCCCATGCGGCTTTCCATGCCTGCGCCGATGGCAAGTAAGGCATACATATTGAAGCCGATGTGCATCGGCGAACCATGCAAGAGAAGGGGCGTGATAAGACGCCAAAGTTGTCCGGCGAGAATAGCCTCGTTGATCTTCATTCCATAATAGGCCGGATAATCTGCACCGTTATAGAAAAACTGGCTCGCCATTTGCAATAAATAGGCTGCGATCGTGATGCCCATGATGGTATATGTGACGCGCGGCGGCGCAGTAGGCAGCGCAATTTGCGTCGGGGGCGGCGGTGTTTGCTGATAGTTCGGTGCGGGCGTCTCGTTCACAGGCTTACCTTTCGCGGATGGGTGCGGTGATGCTCGGCATGGATGATGGCCTGGATCGTATCGACTGCATCGTCCAGTTTGTCATCGGTATTGATGACGACATAATCGAATTCATCGGCGCGTTTCATTTCCTGACGTGCGGTGGCGATGCGCAGATTCAGCCCTTCGGATGTTTCGGTCTTTCTTGCCCTCAACCTGCTGACCAGTTCCTCTTCGTGGGCCGTGGTGAGGAAAATGAGTACCGCTTCCGGCGCCATCTTACGCACGGTTGCCGCGCCCTGAACATCGAGGCGCATAATGACATCTTTTCCACTTGCCAGTGCGTCGCGCACCTGCTGTTTGGGAATGCCTTTGTAATCGTTGTAGACGATGGCATATTCGAGTAGCTCATCATCTTCGATCATCTGTGCGAACTCATCGCTGGAGACGAAGAAATAATCTACGCCGTGCTCTTCGCCTTCACGGATGGGGCGTGTGGTGGCAGTGACAACAAAGTGGAAGGGCTGGTCGCCGCGCTCTTCCATCAGGTGTAGAACAGTATCCTTGCCAACCCCCGAAGGGCCGGAGATGACGATCAGCAGCGGCTCGGGGTGCAGGATATTAAAATCGTTTGTGTGGGTCATGAAGAATATTGTACTCGATGGGGGTGCAAAAAACGATGCCACTGAAGTATCCTCTGCGATATAATCCAGCATCTTTCACGCCTTAGGAACAATTATGCAAACCAATCCCCCCGAAGTAGATTATTCAAAAAAATGGCTCGTGCTTTCCGCCGTCAGCATGGGTATCTTTTTAGCGACCATCGACGGCAGTATTGTCAACATCTCGCTGCCGACTCTCGTTCACGCTTTTAAGACCGATTTCGCGCTTGTGCAATGGGTCGTGCTTTCCTACCTGCTGACCGTCACCACGCTGATGCTGGGAGTCGGTCGTTTGGCGGATATTTACGGCAAGAAGCGCA
>JBNKMO010000036.1:0-15623 GCA_050293165.1 Anaerolineales bacterium | reverse complement strand
CGATGGATGTCGCTTTGCCAAGTTCCTGTACGACTTCTTCTGCGCTTGGCATTTCAAATGTTTTGGTCTCTTTTTTCTCTTTCATTGGGTTTCCTTTCGAGTATTAGGATAACCCATTTACACATGAAATCTTACACCCTCAGAAAAGATAATCGCTAAGTCCTGGATTGCCAGGATCGTAGCCGTATACTCTAAAGGTCACATCGCTTTGCTCACCTATCAACGTGCGGGTATAAGTACCAAACGCTCTAGATGCTAAAGGAGAAATGGTGCTTCCCATCTTTGTGGCATAAGAATCTGTGCTGTTATAAACTTCAACGCTGTTAGGTCCCTTAATATTACTGCCACCGCCCGGCTCAGACGCCATATCAAACGAAAAAACCAAGTCTTTTAGTATAAAGCCTGAGTTGGATTTTATTCGGAAGGACAAATATTCGTTATTGGCTTTATTTAAGGTCGCGCCGGTTGTAAAGTCATCCGCTTCCCAAGAGTTAACAGGGTTTCCGACAGATGTGTCAATAGCGACGGTCACTCCGGCTCCTGCTGCAGCCACAGTGTTTGCAGAGTCAATATTGCTCCCCTGAATATTTGCACTTGGTGGATTATCTGTTGTACCCACCGCCCAATCTACTAAGGTTGTTGCGGTACAAGCACTTGTATTAACGCCCAATATGTCTGTTGCTGTGAGCCCTGTAGTTTCAGTGCCAATAAACAATTCGGCAGTATTCACATAAGAACCATCTGGGCTGGCGGTTACATCAACTAAAACAGCACAACTACCACTGGCGGGAATGGTTGCATTGCTTAGGCTGACACTATCACTGCTTGCATCTGCCGTTAATGAGCCACCTGAACCAAGGGTACAAGTTGTACTAGCATTAGGTGTTGACCCAACGACCATACCCGTAGGAAGCGGATCGCTAATATTTACACCGGTAACCGCACTGGCGCTCGAATTGGAAATGGTCAATGTCATCGTGGATACTTCTCCATTCGTTGTGATGACATCTTTATTAAAGCTTTTCGATAACGACAGCGGCGATTCGATCACAGCAAAACGAACAGCCGATTCAAAATCACTGTTATAGTGAAAACTGCTTCCTGAGAAGTCATAAAGCAAAGTGTTTAGTGGCTGGGTTGTACCAACACCGCTTATGATCTTAACTGTATACCGAGTAGTGACTGTACCACCAGATTTCCCATCGCTACCAATACAATCGAGATAGGTATCACTGGTGATCACATTGTCCCATAAACAAGCATCCGCATAGAGCAAGTCATTTGTATTTAATACAAATGTAGAAGAATTGGCTGTATAGTTTGTTTGAATTTTTTGGACTTGAAATATTGTGTTGGGGAAATTGATAAAAGATTCTAACTGGTTATAGCCCTGTGTAGCCGTATGGGCATCCAAGACAATATCGTAGGTTTGCCCTACGGCCAAAGTCAGCGTCCCGCCTGCGCCTACATTCTCCATAGAGCCAATAGGGTCTCCTACATTTCCATAATAGACATTATCTGTGGCATTGCGGTTTTGAGAAATTAAATGCTCAATAAAAAGTTCACGAGGTGTAGGGGTACTTTCGGTCTGAGCCGCCCCATCGTTATAATTTACATCAATTCTGTATCTGCGAGTTTCATTATAAGCATTTGCATCACGTGTAACTTCAACTTCAAAATAAAAATCGTAGCAATCTCCAGGGGCAAGATCAACACTTAATGGGATTGGATCTAAAGATCCTGGGCGTATTTTTATATAAGTGTCATCATTGGTTGTGCCGCCGTTTTCCCAAACAAAATTGGCTTCAACATTAGTGAATGTGGCTCCACTCCCGACCGGATTACAAGCGCGTGCCCCGACAGGAAATCTGTTCGGACCTGAAGTAACATCATTGCTATCCAAGCCGATCACATTCCATGTAATGGGTGTTACATCCATAGGAGAGGCCGCGTGCACTGAACCTTGCGGCTGGAACGAGAGCAGAACAAGCATCACAACAGTTGAGAGACGATAGATGACAGATATTGTTTTTTTGATCATAAAAAGGTCCTTAATGCAGATTTAAAAGCGAAACGGCACATCATATAAAATGCCGGTTTTGCTCTTGTTCCTCGAAATTTAGTATCCTCCCACAAGCAGCGACCAAATCCGGTTATCGTATCAATGTATCCGCATATTATTTTAACCCGTTTAGCAAGATTAAGTGCCAAATTATTTACAAATACTTTACAAAACAAGTCATTCTTCCTTAAAAAGTTATACAAATTATATTCTTTATTCCACCCTCTTTTTGTTACATAGCTACCATCTTCAGTCTATACTGCAATGCCTCTGTTAAATGAGCATATTGACATTGGTCACCACAGCTTACCCAGACAAGCAAAATGCTCGTTTTGACGGTTTGGACATGAGAGTGATTCTCAGGTGCGTATTGCTTGCTCGACCCGAGCATGGATATCATCCGAAGTTTCTCATCATCTGTTGTTAGAAAGTTTTTCGAAACCTAAATGTGCGGGGCTTTGATGTAAATATCCCTAGTCCTTATTGTGTCTGCAATTATGCAGCCAACTGGAACGAGAAACGCATGGTTATTGCACACGGCATGGACATACCTGGCAGACCGTAAAAGAGGAGAGCGATTTGTTTTTATCGTTCGCCTTTTGTCTGTTTAAGCCATCACGGTAATGATCTCAGCGCGGTAGTAACCGTGTATACGGGTATAAATTTCGCCCCCGGCTAACTATAACTGCATAGATACAGCCTGCCAGACAAGATATAAAGTCATGCACTCTTTACGTTCATGTGATATGGAGGGTGTTTCTTTTTAATCTTTCACCCCGTGGACTGATACAGAATCATCCCCGCGGATGAGCCGCTTAAATAACCTTTCTCCTATACTTTGGGGCGTTCAAGGAGATACCCATGATTTTATTCACCGTAATCGCATTGTCCACTATCTTTCTGCTCGTTGGCATCACTCCTTTATTCATCACCGATGACGTTCAGGATATTGTTGTCCTGAACTAAAAAAGCAGAAATTCAATTTTAAAAAACATCTATTCCCGCTATACTTGGAGAAACCCATGAAAAAGATTTTTAATTACTTCCGCCGTATTCAATGGAAACTGACCTTTTCCTACGCTTTTGTCACAGCCAGCACCGTCATTGTTTTGGCTGTTTTTCTGGTCGGTTTGCTTTTGTTCGTGGAAAGCCAAAATAACACCCGCATATTTGACAGCTTCTATTGGAGCAAAACAGCTTTCCAAGACAATCTGCCTTATCTGCTCAATGACCCTGAAGCCATGCAGACCTGGTTGGACAGGGTCTATGAACAAGGCTTTCGTTGGTCAGATTTCCAATCATATACCGTGCGTGAAAGCCTCGATTATGCCAACACGCTCAAACCGGGTGCAAATATCTATGTGCTTGACCCCGACTTGAATGTTTTAGCGGTTACCGCCGAAGAAACGATTGTCGAAATTGGTCATCCCTTCAATCTAGCAAAAATCAGCAGCTACCGCATTGGCGATATTTTGGATGCTGCCCTCACTGGCAATAAAAACTACTATGCACAAAGTATTTACCAGCGCGATAATGGCGGCTATATTTCCGCCTTCCCCTTGCGTGAAAGCGATGACCAGCCTATTGTTGCAATTGTCATCTACCAGCTTCAGCCGATCAGTTTTGCATCGCCGAGTAATCTGCAAATTTACCAAACTTTTTTTATCGTGATCACCCTCATCATATTAATAATTTCCCTGCCTGTAGGTGCGATCTTTGGCTGGCTGGCATCACGAGGATTGCGCAAACGTCTGACTTCGCTTTCGGTCGCATCCCAAGCTTGGAGCAAGGGCGATTTCAGCGTCACCCCTCGTGACGCCTCGGGCGATGAGATCGGCGACTTGACCCATAATCTCAATGCAATGGCGGATCAGCTCGAAACCTTGCTTCAAACCCGTAACGAACTGACGCGCGTCGAAGAGCGCAACCGCCTCGCCCGTGATCTGCATGATACGGTTAAACAGCAAACCTACGCATCCCGCATGCAGCTCACCGCCGCCAAAAACCTGCTCGGCACGCAACCAGATCAGGCAAGCGAGCATCTCGAAGCCGCCCTCCAGCTCAACCGCGAGACCCAGCAGGAACTCAAACTCATCATCGACGAGCTGCTTCCCGCCGCCCTCGAAGGCAAGGGGCTGCCCCAAGCCATGACCGAATACGCTGAACGCTGGCAGGAGCATACCGGCATCCATGTGGATATTTCTGTCAGCGGGGAACGCCCGCTGCCGCTGGATGTGGAACAGGTGCTCTACCGCATTTTGCAGGAATCGCTCTCTAACGTAGCGCGCCACGCGGAAGCGGACGAAGTCGTTCTGGACCTGAACATGGTAGCTGCCGAAGTGCAGTTATCTGTCGCCGATAATGGACGAGGCTTTGAGGTGAATGCTGTCTCGGGCAGTTCTCTTGGCCTCGAGGGTATGCAGCAGCGTATTGAAGAGATCGACGGCGCATTGACCGTGGAATCCGTTTTGACAGAAGGCACAAAAATCATTGCAAGCGTGCCTGTAATTGAGAAATAAGGATAGCTGATGACGATCAAAATCTTGCTGGTTGACGACCATAAAATTGTTCGAGAGGGAGTACGCGCCTATTTGCAGACGCTTAACGGGATCAGCGTGGTTGCAGAAGCTGCTTCGGGAACGGAAGCCATTCAAAAAACGAGCGAAACGCATCCCGATGTCGTACTAATGGATCTCGAAATGCCGGGCGAACTGGATGGCATCGCCGCGACTCGTCAAATCCGAAAAAAACATCCCGAAACACAGGTGATCGTGGTCACATCGCACCATCAGGACGAGTATATTTTCCCGGCTGTGCGGGCGGGCGCAATATCATACCTGCTGAAAGATGTGGAGCCGGATGAACTGGCAGATGCAATCCGCAAGGCCGCCGAGGGGGAAGCCGTGCTGGACTCGCGCGTGGCGTCACGCATCATCAAGGAGTTACAGGGTATCCGACAAGATGAAATGAACCCTTTTACGGAACTCTCCGAACGCGAATTTGAAGTGCTGCGCTTGATCGCGGCAGGCAAGTCAAACGCCGAAATCGCTGCTGAACTGGTGATTGGCGAAAGCACGGTCAAAACGCATGTGGGCAATATGCTCAAAAAATTACATCTCAGTGACCGCACACAGGCAGCCGTTTATGCCTGGCAGCAGGGAATCGTGCGGCGTGATTAGCATTTTATGTGAATAGGTGAGTTTGTGCGGTATAAATCAAATATTCGGGTATAAATTTCACAAAAGGACGTAGGCGGCAAATAACAAACTCTTGGGGTGATGTTTTTGCACGGTACGGGGGACGAAAGTGTCCAATCCACGCACCCGGCAGAGGTGTTGCTCGCTGCGCAGCCATCCCAAAGAGATGATGGTGTAAGAATGCACCGACATATCAAGGTTAGCGAGACTCACTCATCAAGATGATAGGTATGATACGCATTTTGACAGGGATTTCCCCAAGCGATATGCATCTCGCGCGCGGTCAAGTCGATTACCAGCGCGTTGATCGTTTTTTCCCGGTCGAGAAGATTTCCTTCACCAAAATCGTGTTTGCAGATTGAGTTTGGATAATTCACATGATCCCGTTGAATATTTTGCAGCGACTTGATCGTATGTGTTTCTGATTGGAGCAACAAACGCATCGCACGAAAATAGCGGATACGGGAGGAAACCAACTCTTCCGGATCGGTTTCGATTTCCTGCATATTTGTGGATAAATAGTTATTGGTGTGCGCTGTATAGCCATCCAAATTGTTAATGATAGAGAAACGTCGCGCGGATACTTCTACACTGTAGATTTCCCCGCTTTCGTGGACGATCAAATGATTATAGCCCGCTGCTCGGTGTGGAATTAGCGCCCGGCTGATCGCCCCACCTGGCGTTTTGGCGGCTAGAATAGCACGAGCAACGACCAAACGCGGAATCCCAATGCGCGAGTCGTTTGGATAGACTGTGTCAATCAGTTGTGCGATCCCGTAAGCATTAAAGCCAACATTGGCGATCAAGCCACCATAGGTCATTGAGAGATAAGGCGGCTCATCATTGGGCGTGGCGTGGATCACAAAGACATCATTCTCGTCGTCGGGCACCCAGTCTTCGTTGTGGGCAGCAAGCACATGTCCATCGGCGGTGCGCTCGTCATTGACCGCCATGCTCGTGCAGCGCGTCAGATGCAGGGCATCCATCGTGACTGCTTCCATCACGTTCAGAACAACCAGCTCTTCACAAGGAACATTTGCTCCTTCAGCAATCCCCTGCATTTCTTCAACATACTTTGGGTAGCGTTCCTGTGCAAATGGCAGATATTTTCGTGCCTGAATTTGCGCACCATCCCAGGTTAGCTCAAGTTCGCTGTAGGCTTGTTCAAGTAATTTACGCGCATTTTCGATGCTGTGCTGCACGTTTTCGCGACGGGCTTCTCCGATTTGCTGGCCCATTTCACGGTGAGTGCCCGAAACACGTACCAAAGGTGGCGGCGTGGAGTGAACAGGAACTTCAGTAATTTCTTTTTTAGCCATTGATCCTTCTCTCGCAAAAAGCGTCTTCAAAAAAACTCACCAGGCGCAAAAAGAGCGTACGCTGGTTTTCAACTTTATAAATCCCGTGCCCTTCGTTTTCAAAATTGAGCAATTCAAAGGGGATGTTGTGCTGCCTGAGCGATTTAACCACAGCTTCCACATTTTGGGGCGTGACATTTGGATCTTGTCCGCCCTGAATGATGAGCAGCTTGCAACGGATATTTTCCACAAAGTTGATCGGCGACCGCTGCGCGAATCGCTCCGGGACTTGGGCTGGGGTGCCGCCCATCATCTCGGCGCTATAGGCGCGCAGGTCGGGACGCGTGGTTTCGTAATCGACAACCAGATCGGTCATGCCACAGACCGGCACCGAGGCAGCTACCAGCCCCAGGCGGAAGTGCGTCGCCACCCACCACGAGGAGTAGCCGCCGTACGAGGTGCCGGTAATGCCGATCTTGCCTTCTTCGGCGATACCCGCCTCGAGCAATGCTTCAATGCCTGTGCGAATATCATCCTGTTCGCGCCCGCCCCAGCCATCTTCCAGAATAGCTTGCTGGAAAGGCAGTCCATATCCGGTGCTGCCGCGATAATTTGGGTCAAGCACGTTGAAGCCCTGACTGACGAAAAACTGAATTTCCGCATTCATACAATCAAGGCTGTGATAGGTTGGTCCGCCATGCACGTAGATGATCGTGCCGTGCGGTTCGCCTTTGGCGCGATAGAGCCAGCCGTGAATGGGCAAGCCATCCGTTGAATGCCAGTGGAAATTTTCGGCGGGGAAAAGCTGTGCAGATGTGAGGCTTGTTCGCTCCCAGACGCGTGTCAGGCTGATAAATTTCTCAGGCTGCGGGTTGGCAGGCGTGAAGCGGACAATGTCGCCGGGTTGGCGGGCGTTGTAATAGAAGCCGATCCACTCCTCGGCGGAGAAGGGTGCGAGCGGGATCAGGTTGCCGTCCACAGGCGGGAGTTTGCGTTCAGTGCCCTCTTCAAGATTGAAAAATGAACACCGAAAGCAGCCCTGCACATTTTCGACGACGACCGCTTCTTCAGCGTTTTCGGGGACAAAGACGTTTACGATGTCGCGGGTTGGGTCGTCGATCAGCCAGAGCACGTCCTTGTCGCCCAAAGTCCAAATCCCAAATTTACGATGCGTGGGCGTTTCTGCCAATACCAAAACCTGTTTCCCATCAGGATGCCAGTTGGCGAAGGTTTTGACTTTATCGCCAAAGTTGAAGAGTTCGCGATCTTCTTTGCCATCAATGTCGACGAGCCAGACCTGCCGCCCGGCGGGATGCAGATCTTTACGAGCGTAGAGGATATGTGTACCCGTGCTGTTGAGTTTGGGCAGGGTGGAAACGCCAGCGAGAGTGCGTGCCAATGGCATACGTTCTCCCGTTTTTAGGTCGTGACGGTAGATGTAGGCTTCTTCGGTTTCGGCACCTATTTCGGGGTTGCGATTTGCGCCGTAGACGAGGTAGTTTTCGTTGGGGTGCAGCGATCCACCCGAAATATAGTAATTCGGCTGGGGTTCAGTCAGCAAGCCCAGGGATCGGGGGCGATCCAGATCGATCCGAAAGAGCTGTACACGCTCGTCGCCATCCTGATCCTGTTCGACGATGATGGCTTGACTATCCGGTGTCCACGAGACGAAAAAGACATTTTGGTCGCTATCCGTCATGCGGATCGGCGTGGACGAGCCATTTGTTGGGGCGACGAAAACATCGGTTGTTGCGCCGGTGTGGAACCATGTCCAGGCAACCCAGCGCCCATCGGGCGAGACTTTAGGGATGAGTTCGTCGTCGATATTAGGCAGGGAAAGCAGGGCGTCAAGATATTCTTCAGGATTCATCGGCGTTCTCCAGCAGCAGGCAGGCGGCTTTGTGTTTGGCGTTGATGTTGACGTAAGGCGGGTCAATTTCTTTGCAGGCATCGACGGCGACCGGGCAGCGCGGATGAAAACGGCAGCCCGAAGGCAGGTCGATGGGGTTGGGGACTTCGCCTTGCAGGATCATACGCTTGCGTCGTTTACGCGGATTGGGCACGGGCGCAACCGAAACCAACGCCTGCGTATAGGGGTGGCGCGGATTTTTGAGCACCTCAACGGTTGGTCCGATCTCGACCACGCGCCCCAAGTACATGACCGCCATGCGGTCGGTGAAATAGCCCGCCGTGGCGAGATCATGCGTGGTGTAGATGATGGTGATGTCACGGGTTTTGCGCAGCGATTGCAGCAGGGTCAGGATTTCGGCACGGATGGAAACATCCAGCATCGAAACGGGTTCGTCGGCGACGAGCAGGTCGGGTTCAAGTACCAACGCACCAGCGACAACCACGCGTTGGCGCTGTCCGCCCGAAAGCCCGTCGGGGTAGCGATCCCAGAAATGCTCGGCGGGCGCCAGCCCGCAATCTTCGAGGGCAGCACGCACGCGCTCTTCCTTCTCGGCAGCGTTCAAACCGAGATCGTGAATTTCCAGCGGCTCGACCACGATCTGATAAATCGTCTGGCGCGGGTTGAGCGACTCATACGGGTCTTGAAAAACCATCTGCGCGCGGCGGCGTAGCGAAAGAATTTGCTTGCGGCGGCTCAATCGACTGAGATCGTCGGCTGCGCGGTCTGTGCGCGAGAGTTTGCCCAGCGACCACGCCGCCACATCGTGCCCGTCGAAGAGCACACGTCCGCGTGTGGGTACTTGCAAGCCGAGAATATTCATCCCGACGGTGGTCTTGCCCGAACCAGATTCTCCGACTAGGGCCAAAATTTCACTCGGCTCAACTTCAAAGCTGACGCCGTCCAAAGCGTGAACAACCTGATGTGGTTTGCCCTTCAAACGGTCAACGAGCGTGCGGTTGACCGGAAACTGTTTATAAAGATCGTCAACGACCAGGATAGATTTTGAGTTCATGATGGATGCCTATTGTGCCTTGATCAGATGACAGGCGACCCAATGTCCGGGCGCGATCTCGATCAGGGGCGGATGTTCGCTCTTGCATAACGGATTGCTTCCGCTAAGATGGCAGCGGGGTTCAAAACGGCAGCCCGGCGGTAAATCGTCCAACCTCGGCGGGTTGCCCGCAATGGACGCAAGTTCCGAGCCCGGCTCGGCGATGTCGGGGAAGGCTTTCAGCAAACGTTGGGTGTAGGGGTGCTGTGGGTCGTTGAAGATCGTGTCGCTGTCAGAGTGTTCTGCGACTGTGCCCCCATACATGACGAGCACATCGTCACACATCTCGGCGACCACGCCTAAATCATGGGTAACGACCAATAACGAGAGATTTAGCTCACGCTGCAATTTCTCGAGCAACTCGATGATCTGCGCCTGGATCATCACATCCAGAGCGGTGGTTGGTTCGTCTGCGATCAGAACGCGCGGATTGCAAGCTAATGCCATCGCAATCACAGCGCGCTGGCGCATTCCACCGCTGAACTGATGCGGATATTGTTTGCCGCGCGAGGCAGTAATCCCGACCAGTTCGAGCAATTCACCGGCGCGCTGGCGGGCATCTTTTTTCGAGTTGACGATCTTGTGCAGTTGCAAGGCTTCGACGATCTGGCTTTCGACTGTCCGCACAGGGTTGAGGGCATTCATCGCACCCTGAAAGACCATCGCAATATCTTTCCAGCGTACCGCCTGAATATCGGATTCGCTGATCTGGAGCAGGTCACGCCCATCGAAAAGCATTTGCCCCTCGACGATGCGACCCGCTTCGGGCAAGATGCGCATTAGACTGAGCATAACAGTCGTCTTGCCGCAGCCGCTCTCGCCGACCAAACCGAGTGAGCGCCCCTGTTCCAGAGAGAAGCTGAGACCTTCGACGGCTTGCAAAGCGACGCCCGCATCCGAGATGTATTGGACAGAGAGATTCTTTACTTCAAGGCTGATCATGAGATCACCTCGACAGAAGTTTCTGCTTCGATCAAAGGCGGTTTGGCAACCAATAAAGAGACCATCTTGCGCGGGTTGAAAAGATGATGTGTTTTCAGGCGCGGATTGACAATATCTTCGAGGGCGGTGCCGATCAAAATGATGGCAAGGCTGACCCAGACGATCATAATGCCCGGCGGGAGCAGGAACCACCACGCCATACGACTGATGGCACGCTCAAAGGCAAAATTCAACATCATGCCCCAACTGATCAGGGTTGGGTCGCCTAAGCCCAAAAAGCTTAAAGTCGATTCGGCGATGATGGAGGATGAGATGTCCAGAACCGCCTGAGCAATGATGAGCGGCATGACTTGCGGCAAAATATGCTGGACGATGATCCGAAAATCGCTGGCACCGAGCGCATGGGCACGCAAAACGAATTGACGCTCCTTGATGGACAAGACCTGCGAACGGACGAGCCGCGCGGTATAGGTCCAATAGAGGACGCTGATGACGAGAATGATCTTCCATAATCCGCGCCCCCAAACGGAGATAATGACCAGCATCAAGGGCAAATCGGGGATGACCATCAAAAAGTCAGTGAAGCGCATCAAGACATTGCTGACGCGCCCGCCATAATACCCGGCGATCAAGCCAACGGTTGAGCCGATGAACATCGAGAAAAAGGACGAGACAAAGCCAACGATTAACGAGACGCGTGCGCCGTAGATTAGCAGGCTAAGTACATCCTTGCCTGCATCATCACGCCCAAGCCAATGCTGTGCATCGGGCGGGGCGAGAATATCGGAAGGGGTCGCATCCACGCGGTCTTCGGGATTATAGGGCGCCAGCACTGGCGCAAAGAATGCCATGATCAGCGCGACCGCCAACATGCCCATACCGATCAATGCCATTGGCTTGCGACGGAATGTATTCCAAATTCGGTTTTTTTCTTCCATGAGGGCGTCTCCTAATCCGGTTTGACGCGCGGATCAAGCGCAGCGTAGAGCAGGTCGGCGATCAGATTGGCGATGATGACGCTGACCGCCAAAATGAGAAAAGTGCCCTGTAAAACGGGATAATCCCGTTTTTGGACGGCGTCGAACATCAGGCGACCGATACCGGGCCACGAGAAGACCGTCTCGACCTGAATGGCGCCGCCAACGGTGTATCCCAGCGTCAGGGCGATGATGGTGACCATCGGTAGCATGGCATTCTTGAGGGCGTGGTCACGGAAGATTTGGAAGGCGTTCAGTCCTTTGGCTTTGGCGGTCAGTATGAAGTCTTCGCTCAGGACTTCGACGACACTGCTGCGCATGATGAGCATATATTCGCTCAGGTAGAGAATCGTTAATGTTAACGTGGGCAAGATCAGGTGGCGTCCGACATCTTTCCAGTAAACCAGCCCCTCTTCCGGTTTGAGTCCGGGGGAAACCATCCCGCCGATGGGGAGGCGTCCGCCTGCAAGCATCAAAAGGATAATGCCAAAGAAGAAGGTCGGCATCGCCCAGGTGAATAAGCCGTAGACGAGAATTCCGGTATCCAGATGCGAGCCGCGCCGCCAGGCGGCAACCATTCCAAGCCCGACGCCCAGAAAAATGGCTAAAAATTCGCCGATGACGACCAGAACGACCGTGCGCCAAACGCGTTCTTTGAGCAGGTCAGAGACATCCTTGCGTGTGGCAAAGGAGACGCCCAGGTCGCCTTTGAGTAAATTGCGCACATAGGCTGTGAATTGGGTATCAAAGAGGCCCTTGATGCCTTCGGTTTGGAAGGCTTCAGGATTAATCCAGAGAGGCTTATCCAACCCAAAGCTGGCGCGGATGCGCTCCTGCGCTTCGGCTGTCATGCGCGGACTGTGGATAATAAGCTTGACGGGGTCGCCGGGCAGAATGCGGAAGAGAAAGAAATTAAAGATAACAACCGCTATCAGGGTAAGAAATGCAAAACCAATCTTACGGATCAAATAATCGCCACGTTGCATTTTTATACCTCGGCGAGGGCGACCTTAGTCGCCCTCGCGTTTATTCCAAACTTTGTAGTAACGGATTTAGCCGTTAAGACGACTGAAGCCGTTACTACGAGGGGAAATGAAGTTTCTACTTTACCGGCTTTGCTGTCAGGAAAGATGACTTCCAGAGAATATCACCGGCGGTTTCGCCAAAGCCTGTGAAGTGGTCGTTGCGATAGGCCTGGATATTCTTGGCATACGTCAGTACGATGTAGGGACGCTCGTTGAAGAGTTTTTCCTGCATATCCCAGATCAGTTGAAGGCGTGCTTCGTGATCGACAGTCACACCCTGATCGAGATACATCTGGTCAAAGTCTGCATCGCAGTAGCCACTGTCGCTCCAGCCACCTTCTTCACGCTGGTCGCAGGTGAAGATCAACATCGCAAAATCGGGATCGGGATCAAGCCCCCAACCCCAGTAGATCAGGTCAAAGTCAAAGGCGGGATAGAGGGCGATCAGGCTGTCTTCGTCCATCACGGTTGCAGGGGCGGAAATGCCGATCTGCGAGAGACCGTCTGAGATGATCTCAATGATGCGGGCATTGCTGGCATCGTCGGCTGCGTAGAGGCGATATTCCAGCGGGCTGCCGTCCGAATATTCACGGATGCCGTCGTTGTCGCTATCGAGATAACCGGCTTCGTCCAAAATGCGATTGCCTTCTGCCACATCAAAGGGGATCGGGGCAATATCACTGTTGTGCCAGTCACCCATTGAAGTGGGGATAATGACCGTTGCAGGGTCGGCGTAGCCGAGATAGGCAACGTTGATGATCTGCTGCTGGTCAATCGCATAAGCCATTGCCAGGCGAATATTTTCGTCCCACAGGCTGGCGGGTTGTGTACCATTTTCGTGCGAGTTGATGATCAGTTCGTCGATGGTGGTCGATTCCATGATCGGCACGCTGACGTTCTCGCTTTCCTGCAAAGTTTGTACAGCGGTCGAAGGGATCGTTCCGGCGTCGATCACGTCAATTTCACCTGCCAAAAGCGCTTGCACGGTGGCATCTTCGGTGGCGTATTCGTGATAGATGATCTCGTCGATTACGGGAGTGGTGCGCCAATAATCTTTATTGGCTTCCAGAATCATATATTCGCCTTCAGACCATTCTTTAAGAATATAAGGTCCACTGCCGGTTGCGGCGGCGATGTCTTCAAATTCCATGATCTCATCAACACTCTTTGCACCCCAAATACTTTCGGGCAGGATCCATACATACATCAGCAGGTATTCCATATTGCCGACCGGGTCAGAGAGTGTGACTTGTACGGTGGTGTCGTCCAAGGCAACAACTTCGGCGAAGTTAATCAGATAGAAGCTGAAGGTTTCGATCTCGTTTTCAATCGTCCAGTTCAAGCTCCAGGCGACGGCGTTCGCATCGCAGGGCGTGCCATCGCTAAAGGTGACACCCTCACGGATTTTGAAAGTCCAGACCAGGCCGTCGTCAGAAACTTCCCAGCTTTCAGCCAGACCGGGCTGGAAATCGCTGATGCCCATTTCTTCGACCAAGGTGTCGTAGAGCAAATAGCGAATGGTATAGCCATACCAGCTTGTGGCTGGGTTGGCGGTATCCCAGATATAAGTCGTGCCGACGTGCAGTGTTACGGTTTCATCCGCAGCAGCCGGTGCTTCGGCAGCGGGTTGTTCTTCGGCGGGGGCTGACGGCGATCCGCAGCCAGCCAGCAACATTGCTAAGACGATCAACAGGTTTAGTAAAAGCGTACGTTTGGTATTCATGGCTTCTCCTCAAGTGGTTTTAGGTGGGGTAAACAGCGCTGCGCGACGACACGCGCCCCGAAATCAAGGAGTGAACGTTCGGCTATAGATACCTCCTGAGAAATTTGCTCGCATGGCTTTAGCGTGCAAAACCAGTTCAAAAAGGATGAACTCCGGTGAACGCATGTCGTCGCCGATGCGGAAAAGACCGTCTTCCACGAGATGAAGGTTCTCTTCATCGCCGTTTGGATCGATAAAAATCAGTGAGCCATCACGCAGCACCACCCTGAAATTGCTAAACCAGGGATTATGCGAACGATAATGTCCGGGATACGCCTCCCATTCAGGGGGATGCGGATTAGATGCTTTTGCTGCAACTCCATCACGGACGTAACGCTCTTCACCGTGGCTTGCTCCCGTTACTTCATCATTTTCCCGTCTCAAACGGAGGGGGAACAACGCGAAATCTGCGTGGGGGATGAGAAAACTGTCCGGGCTGAGATATTGTATGGGAAGGGTAGCAAGCCCAAATTCCAGAGCGAGCCGCCCCTCTTCCATCTTTAGCGTAAAAGATTTTTCTGCGCTCGTGTAGTGTCCAAGACAGGCTTCATCCTGCTTTTTTTCCAAAGGAAAATCTGGTAGCGTATGCCCTTGCAGAGCGGCGCGGAGCAAATCCAGCGCATAGCGTGAGATTTTGGATGGGTCGCTTTGCCCGTTGGTGAGTACGATCACGCCCAGCCCTGAATCAAGATCAGCGAGCATATCGGCAGCATAACCAACCATGCCGCCCGAATGCCCGATGATGCGGCGACCGTTGATTTCCTGAGTGAAGAGACCCAGCCCGTAATGCTCGCCGTGTAAGCTATCGTCGGTAGCGATGACGGGTGTAATCATTTGCTCGAAACTCTGTGGGGAGAGAAGACCTGCGCCATTTTGCAGCAAAGCTCGCAAATAGATGCACATATCTTCGGCGGTTGAGCAGATCGAGCCATCGGCGGTGTCCGATTCGAGCCAGGTGGCGGGCGCGAGCAAGCCGCCAGCGGGGAGGGGACGATCATCATAAAAGGCAGTATAGCCAAGCGCCATTTGCCCGCGCTCGGCGTTGCGAATGACGGGCGTTGTTGTGTTCATGCTAAGCGGATCAAGGATGCGCTCGTGAAGTATCTTGCCGAAGCTTTTCTCCAGAACAGTTTCGAGTACCACGCCGAGCGCTTTGTAGCCGCTGTTGGAGTAATGGAAAAACTCACAGGGGGTGGCAGTTGCTTTGGTGTGACGTAAATTCCAGGTTTCGGTATGGGCAGATGTGGTCTCGTCACTGCCCGTGATGATGCCCGCCGTGTGGCTCATCAGATGACGTAATGTAATCGGTGCGTATTTAGATTGGATTTCAAACCAGGGGAGATGTTTCTTGAGCGGATCGTCGATGTTGAGCAAACCCTGTTCCTGTAATTGCAGGA
>JBNKMO010000035.1:0-9208 GCA_050293165.1 Anaerolineales bacterium | reverse complement strand
CGGTCAGTGCCCTTGGGATGGGTTTTGCCCCTTCAATTGGCTGGTTTGTTGCTGTCACAGTAATTGTTGGCACCATGTCCAGTATCGGCGGCCCTGCACGGGAAGCGGTCGTTGCGGACCTTCTTCCAGAAGAGAAGCGCGCCCAAGGTTACGGCATCAACCGCGTGATCTTCAACCTTGCTGTTATCATTGCGCCACCGATCGCAGGGTTGCTCATCGCAAACTCCTATCTCACGCTCTTTGTCGTGGATGCTGTCATCAGTGTGATCGCTGCCGTTGTTGTGCTCGTCGCCCTGCCTGAGACAAAACCTGCGGCACATCCAGACGCAGTCCCTGAAACGATGAAGCAGTCTTTCTCTGGCTACAAGGAAGTATTCAAAAATACGTCTTTTCTTCTATTTATTGGCGTAACTATTCTGATGACGCTCGTTTACATGAACATGAACTCAACCCTCGGCGTATTCCTGCGCGACTATCGCGGCATACCGGAAATCGGATTTGGTACATTGCTCAGCATTAACGCTTTCATTGTCGTGGCGCTACAGTTCTGGGTAACACGTAGACTTGAGCGATTTAAACCGCTTGCCATGATGGCAGTCGGCTCCTTCCTGTACGCAATTGGTTTCGCAATGTACGGCTTTGTTGAAGGTATGACGCTTTTTATTACGGCCATGGTTATCATCACCATTGGGGAAATGGTCGTCGCGCCCTTCCAACAAGCCTTGGTGGCAAGCTTTGCGCCCGAAGAGATGCGCGGACGTTATATGGCAGTTGCGGGCTCTACCTGGGGAATTGCCTTCATGGTCGGCCCATACTTTGCAGGCTTGCTCCTCGATGGCCCCAACGCAAATATGCTTTGGTATATAAGTGGCTTTATCGGCTTGCTTGCGACAATTGGCTTTGTTGGCCTCAATAAAATGCATACTCCTGTTCTTCCTGTGGTAGAAGCATCTGCTGCTGATTAGTTTTTTCTCAACAATAAAAACTGCTCTGATATTTTATTAATCGGAGCAGTTTCTATTTAAAGATGCATTCACATGTAACTTTGAGATAAAATATTCCTAAGGAGAAATCATTATGACAAAACATTTAGTCGTTGTTGCCGGCAATATCGGTGTTGGAAAAACCTCGCTTACAGAACGGATGGGCGACCGCCTTGGTTGGCGCACAGATTTCGAATCTGTATCCGACAATCCCTACCTTTCAGAGTTTTATGACGATATGCGCAAGTGGTCCTTTCATCTGCAAGTTTTCTTTCTGGGGCATCGTGCCGAGCAATATCTCGAAGCTGCAAATGATTCGCGCTCTGCCATTCTTGATCGCAGCATTTATGAAGATAGCTATATTTTTGCGCGTGCATTGCATCATCTCGACAATATTAATAAGCGCGATTATCAATCCTATCGGCGTCTTTTTAATCTTGTTGTCAAAGGCTTGCCAAAACCTGATTTGCTGGTTTATCTCCGAGCGCCTGTGAGTGTCCTGATGGCGCGTATTGAAAAACGTGCGCGCGGCATGGAGACGGGTATCACCGCAGACTATCTCGCTCTGCTTGATTCTTTCTATGACGAGTGGTTGGAAAATTTTGATCTTTGTCCGGTGTTGACCATTCGTACGGATAATCTGGATTATGTCAACCAGCCCAAGGCGTTGGAGATTGTTACCGACCGTATCCGTGAAAAGCTGGCAGGTAAGGATGTGGTTGATCTGCGTGGGCAGGAATAGGTTTTGGTAGTTCTGCATAATTTGATCTGGAGGAAGTATGTCTGGTGGAAGTTCTGATAATAAAGCAGCGATATTAGTGCCGGTCATTGTCGCGATTGTGGGGCTGGTTGGGGTCATTATGAACGCAGAATGGTTTTCGGCACGGATGATGCCTCCCACACCGACGTTGTCACCTACTGCCACGGTAACGGTAGCAAGCGTCCCTACGAGCGAACCGGCTGAAACATCTTTGCCGTCGACAGCAACGGATATCCCGCCTACGGCCACAGAAACGCCGATCCCCTTGCCCTTGGAAGAGGTCTTTCCACAAGCAAATCTGGGCAATGCTTTCGTTTTTGTCAATAATCCAGCCGTCTTTACGGCCGATTTTGTGCGCGATGCCTGTGTGCACAGCGGCGTGTATGGCTTGAAGATGGCGTATGACGTCAATAATTCGGGGAATGCGGGCTGGGGCGTGCAGTGGGAGAAATCACCTGACGGTTATATTGATCTGACGGAGTATTCTGTGCTCGAATTCTGGGTGAAGGCGGGGACGGGCGACGAGCGCTTTCAGATCGGCATCAAGGATGATTTGAAACGTGAGCAAAAGATTGAGTCGGTTGATTTGGTTGTGCTCACAAAAGACTGGCAATTGGTACGTGTACCCCTGAACCGTTTTCGTGATGTAAACCTGGGCTTTATCAATAATATTAATTTTGGTTTCAATACCAATCATTCAAACGGTGTATTGTGCGTTGATGATATTTCTTTTGAAAAATAAGGTGATACGATGTTGGAAAACATGAAAAAACTCTCGCAATCTTTAGGTTTACACCCCTTGGTGGGATTTGGCATGTTCGCTGTCGACATGATGCTCTTTGGCACAGAAGTGCTGACTTTCGAGTTGACCTGGCCCATCGCGGTTGCCGTTGGAGCGGCGCTGACTATCCCCAGTGTTCTGATCCAGAAACATAGCTTTGGGGATAGTTGGGGGGCTGCAATCGGCAAAGGGACGTTGATCGGTGTTTTGACGGCTATCCCGACACCACTGCCCGCCATTGTTCCGCTTCTAGGCGGGGCACTTGGCACACTGCAATTACTGAAAGGGAAGGATGAAGTCCCAAAGGTAATTGAAGCTGAAGTCGTGAATGAGCCGCCTGCGCTGGAAGCAAATAATCAGGAATAAATAAAAAAAAGCCGAGAGATTAATCTCTCGGCTTTTTTTTCAAGTAGTATTACAGGAACTGTTTCACATCAAATCTTCAACCAGGCTCATAGGCAAGATTGCTACGCCGACAATGCCTGGTCCTGTATGTACACCTAAGACAGGTGAGATGCGAATAACATCCATCTTGGCTATTGTCAGTCGTTCGCTTAGCGCTGCTTTCAGTTGATCTGCACCCTGTTGAAAGTGCCCGTGCAAAACAGTCGTCCACAGGGGAGTAACATCGCCGTACATGTCAGAAAGATGATCAACCATTGTGGCGATATTCTTTTTGATGGTGCGCCCTTTGCCAACCGTGTTGTACTTTCCGTCGTTGCGGTCAACGCGGATAATTGGCTTGATGTTGAGTAGTGAACCGGCCAATGCCTGTACTCTGCCGATGCGTCCGCCGCGCGCCAAATATTCGAGTGTTTCAAGTGTGTAGATTACTTCAGTCTTGGCGCGGATCGCATCCAGGCGTTCTTTGATCGCGTCTATATTCCATCCAGCCTTCGCAGCTTGCGCGGCTGCTAAAACCTGAAAGCGCTGCCCTCCCGAAAGCGTTAGCGTATCGACGGTGGAGACAACCTTCTCTTTCAGTTGGGCTGCGCCATTGATCGCCGAGTTGATCGTGCCGCTCAAACCGGAAGAGATATGGATGGAAAGAATTTGCTCTTTGGTCTCTGCTAGCTTTTCATATAAACTCTGAAATATTCCCGCTGATGGCTGTGATGTCGTCGGGAGTGCCGGGCGCATTGCTTCCATGCGGGTATAAAATTCATCAGGAGTAATATCCGCTGCGCTCACCTCCCCCTCAGGGAACTGAATATAAAGCGGAGCCTCCACGACGCCGAATTCTTCTTTCTCCTGCGTCGAAAGGTCTGCTGCGCTATCGGTAACGATTTTCATTTTTTTATCCTTTTTATTGGTATGTATTTGCGTACGAAGCAGAGTCACACAAAGGAACTCTGTCGACACAAGTGCTTGCAATACATTGTTGAATTAATCACAAACTAAATTATACCTGATTCGGCTGATAAAATAACGGGATGAAATACCCGAAGGTTTCTGTCGTTCTGCCTTGTTATAACGCTGCCACAACGCTTGAAGAGTCTCTCCTGAGCCTCGCATCTCAGAGTTTGCGAGACTTTGAAGTCATCGCAGTGGATGATGGTTCAAAAGATGATACGGGACGTATACTGGATGCCTGGCGAAAAAAGGATGCGCGCTTTAAAGTCATCTCTCAAACTCACAGCGGAGTCATCTCCGCCGCGAACGCCGGGATGCTTGCTTCCGTTTCCCCCTACATCGCCCGCTTGGACGCAGATGACCGTGCTCATCCGCAGCGTCTCGAGAAGCAGGTTGCTTTCCTTGAAGAGAATCCTGGCTATGCTCTCGTCAGTTCACTCGTCAAAGCCTTCCCAGTAAGTGGCGTGGGCGGTGGTTTTCTTGTCTACCTTGAGTGGCTCAACACTTTGGTCACCGATGAAGAAATTAAACGCGAGATTTTCGTCGAAAGCCCGTTGCCAAATCCCAGCGTTATGTTTCGGCGGGATTGGCTGCTCAAAATGGGAGGCTACGAAGAGCGCGGTTTTCCCGAAGATTACGATCTTTATTTGCGGATGTATCTGGCAGGCGCAAAGTTTGCCAAAATCCCTGAAGTGCTGCACGAATGGCGCGAACACCCTGAGCGAATTACGCATACCGACAGCCGCTACTCACTCGAAAACTTCTTGCGCGCAAAAGCCTATTACCTCGCGCGTGGGCCTCTCAAGGGGCGAGATGCGGTCATCATCTGGGGCTCAGGGATGATGGGGCGTAGACTCGCCAAGCAGCTCGAACGGCAGGGTGTGCCCCTCATCGCTTTTGTGGATATTGACCCGCAGAAGATCGGGCGCACAAGGCGCGGTAAACCGATCGTCGCGCCGGATGCGCTGGGGGATGTTTGGGCGCGGCACCAAAACCCTGCGCTGCTGGCAAGTGTGGGCGCGCGCGGTGCGCGGCTTCTCATCCGCGATAAATTGGTTGATATGGGATATGTTGAAGGGGAAGATTGGTGGGCCGCAGCCTAAGCTTGACTAGCATGCCAGCAACTCTTTCAAACGCGGATACTCCGCATAAAAACCACGGTTTTTCTCCGGGATGAGCGCAGCGATCTGACACATGATCTCGTCGGTATATGCTTGTAAAACCTCATCGCGATTTTTGCGCGGCAGTGGAGACAGGGTGAAAGCATCTCCTATCGTGATTTGAATTTGTGTGCGCTGGAGCTTCTTTAAGTTACCAAAAAAGATGCGATCTTCTGTGCCGGCCAACCCGACCGGGATGACCGGGAATTGCGACTTCGACGCCAGATAGCTAACCCCGGGCTTACCCTCTGCCATTTTTTCACTGCGACTACGCGTTCCTTCCGGTGCGATGACCAGCACCTCGCCGCGCTCCATCCTTTTTAGAATTTCACGCAGCGCATGAATATCGGGATTGAAGCGGTCGATAAAAATAAAATTCAGATGCTTGCCCAACCAGCGCAGAAAGGCGTTCTCTGCCCATTTTTCAGCGACGGGGATAAAGAAATCCCAGCGGTCGAGAACGTAGTAAGCCAGAAAAGCATCCAGAATGCCGAGGTGGTTGGTCGCAAAGACATAGCTGCCTGTAGTAGGTAGTTTTTCGCGGTTGAGCATTTCTACTTTTCCAATGCGGTTTACAAAAAAGCGAATCAGGGCGCGGAGAATATTTTTTGTCAGCATGAGTGCGATTTTAGGCGAAAGTAGGCGATGTTGCAACAAAAAGAAAAAGAGCCCCGAAAGGGGCTCTTTTTACCACCAGCGTTTGCTGCGTGATGGCGTTGTTTTTGAGTCGTACCTTGATTTCTCTGAACCGTATTTTTCAAGAACGCGCACAAAAATATCACGATCTTCGTTGTCCATAGCGGTCAGGTGAAATCCTACATTGTAGACAAAAGGATCAATTGGGTCGGCTTTGCACCACTTGCTGCGCGCCCGAAAGATCATATGAGACTTGGACGCAACCTCGGGTGATAATGCCAAATGAAAATCAAAATCTTTGTTCGGCGCAATTGGGTTTTCAGAATCAAGTTTGAAACCGCCTGTGCTAATATCAGATAGATGCCCAACAACTTCTTTTGTTGCGGCGTTTTGCAATTGCATGTAATAGGAAAAAGCTTTGCGGCTTTCACGTCTTTTGTCGCTATTACTTTCTTTTCTAGATTTGAACATGGTAAGGCACCTCCTTTCATGCTCCTAGTATAGAAGAAAAAGAGTCTCGATTCAATGGCTAAATTTTAAATTTTTCGCAAAATATGAGTCAAGATACTTGCGCCAGAGCCACCGATATTTTGTGTCATACCGATATTTGCCTTCTCAACTTGTGTTTCACCACATTCGCCTCGCAATTGCTGGACGGATTCGACGATCTGGTACATGCCGGTCGCGCCAACGGGATGCCCGCGAGCCTTCAAACCGCCACGTGTGCAAATCGGGATTCGCCCGCCTTTTGGCGTGATCTCGTTATCTAATGCCAGTCTCGGCCCCTGACCCTGTTCCGCGAAACCGCAGGCCTCGAGCGAGAGCGCCGACATGATCGAGAAAGCATCGTGTAACTCGAAGAAGTCGATCTCATCGGCTGTAACACCTGCCTGTTTGTAAGCCTGTTGTGCAGAGAGATAAGCTGCTTGTAGAAAGAGCGGCGTCTTTCGTGAGTGAACGCTGATCGTATCGGTAGCAGATCCACTTCCCAGCACTTGTATCGCTCGCTTCTCGCCGCGTACCCTGTCAAGGGGCACGATCAGCGCCGCAGCCGCCCCGTCGCCGACTGGCGAAGCATCCATCAAATTGATCGGCACAGCAATCATGCTGGCGTTTAAATACTGCTTTTGGGTGATCGCAAAGGGTAAGCGAGCATTGATGTTATGTGCGGCGTTGGCATGTGCGTTCAGCGAGAAGGGTGCGAAATCCGCATGTTTCCAGCCATATTCGTGCATATAGCGGCGCATGATGAGCGCGTTTAGCCCTACAAAGGAGACGCCTTGCTCCAATTCCCAATCGGAGTCGGCAGCCGTCGCCAAAGCGGATGTGATGTCTGTTGGGGCTGAGTCAGTCATTTTCTCGACGCCGACGACCATCGCAGAATCAATTTCGCCCGACGCTACAGCGATGATTCCGGCCCGAAATGCAGATGCCCCTGAAGAGCAGGCCGATTCCACTTTGATAGATTCGCCTTTAAAACCGACCCAATCAGCAATAACGGAGCCGAGATTGTTTTGCTGGTCGATCAAGCCTGAAAGCATATTGCCACTGAAAAGCGCGTCGAATTTTTCCTGCCGTGCATCTTGCAATGCATCGGCAATTGCCTCACCCGCCAAATCACGGATGGAGCGTTCCCAATGTTCGTCTACTTTTGTTTGACCAATGCCAAGGATGGCGACTTCACGCATAAAAATACCTCTTCTGTGTTGTATACTTAAGCTCTATTCTAACCGAGTGTGCTATCAGGGTCTATCAAAATGGATAAAATTTGGTGCGAAGCTCTTTTCGATACACTGGAGCGGGCAAATGATCTGGGCAAAGAGACTGTCATGTATATTCGTGCACATCAGGTGCGTTTGCGTTTTCGCAGATATTCAAAGAGCACAGGTGCGCGTTGGTTTCTCTTTCGCAATATCTCTTTGAATAAGCGCTATTATTCGGCGGAGAGCAAACTGGATGATCCAAAACTGCTAAGTTTGCTCGTGCATGAAGTGCATCATCTCAAACAGGGCTTGTGGACAGCTCTCTCGGTGTATGGAGAGTTGGATGCCTGGCAAGTCGAATATCGCTTCTATAAAAGTATCAGCTCGAGGCTCTTACATTCAGCTTTGGAAGAGATTTTGACACTG
Source organism: Anaerolineales bacterium (assembly GCA_050293165.1). Lineage (GTDB taxonomy): Bacteria > Chloroflexota > Anaerolineae > Anaerolineales > Villigracilaceae > Desulfolinea. The sequence continues at coordinate 1,406 of JBNKMO010000035.1, read as the reverse complement.
CCGCTTAATTTTGATCGTGAGAATCTGCGCCATGCAGTCAAATTGATGCAAGCTTATGCGGGGAAAGGCTATCATGTGAACTGGTTGCCGCTTCGCCCAGTGGGGTATTGGTTCAAGAGCGAAAAACCCAGCTAAGCAAAGGTTAGGTAGATTGTGCGTATGCTCAAACCAACGATCACCAAGCCGACCATGCCCATTAGCGCTCGAGCGGGCAGCTTTTTGGTGGCGTACGCGCCCAGTGGAGCCGCAATTACGCCTCCGATCAGTAATCCAGCAACTACGTTCCATGCGATGCCTTGCAGAAGCAGGGCAAATGTCAGTGATTCTGCGAGCGTGACGGCAAATTCTGTCAAGTTGACGGAGCCGATAGTGAAGCGCGGGGTTTCCCCATTGGCGACCAGTGTGGTGGTGACAATCGGCCCCCAACCACCGCCGCCAACAGCGTCAAAGAACCCGCCGATGGCGCCGAGGGAGATTAATTTTTTCGATGAGAGGGGTGTTGGTTTATGGTCGTGTTTTCCGATGACCTTTTTGAGAATGACGAGACCCATTACAAGCAAGTAAGCTGAAACAAGTGGCTTAATGATGTCTGTCGGAATTGATGTCAGGATATAAGCCCCCGCAATCCCGCCCAGCACACCAGGGAAGAGTAGCTTTTTGACAATTTCCTTGTCCACATTGCCCAGTTTCCAATGCGACAGCCCTGAAACTGCGGTTGTGAAGACCTCTGAAAGATGAACACTTGCGCTAGCCAAGGCGGGTGGCACCCCCACTCCAAGCAGAAAGGTCGTTGAACTAACGCCGTAAGCCATGCCCAGTGAGCCATCGATTATTTGGGCAAGAAAGCCAATGGCAATGAAGGTAAAAAGAGTGGTATCCATTTTATTATACTAATCTCCTATAGAAATTATATAGTTTTAGAAGAAATAAAAAGAGTTTTTGCTCTTTCTATTTCTTCTCTTCAGTACGTTTCAGAATGTCAGCAAGAGTTGTGTTGTCGAGAATGGCGGCAATTGCATTGCGCACATCCAGCATGACCAGGCGTAGACCGCACTTTTCTTCATCGGGACAGTCGCAAGGCTCGTAGGATGTTTCGCTGACACAGTTGATCGGCGCAAGGGGACCATCTAAAATTCTCACAATTTGTCCAATAACGATCTGATCGATGGGTTTGCCGAGATAGTAACCGCCACCGCGTCCGCTCTTGCTGTGGAGCAAGCCTGCATTTTTGAGTGCGAGAAAAATCTGCTCAAGAAACTTGAGCGGAATATTCTCTTCTTTGGCGATCTCTTTCAGGCTGACAAGGTCGTCTTGGCTATGGGTAGCTAACTTGAGCATGGCACGAATGCCGTATTCACTGCGTTTTGATAGTCTCATTCTCTAGTAATCCTGTAGGTTTATTGTAT
>JBNKMO010000034.1:0-7540 GCA_050293165.1 Anaerolineales bacterium | reverse complement strand
GAAGCTACGGGCTACGAACCCCGACTCTGCCCTCGTGAAATCGAGCCAACTGCCGTGCCCGGAAATCCAGAAGGCAGCGATCTTTATTGCTACAGCCCACTAACGCATGAAGATCAAGCTTCCTGCGAGGCAGCAGCCTGTGTGTGGCATGAGACCTTGTCTCAAACGACAGGGTACACAATCGGATATTGCTCCCCCCCTTAATCTAATCTACAAAACGCGAAAAAACCTGATTCCCCAAAAGACGGGCTTTATTTGTTAACCTTAAGGCTTCCGAAGTTTTCAACCCTTCGGAAGTTTTTATTTCTTCCCATTCCAACAGATCATATTGCATCAATTCATCAATTTCTTTCTTAAAAACGTCATTCAATTCAACCCCAAAACGCTTATAGAAAATCTGCCCACCCACCCCTTCATGCGTGAGACGCAGGCCCATCATCATATGCTCCTGCATCGCTTCTTCGGCAGGAACGGGATGTTTACTCACGGCTGCAGGCGAAAGCGGGAAATTTGCCGAGGCATCCACTTTTCTCAAGCGGTCGATATAAGTTTGGATGCGTAGCACATTCGAGTAGCGCGTCCCGTCGGCGTAACCATGAGCACCCGCGCCAAAACCGAGATAGGGCAAGTTGCGCCAATATTGCAGGTTGTGCTGACATTCATAAGAACTCAAACCCTTACTACGAGGTGCTTCTTTTGCCCAATTGCTGATCTCGTACTGCACAAAACCTTCGCTTGCGAGAAAATCGCTCGCCCACTCGTACATATCGGCAGCCAGGTCGGGGTCAGGCAGCGGGAGTAAACCCTGCGCAGCCCAGCGTCCAAAAGGGGTGCCATGTTCGAGCGTGAGAGCATATAACGAGAGATGTTCGGGACGCAGACCCACGATCAATTTAAGGGTAGCCTGCCACCGGTCAAGCGTTTGTTCCGGCAAGCCGAAGATCAGGTCAAAGCTTAGGTTGTCGAATCCGGCTTTTCGGGCAGAAAGCGCTGCGGCAACAACATCCCCATAGGAATGAATGCGTTCGAGCAGCTTCAACTCGTCAGGGTGCGTCGACTGCACGCCCAGACTAATCCGATTGAAGCCGACATCATGCAACCCCTGCACATACTCCTGTGTAAGCGTGCCGGGGTTGGCTTCGAGCGAGATTTCAGCATCGGGGGACAAATCGAAATTTTGGCGGATGGCATCAAAAATGACCGAAAACTGTGGAACGCTCAAGAGAGAGGGCGTGCCACCGCCAAAGAAAATTGTACTGGCAGAAACTTTTTCCGGCGTCCCCTGCCCGACAAGTTCGATCTCGCGCACGAGCGCATCCACATAAGCAGGGATAAGGGAATCCTGCCCGGCGTAGGTGTTGAAATCACAGTAGGCACAGCGATGTACGCAAAAGGGGATGTGGAAGTAAAGAGCGTGGCTAGTTGGCATTTTCGAAGAAATCAAGGAACATATGCGAGGCGGTCAGAGTTACATCAGAATGCGCTTCGCCAAAGGCACGCAAGCGCGGCTCATGCGGCCCCAACGCCAAACGGATTGCCCAAGCAGGGAGATTTTTGCGGAAATCTCCAGCTGCATCTCCACAATGCAGATGCCAACCTTGTTCAGTTTGGATCGCCACACCGCAATGCCCACGCGTGTGTCCCGGCAACGGAATCAACCACATCTCCGGCGAGAAGGGCAAACGGATGGCATCAAAATCGAACCATTTTTCGCCGCGCTGATCATAAAGTTGAAAATCAGGGGCATGGGCAATATAACTGTGATCGTAGGCAAGGTCATAAAAACTTTTGCGACCACCCATAAAAGCATCGTATTCGCGGTGCGCAAGATGTACTTGCGCCTGCGGGAAATCCGCCAAGCCGCTGATATGATCAAAGTGCATATGCGTCAGCACAATATGGCGCACGTCTTCGGGCTGGTATCCCAACACCACGATCTGATTGAGCGCCGCTTCATGTGCATCCATCGGCATTTTTGTGATCACTTGAAAAAAACGCGTAAAAGGCGTGGGCGCGGCATATTCATGTGTCCCCAACCCAGTGTCAATCAGCACCAGCCCCTGCTCGGTTTCGACCAAAAGAGAAAGAAGCCCGGTTTGCCAGTGACGCGGATAGCGAGCATTGCAAGTGAAGGTATTGAGAAAGTGAATGCGCATGGTTTGATGATAACATGGGAACGAAAAACATTGTAAAATATGGTATTCAGTTTAAATGATTTTACGAGCAGGGCGTCAGCCCGACAAAGTAATCTTCCGGTGAATGGGTTTGGAGACTGTTATGGCTTGGTTTGCAGATAAAAAGCAAGAGTTGGATGTGAAGCGATTAATCGGGATGCTGCGCGAGAGCGACGCGAGCAAACGAAATAACGCCGCGCGCCAATTGATCGCCATCGGAGCGAACGCCGCCCCGGGTTTGGTCGCCGCGCTCCGGAGCAAAGACCCAGTTCTTCACAAGTTCGTTCCGCAGATTCTCGTCCGAATCGGAGCAGATGCAATCCCCGTGCTAACCAAAGCGATCCAAACAGGTGATGCAACCAGCCAAATCCTGGCAGCCGATATTCTCGGAGAGATTGGAGATGCGGTGGCCCTGCCCGTCCTGCTGCAAATCCTGCCGAGTGAGCATTACAAGGTGCAGGTCGCGGCGGCGCTGGCGCTGGGCAAAATCGGCGATAAACGCGGGCTGCCGCAACTGATGAACACACTCAGCGACGCGGACCCGGATGTGCGCATTGCTGTAGCACAGGCGATCGGGCAGTTCAAAGAGCCTGCCACCTACCTAAACATCGCTGATCTGCTCGACGACTCCGAGATCAACGTACGCGAAGCGGCTGCGCAGGCGCTGGCAGATACAGACGATACAAGTATGATCCCTTATCTGGTAGATGCACTTTATGATTCGTTCTGGTGGTATGGGCGCGAGAGCGCCATCAAGACGCTGCTGGAGGCGATCCGAAAATTTGGCGCGCAAGCATACGAGCCGCTCGCCAAGGCTATGAGCGCGAAAGAGCCAACCACACGTCGCTTTGCGATCAGCCTGCTGGCTCCACTAAAAGACCCACGCGCGCTGGAGCCGCTCCAGATGGCCTTCTATGACCCGAATTATGACGTAGCAGGGATGGCCGCGACAGCACTGGCAGGATATGGACAAGCAGCAATGCCAATCTTCGCCGAGGCATTGAACAGCCCTAATCAATGGATCCGCGAGAAGGCCATCGAGAGTATCGCCCAGATCGGCGGACAAGATGTGCTTGAAACATTACTCCCGCTGCTTATGGATGCAAATCCGCAAATCCGCGCGGCAACAGTCATAGCGCTCGGGGCGCTCAAAGATCGTCGCGCGCTGCACGCTCTAAACGAAATCGCCGTCCAGCGCGACGATCGCGAAGTCTCGAAACTGGCACGACAAGCGATTGCGGCGATTCAGGCGGGGTAAAGTCAGAGCGTTTGTGTTTAATGGAGGAAATCGATGAAGATTTTTTTGAACGAATCTAACCAGGGGAACGTTTTCAGAACGATCCAATATCTACAAAAATTTGCATGGGAAATAGTCACGACGCTCGTACCTGCTTTGCTGATAGCACTCTTTATCAATGTTCATGTAGCAAAAGCGGTAGAAATAGAGGCAGGGCCCAGTATGCAACCGAATATGTATCAGGGCTACCGATTAATGATAGAGAAAGTAAGCTATCGATTCCACCTACCGCAACGCGGCGATGTCGTTGTTGTAGATCGCTTTGGAGAAGAAGTTTCATTGGTCAAGCGCGTGATGGGATTGCCGGGAGAAATGGTTGAAGTTCAGGATGGACATGTCAGGATTAATGGACAGGATATCGATGAACCCTGGGTTCTTTATTTTGGAGGGCCCGATTATGGGCCAGCAAAAATACCGAATGGGTTCATATTCATCGTAGGCGATAATCGCCAAAACTCCTTGGATTCCAGAGAAATCGGGCCTGTGCCGTTGGAGATGGTCGCAGGGCGCGTCTGGCTCGTATATTGGCCCTTGGCTCAGCTCAAACTTGTTCCCTAAGGGCTAATACCGGTTTTATACCGAATTCTTATTTCCTTCATACAAAAAATAATCCAGGCTACCTCGATAAAGCGCGCGCCCGAAATGGTAACGAGAGCTCGCCAGTGCATCATACCCCACCTTCAACAACTCCTGCATTAACGGTTTGAGTTGCAGTTCATAATGCTTCATGCATTCTTCGGGGTGAATACCAGGCCATGAGTAGCAAGAAACGCTTGTTCGGCGTACGTCGCTGGGAATTTCGGCGGGGATTTTTGCCGTCCAATTGGGGTCATCAGGATGAAAAATATATTGGTCAAGATTTCCCTGCGGGATGCCCTCGATTCCACGTACCACGTGTGGAGTCACGTCCAACAGGTAGGGGTCGACTGCCAAATCCACGACCACAGCATGAGCGGGCAACCAAGCCAACCAGACGTTCGGCACGATCGGCTTAGACGGATCCCGCCGCAAGGTTGTATCCACCAGCACATCCGTATCCCGCAGCAGTTTCTCCATCTGAATCGGATCATTTGTGATATTACGCCCCACGCCGGTAGCCAAGACGCCCATTCCGCTTGTTGCAATATGGGACTCGTTTCGCGCGCGGGACCCAAACTTGGTCGCTGCGTCCAAAGCATGTTTCCCGACCATACCTGTTCCAAGCACCAGCACTCGAAAAGGTTCACCGTTATCTTTGCGCAAACCCGCAAAACGCTCTTCAAGCACATCAAAAGCCGTTTCAAGGCCATTCCATGCAACCGCATTCATATTCTCCACCAAGCGAATACCGCTCCCGTTCACGATGCTATCGAGCGAAATCGCTTTGATGCCCAACGCCTGCAAACGCGCCACTCGCTGCGGGCGAGTATGATAATGCAGCATGGAAATCAAGACCGCACCACGCTGCAAGAGTTCGAATTCTTTCAACTGTGGCGCACGCAAAATCATGACAACATCCTGCTGAAAGGCTTCAGCATGGCTCCCCTCATGAATATCTAATCCTTCTGCCTGATAATCTGTAAATGACAGTCCCAAACGGCTCCCATATTCTTTTTCCAAAACCACGCCCACACCATTAGTAGCCAGCCATCGAACAAACCTCGGTAAAAAAACACGTTTTTCACCATCTTCTTCGGACATGCTGGGAAAACCAATCGTTTTTGGCACACTCATCACGTTCTCCTGAAAAATTCCTCGCCAAAAAAAATCCCTGCAAAGCGAAATCTCCGCAGGGATACAGAAGCGGAGTTGAATTTTAACCTAAACCGCTATTTGCAGCCCATCTTCTATTTGCTGAAGCTGCAAATACTCTGCATTCCGAGCAAGATCAGCCGCAGTCATCACTGCAAGTTCATCTTCGTAGAAAAACTTATCTTCGCCAAAAGCAGGCGTCAGGTCGTTTATCCAGGTGGCTTTTTCATCATATTTGGCATAGAAGGAACGCCCGACCCAATCTGGGTTACGCCCTTGCAAGACTTCCAATGAGATCGCCTTTTCGGTGCCAATACGGCTAATCCCACTCACACGCACCTTACCCAACATGCAAGACATGCTCGGGCCGCGCACGGTACGCGCAAGTCCACTGACCTGCCTATAGGCCGTACGGAAAATTTTAGCAGCCTTCACCAGCGGCACGCCAAAGAAATGCTGCGCGCCTGTATCACGCGCGATGAACATGTAATAAGGCACCATCCCCATGCGAACTTGTTCGCGCCACATACGTGCCCAGGCGTTGGCATCATCGTTGATATGCGCCATCACAGGTGATTGAGTGCGTACGGTCGCTCCAATATCACGCAACAGATGGACAGCATCTTTCACGGCTTGGGTACTCAACTCTTGGGGATGAGTAAAGTGCGCCATAATGGAGACATGTTTCCCTGCTTTTATAACTTTTCGGAGCAATTCCATCAGATCTGAAGCATCGGGATCCGTCAGGAAGCGATAGGGCCAATAAGAAAGGGATTTAGTGCCAAAACGAATACTGCGCAGATGCGGGATATCCAAGATCGCATTGACATATTGAGCTATATTACTCGTGCGCATGATGAGCGGATCGCCGCCCGTAAAGAGAACATCTGTGATCTGTGGTTGTGAACGGATATATTGTGCAAGTGTATCTTCTTCACGCGAGGCAAACTTCAATTGCTTATTACCAATAAACTGCGCCCAGCGGAAACAATAAGTACAGTAGGCATGGCAGGTTTGTCCCTGACTCGGGAAAAAGAGAACGGTCTCGCGATATTTATGCTGCAAGCCCTGAAGATATTCGCCGTTGAAAAACGGGACGTTATGGGTCATCTGCCCGGCGGGGTGCGGATTTAGCCGCAGACGAATATTATTTGCAGTTCGCGCTATTCGTTTTTCATCTTCACTGAGCACAGCATCCGCCATCTCTTCAAAATCTTTCGGGAGCAGCATCGCTACATTCGGGAAAGTTAGCGCAAAAAGCGGATCTCGCTCATAGTTCTCCCACTCAATCAATTGATCTACCACGTACTTATTCGTGCGAAACGGGAGCACATGGCTTACCACATCGATCGCGAACTGTTCATCATCACTAAGATGTGCTGCAATTTTAGGATCATTTCGAAAATTCTTTGGAGTAATGGGTTTGAATTTTTGGGATTCATTTGAAAACATAAAATGGGTCTCCTTTGAATATGGGGGGAATTGAACCACCTTAAAGCGAAGATACTGCTCCTCACTTTAAGACGGTTTGGATCGTATTAACAGTTTTTTTCGCTGTAATTGAAGAATATTAAATTTGGGTTATGCAGCATCGAGACCAAACTCCCCGATGAGAAAAACGCGCAGAAAGAGATACAGAAAAACACTACGAAAGGTGAGTTTCTGATCTACAAGGTTCTTTCTCAAAAAACACGGGAGCTTTCGGAATCCGTTAAACGGATTAGAGTCTATCTATCGCCTATTTTAGCACATACAAAAAAACTCCCGACAAACGCTTGTTTATCGGGAGCAAGTTCAAATCCAGGAGTGCTAGGCGCGGCGTCCACCTTTGAGTTCATCCTGTAATTTAGCAAGAGCTTCGGTATCCCCTTTGGCAGCCAAATCAGCTTGCTCAATCCAACCGGCCGGCTCCATCATCTGCAAGCCGGCTTCTTTCAAAACTTCGCGGACGGCATCCGCATCGGCAGCAGCGAGTTGGGCAAAAGTCGTGTACCCAGCACCAGCGAGTACACCTGAGACTTTGGGGCCAACCCCTTCAAGCCTAGTTAGATCGTCAGGAGCAGCTTCCTCGTGTGCAGCCTCTACATGCACGGGGGCATGGGTTTCAGCAGGTGCAGCGTCAGCATCTTTCTTGCTGGTCATCCAACCAACGATAATGATAATAACAAAAACAACCAGCACAAGCCACAGTAACCAGGTAAGATCGGTTTCGTGTGTGCCTTCAGATAAGAGATTCAGTGCGTACATATATCCTCCAAGGGGATTGAATTAAATTATGACAGGAATGTCATTCCATCTGTAACTATAAAAGGAAGCAATGCCCATGTCAATGCCCTCT
>JBNKMO010000033.1:0-16924 GCA_050293165.1 Anaerolineales bacterium | reverse complement strand
CATCGGTGAGCAGGTGCGCGATATTCTCAGCAACCTGAAAAATACCGAGATGAATCCGCGTACGGAAACCTTGCTCTTTCAAGCGGCCCGTGCCCAATTTGTGGAGCAGGTTATTAAGCCGCGCCTGGATGCAGGCGAGATCGTCATCTCTGACCGTTATGCGGATTCGACCCTTGCTTATCAGGGCTATGGCCATCGACAAAATATTCAACAAGTCCGCGCCTTGATCGAATACGCGACGGGTGGACTTCAACCTGATTTGACCATCTATCTTGATGTGGATATTGAAACAGGTCTAAAGCGCAAGAAAAACTCCGATGAGTGGAACCGGATGGATGCCTATACAGTTGAGTTCCACGAGCGAGTGCGGGTAGGGTATCTGGAATTGGCGAGGGACGATAGGTGGGTAACCGTAGATGCCGCAAAAGACTGGGCTACGGTACAAGAAGCTCTCAAGGCTGTTTTGAGAAAGAAGTTGGCCTAAGCAAAAAGAGATGGCGTCCGCCATCTCTTTTTTTATCTACATTTCTTTGATTCTCTCTGAGAATATTTGCCATTCTTCTTGCAGCGGCGCATCACCGAGGTTTGCTTCAATCTGATTGAGCATTTCGGCAAGTTTGGTGCGTGTCGGTGCGAGGTTCCGTTCGAGGGCTTTGAGCAGTTCAAGATACAGCTTGTACGCGCTTAAACGGATCCAGAAGAAGCGAGTCTCTTCAAGAATAGCTAGGGTCTTTTCGAGCAGCGCCAGCGCTTCTTCATATTGCTCTTCCTGAAAGAGGCGAACTGCCTGAAGGTAATCGGTCCAGACAACGCTCTTTGGATCTGAACGTTCTGCCAGGGCAGTGCGGATATTACCCAAATTAGCATCAAAAGCAGCATATTCTTTGCGGGTAATAAAGAGACGCAATTGGAGTGCCTTGGCATTGATCTCGATCGTTTCCAGACCAGCGGCTTTGGCATGAGAGAGTGCCTCCTCAAGGACGGCGTCCGCTCGGGGATCACCGAGCAGGCCCAAGGTCACGCCGAGACGCGCAGCATTCTCGAACTTGGCAAAGCTGGCGTTATCCGCATCCACACCGCGTTGATAGAATTTCGCTGCCTGTACCAGGGCACCCAAACGCGTATAAATATCGCCAAAAACCTTATATCCCATTGAAACAATTTCAGTATGACCATATTGCTCACCGTAGCGAACAGCTTGCTTGGCATGTTCCCAGGCAAGGCCAAGCTCAGAAAGTTCTGTTTCATTCAGTCCCGTATAGGCAACAGCGTAACCTGCCATGCGCCAGGATTTGCTTTTCTGTGCCAACTCCAGGCTAATGAGGGCATTCTGCTTCCCTTCGTCGTAATGCCCAAGATAATAATTTGCCAGTCCCATGATACTGTGTGCCAGAATAGATGTATGCGGCACATTCGAAAGGCGCATAACGCGAATGGATTCTTTTGCATAGCGGATGGCTTTCTGTGGGTAGCCCATCCCCGTCAGGCTCGCTGCTATTTGATAATTGGCGTGCCCGATTGCAAAGGTCGTTTGCGGATCATCCGTGCGCCCAGCGCCCAAAGAAAGCACTGTATTGAAGCTCTCAAGGGCCGCAGGAAAATTATTGAGCATGTAGAGAAATACGCCCTGATGGATGAAAGCATTCATCTGCGCAGGGATGTGCCCATCCATGATAAGGTAGGCCAGTGCATCTTCAACGCGCTCCAGCCCCTTTTTAAATTCATTTCTCGCCATATGAACATCACTGAGACCATCCAGCGCAGCGCCGAGCAATAAGCCGCTGCCAAGTCTCTCGCCATGTGCGAGCATGCTCTGCATGACAACTTCGAGAGCATCGGGATCATCGCTGTTGAAAAGCATACTGCCCCAATTGGTGTAAAACTCATATAACTCATCTTCCGAAAAAGAAAGATGCGGCAGCAAAGCCTCAGCATGTTGATAGGCAATATGAGCATCTTTGCTGGAAAAAATGCGGTAAGCATGTTTCGCTGCGGTAAACCACGCTGAGAATGCATCAGAGAAAGCGCCTGCCTGCTCATAATGTTCAGCAAGCACGGCTGCCCATTCATTCTGATAGATACTTTTTTTGGCAAGAACTGCTGCAAATTTGGCATGTAACACACGCTGCTTTGCAGGAGAAAGAAGATTTACAATGTCGCTGCGCAAATTTTCATGAAAGAAAGCATAATGAAGTCCATCGTCCTTACTGAGAAAATGTACCAGACGTGCTTCTTCGAGTTCGGCGATCAAGGCTGTCATCTCTTCCATTGGTAGCATCAGCACTTCTTCCAAAATCGCTAAATCAAAGTGATACCCTTGAACAGCGGCATAATTCAAAAGTTTACGTGCTTGAGAAGTAAGGGTGTTCAAGCGGGCCTCAATCAATTGCTGCACACTGGGAGGGGAAGAAACAGAGTCCTTAAAAATATCTACATCATTTAATTTGTGGAAACTTAAAAATTCCAACAGAAAGAAAGGATTCCCCCCGGTCATCTTTTTCAAAGCGGCAATCTTTTCTGCTGGCAATTCATCATTCAACAAATAAAAAGCCAGATATTTAATTTCTTCATCGCCCAAGCGCGAAATTTCAATCTCCTCCATTTTCCCCATCATGGCATCGAACTCAAAACGATCAACGCCTGAATGAATTCCCAAGCGCGAGGTAACCACCAAGTCAATATTCCACTGCTTGAAGGTTGATTGCAGGATTAGATATTTCAACAATGCAAAGCTGATGGGGTTCATCCAGTGCGCATCTTCCACAAAAAGCAGGGCCGCGCCCTTCTGATTGGCAAAGATCAATAAATTCTTCACCGCCTCAAAAACCAACTCGTTGGAAAAAACTTCGTCGGGCTTCACATCAAGATCATCACGATATACGAGCAATTCCGGCAACAGCATGGTCAGCGGCTTTGTCCACCAAGCCGGAGTACTCTGCCAAAATTCCTCATGGAAAGAGTGGCGCAACATATCCGTCCACGGCTGATACGATAGCCTTTCGCTATCTCGATAACAAGGCACCAGCAGCAAATTCGACGTTCGAGGCAATTCCTCGAAAAACGCCTTCACAAGGCGCGTCTTCCCGGATCCCGCTTCACCGGTAATTAACGTGCCAACACCACGCTGACGATTAATTTGCAAACGCTCCAGAATTGCAGATTGCCCCACAAAAGGAACCGGAACACTAGGGCGGATCGCCCAATCGGGACGCACGTACAAGACGCTTGTCTCCGGCATATTGAGAATCTCTTCACCCAAAGAGCGCAGCTTCTCCGATATCCCCGCGCCAAAATCTTCCTGAATATCAAGATAATGTTTGCGCGCTTTATCAAGCTGACCCATTTCGCGCAAACTCTTCAAAAGCAAATAATGCGCATCTTCCGATGCATCCAGTTCAAGCGCGCGCTCTGCCCAAAGAGAAGCTTTTTCCGGGTTTCCCTGACGCGAATCCATTTCCGCCAAGAACATGAATAGGCTATTGCGTGCATTGCGCAGCCGACTGTTTTCAGCCTCTTTCCAAAGGCTTAGCGCAGCGAACTTATCCATATCGGTGCTGTCGATGAAGGTATCTCCCTCCAACAACGAAACGGCATCCAGAGCTTCCTGATATATGCCCAAGGGAATCGTGCGCCCATTATCGCGGAATGAACCATTGCTCCTTTTTATCTTTTCCACCGTCGCGAATAAAACAAGCGCATCTACTTTGACAAAGGAAGCCTTTAGGCGGATCGTATCGTGATAGTTCTCTACAAATTCGTCCCCTTTAGCAATATTTCGTACAAAATTTAAATAACGGCGCAAACTTTTACGCTGAACTTCATCGCCATCCTGATGCCCAAAGAAAAGCTCAACCAACTCATCACGCCGGACGCCCTTCGGGTGCATCGCCAGATAAAACAACAAGGAACGCGTCGTCTTTCTGGGAATCGAAATTCCCTCTCCCCTTAAAAAAACACGAGGCGTTCCTAATAATCGAATATCTAACATAATACTCTCGGGGATGGGAATCTATTTTGTTACAGAAATCCTTTCATCGATGATATATCCAAAATCTAAAAGTGCTTTCAAACAACAACGCCAAATCAAGGTTAAGCCGTTGTGATCTTCTGTGCAGCTTGCAATATTTCATGAGCTGAGCGCAAAGTGCCTTCACCCAAGTCGCCGAGCATCTGCGCCAGTTCAAGCAGACGGGCTTCACTCTCAAGCAGAATCACGTTTGTAAGCGTACGCCCATTTGTCAACGACTTCTGCACTTGCAAATGCTGATCACCAAACGCAGCCAGTTGGGGTAGGTGCGTCACGCAAAAAACCTGATGGGCACGTCCCAATTGCCAGAGCTTCTCTCCAACCACCATACCAATACGCCCGCCGATGCCCTGATCAATTTCATCAAAAATCAGCGAAGGGACTTCGTCAGCACGCGCAAGAACATTTTTCAATGCCAGCATCATACGCGAGGTTTCGCCGCCGGAGGCAACTTTCACCAACGGCTTCAAGCCTTCGCCAGGATTCGGCGCGAGCAAAAACTCAACCTGATCAAAGCCTTTGTCATTAAAAGCAACCCGTTCATCGTCAAGAGGCAAGCCATTCTCGTCGGGAAAAATTTTGAAATCGACCGCGAAATTAGCCGCTTCCATGCGTAAATCTGCCAATTCTGTCACAATGCCTTTGCTCATCTTCTCAGCAGCTGACTTACGCGCATCTGAAAGCTTCTTGCCTTGCGCGGCCAAAGTTTTCAGGAGCGCCTTTTCTTCTTTTTCAAGCTCTCCCATACGCTCGGATGCGGTTGAGATATTTTCCAACTCACTTCTCGCCTTCGCGCCAAATTCAATCACCGCTTCGAGCGAGCCGCCATATTTGCGCTTCAAGTTCTGGAGCGCATCGAGGCGTTCCTCCACATCTTCCAAACGAGATGGGCTGAACTCGATATTTTCAAGATAAACGCGCAGATCGCGCGATAGTTCTGTTAAATTTTCAAGGAAAATGGCGGAACGCTCCGCGATTTCGGCTTGCGAGGCGTCTATTTTCGCCAATGTGGCAAGATGCTGAGAGGCCTCCCCAAAGCTATCCGTCACCGCAGGGATTTCGGCAGTCCCTTCATCGAGCAGGGCAAGCGCTTCCTGTGCGTGGGAGGCGAGGGCTTCGGCATTCGCCAGGCGGTCGCGCTCTTCTTTGAGTTCGTCGTCTTCACCAAGTTTCGGGGCAACGGCTTCGATCTCTTCGGCCTGGTAGGAGAGCAAATCAACACGCTGCTGTGCGTCCCGTTGCTGACGATGTAACTCCTTCAGTTCGGTGCGCAGGGTGAGAAGTTTTTTGTAGGTCGTGCGGTAGTTGCTTAGGGCTGAATCGATATTTGCGTAGCGGTCGAGCAAGCCCAAATGCGCGCGCGTATCGAGCAGGGAGAGATGTTCCGACTGCCCGTGGATGTCGATCAAATAGGCGCCTAACGCCTTCAAAAGCGAGACGTTCACCGTGCGTCCATTCACACGTGCTATGCTACGCCCTTCCGGTTTGACTTCGCGGCTGAGGACAAGATAATCTTCATCATCAAGCAGGTCCTCTTCTTTGAGTAAGGCATGCACAGCGGCACGTTCCTTGCCTGCAAGATGGAAGGTTCCCTCGACACTGGCACGTGCTGCATCGGCGCGCACAACGCTGGTGTCTGCCCGTCCGCCGATCAGGATTTCGACAGCATCCAAAATAATGGATTTGCCCGCGCCGGTCTCTCCGGTCAGAATGACAAGACCTTTGCCGAAGGTCAGTTCAAGTTTTTCGATAATGGCAAAGTTTTCAATACGAAGTTCAGTAAGCATAGGCTAAAGCCTGAAACCAGAAAGATAATAGTAGACGGCGGGCACGGCGACAACGAGGTAAATGCCTTGCCCGATGAGGGGGAAAAACGAGCTTGTAAGGAGGAAAAAAAGCGATATAGGAAGTGCACCAAGAACAACGCCAGCGGTGCTAAAGCCAAAGAGAGTTTTTGAGCGGCGCCCCTTGAGAAAACGTTTGATGATTTTGCTGATAAGTGAGGCTGCCCCGCCCCCGATACCGGCGGCAATAAACCAGATAAAGAAACCGGCCATGAGGGAGAATACTGCGATAATGCCGCTGGCGATGAGCGAAAGCACGGAGGCTGTCAGCAACCCTACGATGTAATCGTACCATGCGGCGGTATCGAATTTTTTCTTTTGGGCGTTCACACATTGCTTGCAGCGATAGCCTGTGGGTGTGTGAACAGCGCAGCTTGTACAAATCGGTTTTTCGCAGCGATTGCAGCGCAGCATAGTTTCGCGGGTGGGGTGGTTGGCACAATAAAGAGGTTCTGTCATGATTTTAGACCTTAGTACAGAAACATGAGTTAAACACCAGTCGTCGGGTTTTGATTCATGTGGGCTGTGATATTGCGATAGAAATAACCGAGATCACCAAAGCGGATGAATTGCGCAGAGGACACTGCAGAGCGGATATCAATCCGGTCGCCAGCATCCAGCCCAACAGGGCTTTGCCCGTCCACGCTTAAGACAGCGTTATCGCTCTTGACGGTGATGCTGACCGAGGAACCCTCTGCAAGCACAACCGCACGATCAACCGAGAGATGCGGAGCGATCGGTACGATCAAAATATTGCGCAATTCAGGCGGCAATATTGGGCCACCCGCCGCAAGCGCGTAGGCGGTTGAGCCGGTTGCCGTCGAAGCTAGCAAGCCATCCGCAACATAGGTGGCAAGGTGCAAACCATCCACGCTGGCGGTAATCCGCACCGGGTTCAGGAACTGTCCACGGCTAATGGTTGCTTCGTTCAGAGCATGCCAGACGCCCTGAGTTTCACCTGCGCGGTAGAGTTCAGCACGCAACATTAAACGATTCTCAACCCAATAATTGCCTTTCAACATTTGCTGGAGTGCGTCACGCCAATCATCGCGCTTAACCTGGATCAAGAAGCCGAACCGCCCCATATTGATTCCCAAGATCGGTACGCCGCAGGGAGCACAAAGATGCCCCGCCCGCAAGATCGTCCCATCACCGCCCACTGCGATCATTACATCAAATTCGCCATCCTTGATGCGGCGACGCAGGTCTTCATCATTCAAAGACCCCATCGGCACATCCAGGCCCTGCTCCTTTAAATACTCGACGATCTCCTGCGCTTCATCGAGCGCAGCGGGGAACTTGGGGTGAACAGCAACGACCAACTTTGTTGGGATAATCGGAGAGTCCATAATGCCCCTATTATACAGGAATCAAGCCAGACGCTGGTCGCAGATTTTACGGTAGCCACAACCGCGACAGCGTGCCGGAGAATCATGCGAACAATCCACATCACTGCGACGTTCATCACTGCGCATCTCGTTCAAAATCTCCAGCAAGGCAGCTTCAAGCTCAGGAGTGTAGTCAATTGCAAAATCGCGATTCTCATAATGGATAATGCCATAAGCGGGACGCTTGCCCAGCGTCCTTTCTACCAATAAACAATAAGAAGCCAATTGATAAATATGCGAATCATAAGGTGCATTGGGCGCTTGACCTGATTTCACCTCGACCGGGATGATTTCCCCGTCACGCTCTACCAGATAATCCGGTTTTCCGGCTAAACGGAGTTTACGGTCGTAAAGCGGCCTGTCGACGACACCCCAGCTACGCGTGTCTGTGTAGATCACGCGCCCGCCCGGAAGACCGGTTTGCTTCCGTTGTTTATCAGATTGCCAGAAGAGAATAAAGGCAACCGCTAAAAGGAGTAAAGCCAGGGGGAAAAGGGTCATAGATAGTTGAGTGGGGGCGAACGGCCGTTCGTACCTATAGAATTTGTACCGTGCAATACGAGACCAGCAAAACGACTGCCACCAACATCAGGATGATTGCCAACACGCGCGTCATTCCGGCCTTGACGACCCGACGTCCGTGCCGCTCGTGGAGTTGGGTACCAGCCATCATCTCGGCTTGGTTAGCAGACTCTTCGCCCTGACGCGCATACCACCAGGCCCGCTTGCAAAAAAGATACGATCCAATTTCAGAAGAACGAATAGCTTTCATAAGAGCTACATTTTAGCACATTTATTCTAAAAATATTTTCAGAATACCTATTGTTTCGCCCCCCTCTTTTCTCTATACTTGAATTAGATGCCTGATTACAGGCGAAAGGAGTATTGAAATGAAGTACAAAGTTCATCGTTTCCCGCTGAAAATGACCGAAGATAAAGACCGTTTGGAAGAATTCCTAAACAACTTACGCGGCGAGGTGGTATCCATCATTCCCAATGTTAAGCCCACTTTTCGACCGATGGGAGCAACAGCCACGGTCGACTTCCTGCTGATTGTAGAAAGGCTCACCTAAAAGCCAAATCCCTCGGTAAAAACCGGGGGATTTTCATGTTTTGTCCCGAAATTCCCAATAGGGGTGGGAAATATTTCCTTGTGCGCTTTTTTCTACCGGAGATAATAGAGATGTCTTTATTTGATCTGGAGGTAGAAAATGAACGAACAACTGGATGTCGTGTTTTGGGGTGTGCGTGGGAGTTATCCTGTGCCGAGGAAAGAAACCATGCAATTTGGCGGGAACACCTCCTGTGTGGAAATCCGCGCGGGCGAGAAGACGCTCATTCTGGATGCCGGGACGGGCATCATCCCGCTTGGGCAGGAACTCGCTCGTGAGATTGGGCAGGGTCGGCGTGCAAGTCAGTTGATGCTGCTCTTCAGCCATATGCACCACGACCACGTGCAGGGATTTCCCTTCTTCACCCCAGCGTATATGCCGAATGCGCAGCTGAATATTTTTGGGCCGGGGATGACACCCGATGCGCTATCAACAGTGCTGGAGCAGAACCAATCGCCGACGAGTTTTCCCGTCAGCTTGCGGGATATGGGCGCACGCAAGAATATCCGCTCGGTGCGCGATTCGCAGATCATCGTTTGGGATGAAGCAGGCATTCGAGTAACGGAAGCAAGCCCCAATTTCGAGCGCGACGCGCTGATCGTCCGCATCCAGCGCTCGTATGCGCATCCGGGTGGCGTCTATGTCTATCGCATTTCGTGGCGCGGACAATCCATCGTTTACGCTACCGATACCGAAGGCTATGTGGGCACCGACCGCAAACTGGTGCGCTTTGCGGAGCGGGCAAATCTGCTCATCCATGATGCGCAGTATACCGAGGCGCATTATCGCGGCGAGCTGGCAGGATTCCCTTCGACGCAGGGCTATGGACACTCGACGGTCAAAATGGCCTGCGCGACAGCGAATGCGGCAGAGGTCGGGCAGTTGGTGCTTTTTCATCACGACCCGTCTTATGCCGATGGCCAGCTCGAAGAAATTGAGCGTGGGGCACGCGAGCGTTTTGGTGATGTGCAGGCGGCTTATGAGGGCTTGACGATCTCACTGTCTGTTCGGGTGCGCGTGCCAGCGTAAAATAGTGCGTCGCACCTGTTGAAGGGTAAAATAACGCAAGGAGAATGCCATGAAAAATGACGATACTCGCAACCTATTAACAGGAATTAAGTTGTTCGAGGGGATGTCGCCCAAACAGCTCGATTGGGTGGCGCAACGCGCGCACCGCCGCATCTTTCCTGCAGGCACGAACGTGTTGACCATCGAGCAACCCGGCGAGGCGGTTTATCTCATTTTGTATGGCACGCTCAAAATTCACGTTCAAGATGGCGAGCGCGATGTAATTCTATCGATTTTGGGGGCGGGCGATCTGCTCGGAGAGATGAGCCTGATCGACAGCGTAGGACGCTCCGCCAACGCCGTCACGCTTGAAAACTCACTGATGCTCTGGATGGACAAACGCACCTTCAACTATCTTGTGGACGAAGTCCCGCCTGTGGCGCGCAATCTGGTGAAGATCATGTCGGCGCGCGTGCGATTGTCGGATCAGTTGATCCAGGCTCTCGCAACCTTGGATGTGAATGGACGCGTGGCGCGGCAGCTCCTAGCCTTTGCCGAGCGATACGGACGTGAGAAGGAGCAGGGTGAGGTCGAAATCCCCATCAGCCTGACCCAAGGCGATATCGCCGATCTCGTCGGCGCATCGCGCAAGCGTGTCAATCAGGCGATGACGCTTTTCAAGAAACAGAAATTCGTCAGGTTGAACAGTAAGGGGCGCATCGTTATCTTATCGCATGAGGGGCTGGCGGATTATTGTCGGTAAGCGCCCCCTCCGTCCTTCGGACAAAGTGCCCATCAGGGTATCTGGAAAAGAAACTGCTTCGCATCTCCCAAATTCCAAGCGCATGGAATTTAGGGGACCCCAGACGACAAGTTTGTTTGTATCCTCCTATTTTGCTTGCAAAATGGGGGGAAGCCCCAACGGAGCGAGGGCTGGGGGGCTAAGCATCTGACTAAAGAGAAAATGGGCTAATAAAACCTTTCGGGTCTATAAAATTGGGGGATATAATACAGCCCATGTCTGAAATTAAATTCTTCCATCCCATTGAAGTCCGCTACGGGGATCTGGATCCCCAGGGGCATTTGAACAATTCAAAATACCTGACCTACTTCGAGCAGGCGCGCATTCATTATTTTATTGAGCTGGGGCTTTTCGTACCAGGACAATCCTTTATGGATATTGGCGTTATTATGGCTGAATCCAAGATCACCTACCACGCTCCGGTCGAATACGAAACACCTGTCAAAGCAGGTGTGTGTACCTGCAAGCTCGGTAACAAATCGATGACAGTCAATCAAGCCATCGTCCACGCCGAGACGGGAGAAGTCCTTGCATCGGGCTATGTGATTCTGGTAGCGTTTGATTATCATGCCCAAAAGACGATTCCGATCCCTGACGAGATGCGCAAGGCAATCAGTGAGTTTGAAGGTTTAGCGTAAGGGCGACCGGCTGGTCTCCCCTACAACAGGAAAATAAAATGTCATTACCCAATATCAATACCGAAAAAATGATCGACTTCCTTGTTGATCTGTTAAATACCCCTTCACCTACAGGCTACACTGACAAGGCAATCGTTTATGTCGAAGAGGCGTTTTCGGCTTATCCTGAATTGTCCTTGAAGCGGACGAATAAAGGTTCGCTGGTGATTGCTTGGAACGCGGGCGACGCTTCGACAGGCTCAGCAACCGCGCCCCGTGCCATCACTGCCCACGTCGACACGCTCGGCGGGATGGTGAAGGTAATCAAAGGAAACGGGAAGCTGCAACTGACTCGTATCGGCGGGTTGACGTTGAATGGCGTCGAGACGGAAGGCTGCTGGGTCTTCACACAGGACGGCGGGCAGGTGCGCGGCTCGTATATGATTAACAAGCCCTCCAGCCATGTCCACGCGGCGGAGACGAGCAAGATGGAGCGCAGCGAGGAGACGATGGAAGTCCGCTTGGACGCGAAGACTTCGTCTGCAGACGAGACGCGCCAACTCGGCATCCAGGTCGGGGATTTTGTGGCGTTTGACCCGCGCGTGGAGGTGACGAATGGCTTTATCCGTTCGCGCTTCCTCGACGATAAGGCCTCGGTCGCGGCTATTTTTGCGGCGGTTGCATCCATGACGGAAGCAGGTTTGAAGCCGGAGCGTCCCGTTTATATCCTGATCAGCAATTTTGAAGAAGTCGGGCACGGTGCTCCGGCAGGGCTGCCGGGTGAGATATCCGAATTGGTCGCTATCGATATGGCTGCGATTGGTGAGGGGCAGACATCCGATGAGTTCCACGCGACGATCTGTGTCAAGGATAGCAGCGGACCGTACCATCACGGGCTGTCGAATCATCTGCGCAGGCTGGCAGATGCGAACGAGATTCCCTACAAGGTCGATATTTATCCCTACTATGGCTCGGATGCGAGCGCAGCGGTGCGCGCAGGTGCGGATTTCGCCCACGCGCTGATCGGCCCGGGCGTGGAGGCGTCGCATAATTACGAACGCACACACACCGACGCGCTGGTTGCTACCGCGCAGTGGGTGATGGCTTATTTGTTGAGTGATTGATTCACCACAGAGAGCACAGAGTTCACAGAGATTTTTTAAAGCTTTTCTCCGTGCTCTCTGTGCGCTCTGTGGTAGAAAAAGGAGACCAAGAATGAAATTCGATGCCGTACTGCCCCCGATGCCCCTGAAAGATGTCCCCGCTGTGGCGCAGGCTGCCGAGGCGATGGGCTTTGATGCGCTCTGGACGACCGAAACCCAGCACAACGCCTTTCTGCCGCAGGCGCTGATCGCCGAGCACACCGAAAAAATGGAGATGGGCACGGCGGTAGCGATCTCCTTTGCGCGCTCACCCGGGGATATTGCTTACACGGCCTGGGATCTGGCTGCCCAATCCAACGGGAGATTCATCCTCGGGCTGGGGACGCAGGTTAAGGGGCATATCACGAAACGCTTCGGGATGGATTGGCCTGATTCCGTTGTGGGGAAGTTACGCGAGCAAATTGGTGCGGTGCGTGCCCTTTGGCGGACGTGGCAAACTGGCGAAAAGCTCAACTTTAACGGTGACTATTACAAACTGCGTTTGATGTCGCCGTTCTTTAATCCGGGGCCCCTCCCCTTTCTCCCCTCCCCCTCGGGGGGAGGGGACGGGGGTGGGGGTTACATCCCGATCTATATTGCAGGCGTCAACACAGGACTGGCGCGTCTGGCTGGCGAAGTTTGCGAGGGCTTCCACGCGCATCCCTTTAACTCGCCGCGCTACCTAAGCGAGGTGCTGATCCCGGCCATCGAGGAGGGCAACGCCAAAACGGGACGCTCGCGTTCGGATGTCTCGGTCTCGTTGAGCGCCTTTGTGGCGACCAATGAAGTCGAAGCCAACTATGCCCGCATGCAGCTCTCGTTCTATGCCTCGACGCCCTCCTATCGGCGGGTGATGTCGCATCACGGCTGGGACGAGGCTGCCGAAAAGTTGACCGCCTTCGCCGCCAAAGGTGAGTGGGCAGAGATGCCGATGCTGATCACGGACGAGATGCTGGAAGCTTTCGTCACCTTCGCGGATTCGCCCGCCGAACTGCCTGCCGCGCTGAAGAAACGTTACGAGGGCATCGTGGATCGCATCACGGTTTACACGCCTTTTGTGCCCGGCGAGAAGGATGATTTCTGGCGCGAGATGGTGGCGAACGTTTAATAGTCGCAAGTTGCAGGTTCCAAGTTGCAAGTAAAAAGCCGAGGTCTTTTGGGACGCTCGGCTTTTTTGTTGGCTGGATTTTTGAGCAGGAAAGTTATTGTATAATGTTGACATGCAACTAACACTTGACGAACTTCTGCGTAAGCTAAATAAAATTTTCCCTGAGATCCAAGCGAATTTCCATGTGGAAAATCTGGAAGTTTTCGGTTCATTTTTGCGTGGGGAAGAAACACCCGAAAGTGATTTGGATTTACTGGTGACTTTTTCTGAAACGCCCGGTCTTTTTACTTTTGTACGCTTGGAGAATTATCTTTCAGACGTTTTAGGTGTCGAGGTTGACTTGGTCATGAAGGATAGCCTAAAGCCAAATATCGGCGAGCGGATTTTAGCAGAGGCGCGCCCGATATGATGACAAAACGGATTTGGCTCGACTATCTCCGAGACATGATCGAGAATACGCAAAAAGCGATCTCTTTTGTGGGCAATATGGATTTTGACGCTTTCTCAAAAGATGAGAAGACCGTTTACTCTGTTGTTCGAGCGGTTGAAATTATTGGCGAAGCTGCCAAGAAAATCCCGGAAGATGCTCGCAAGGGTTATCCGGAAATCCCATGGCGGGATATTTCGGGTACACGCGACAAATTGGTGCATGATTATTTTGGCGTCAATTTGGCTGTCGTTTGGAGAACTGTTCAGGAAGATTTGCCAGTTTTGCTTAAGCAACTGGAAGAGATGTTTGATAATTTTCAATAACTATCACGGTTTACACGCCCTTCGTGCCCGGTGAGAAGGATGATTTCTGGCGTGAGATGGTGGGAAGAATATAAGAAATACTTACCTATGCGTTTTTTATTACAAACTTTAATTGCCCTAGAAAATGTCCATTTCTAACTCAAGTTCAAATGATTATTTACTATCTCGAACGTATATTAATTATTTAACATACAAAAAAGTCTATGTAAATAGATTCCAAAGCAAGAAGTTTGTCTTTACCGTGCAACGAGGTATTAAAAGACACAAAATATTTCAGATTGTTTTTGGCAAATCAGATGGAAGCTTATATGTAACATTCCCATATTTTCAAAACCAAAAAGGCATTCTAAGTACAGGGACGATTCCAAGATTCTTAGAAAAAGGGAATGTTAATCTCCAAGAAAAGGGGAAAGTAACTTCTCATTTAGTGAAATACGCACATCACCCAGATGGACAAGTACATTTTTCTCAGGATGGAAAAATTAGAACTTCTGTTAAGCGGCAATCCTTACCTCTAAAAAGCGCTGAAGGGCATCTGTTTACTATCAATTTACAAGATTTATCCAGTTTTGATACGGATTCTGTAGCAGATGATCGCCCTCCTAAAAAATCTCGTACAACACTAAATTTTAAGTTCCACGAAGATACCCCTGCAATAAAATTTGTTGCAAGATGGTACAAACCAGAAACTTTTCTCAACCGCTCCAAAATAAAAAGCAAAAAAATTGGCCCTACTATACAGACACAGACACCTGGTGGAAATATTCAAAATGCTTTCATGATTGGTCCACTATCAGGGTGGCCCCTAGATGATTTTGTGTTACTAATAAATTGTGAGGGAATACCTGCTTTGGGTAAAAAGAAGGAACCTCTTATGCTTTTCATCGGAGGATTTGATCCACCCAGTAATTTAAAAGAACTAGATAAACCGTTTTCATTTCTTTGTGCATCCTACCCAGTTTCCAATTATGAGACATTAGTTGATCAAATAGGTAGTACGGATCTAGATAGTTTCAAATAACCCCATGAAACCCTACGAAAAACTCACCCCCCGCGGACGCATCCTGCGCCTGCGCAAACTCGCCCTGGACGCCCTCAACCACTACCCCATCCATGTCGCGCGCGTCCGCTTTCTCGCGGAAGAAAGCACCACCATGTTCCGCGTCGACGCGACGGCCGGCGCTAAATACGTCTTCCGCATCTACTCCGAAGCCGACTCCAGCCTCGCCGAAAACCAGACCGAAATGTACTGGCTTACAGCCCTCGCCCGCGAAACCGACCTGCCCGTCATCCAGCCCGTCGCCCGCAAAGATGGAGAATTCATCAGCCTCGTCAGCTACGCGGGCGTCCCCGGCGAAAAACGCTGCACGCTCTACAAATGGATTCCCGGCACCACCCTCTCCGAACACATCACCCCCGAAAACTACCGCAAACTCGGCGCCATCATGGCAGGGCTGCACAACCACGCCCAAACCCTGCAACTGCCCGCTTCCCTCGCCCCCAAACGCTGGGACAAAACCTTCTACTTCCCCGGCGAAAAAGCCGTCTACAACACCGTCGAATACAGCCATCTCTACACTCCGGCCCAAATCGACACCCTCGACCGCGCCGCAGCAGCCTGCGACACCTACCTCGCCAGCCTCTACCAGCAGGATGCCAAACCCTTCCTCCTGCACGGCGATCTACACTACTGGAACGTCCACATCCACCGTGGAAAACTCTATGTGCTGGATTTTGAAGATATGCTGATCGGATTTCCTGCGCACGACATCGCCATCAGCCTCTACTACCTGCGCGACGAACCGCACTACGGGGAACTTGCTTCCGCTTTTCAGGCAGGCTACGCCAGTCTGCGTGAGTGGCCCAACCTGCCCGAACGCGATCTCCACGCCCTCTGGCTGGCGCGCATGACCAACTTTGCCAACTACGCCGCCACCGCCTTCGACGACGATGATTCCGCGCGAGAATATATTTCCGCGCGTTGTAAAGAGATTGAAACCTACTTGAATTAATCTTTCACCACAGAGAGCACAGAGTTCACGGAGACTTAAAAAAGCCTTTCTCTGTGCTCTCCGTGTGCTCCGTGGTAAATCAAAGGAAAAACATGAACTTCAATAACTACCAAGAAAAATCCCGCAAAACCGCCAAATATCCCGCCATCGGGCACGCTGTCATCTACCCCACCCTCGGCCTCGTCAACGAAGCGGGGGAAGTAGCGGGCAAGATCAAAAAAGTCTTCCGCGACAAAGACGGCGAGATCAACGCCGAGACCAAGTCCGCGTTAAAAGCAGAACTCGGCGACGTACTCTGGTATCTTGCTCAGGTCGCCACCGAGCTTGATCTAACTCTCGATGAAATTGCTGAATACAATATCGAAAAACTCTATTCCCGCCTCGAACGCGGCACCATCAAAGGAGATGGAGATAATCGGTAGTTGATCTTACTGGCTGATGTTACGCAAAAAGGATATTTGTACTTGGTGTCTGCCCCCTCTGTCCTTCGGACATCTCCCCCAAATTCCAAATGCGTGGAATTTAGGGGAGACCAACCGCAGCTTTATTTCTATCCCCCTATTTTGCTTGCAAAATGGGGGGATGCCCCAGCGAAGCGGGGCAGGGGGGCAGAACGTCCGAATTTACAATGTCGCTGCGTAACATGAGTTACTGATCTAACTGATACACCTCGATCACCGACTGCCATCCGCGGCATTTTTCTATTGAGCCCGTGCTGCCGATTTTGACGTAATCGCCGCTATCAAAAGCGGCCTGCTCAAAAGCTTGTGTATTCCCCAATTCGTTCAAAATATAATCGGCTTCACCAAGCCATTGCTCGGCAAGAAGATCGTTCCAGAGACCACGCTTAAGCAGCACATCCGCATCCCCGCCAGTTTTGAAGGAATGTACTTGATTAAGTTGCGGTGGATAAATTTTTACATCAGGCAGGTAGAGGAAAATAGCATCGATGCGCCCGCTCCAGTAGACTTGTGAGCCAGCAGGAATCAGTTCATTCAACTCAGCACCGGCTTCTTCGTAACGTGCGATCACATCGTAGTCGCCGCAGTGAAAGAAGTCGTTGCCTCTACCAAAAACGATTGTAGGGGAAAGCAGCAGTGCCACGCCCAAG
>JBNKMO010000032.1:0-3306 GCA_050293165.1 Anaerolineales bacterium | reverse complement strand
GAGAAGATAATCCCACTTTATAGGAAGATAATCGGTTTTCGGTCTATTTTCCTTAAACAAAAAGGCACAAAACGATAAGTTTTGTGCCTTCATCTATCTCTGTCGGGGCGCCGGGATTTGAACCCGGGACCTCTTACACCCCATGCAAGCGCGCTAGCCGGGCTGCGCCACGCCCCGATTTGAGCAGGCGGTATTATAGCCCCATTTCATAAATATAGCAACACAAAAAACAAAGTCCTTTATGATAAAATAACCCAATCCCCAAAGAAATCTGGAGCTTGAATGTCCGATATGATCCAAGTCACTATTGATAGCGTGCGCGTCAGCTTAATGTCCCCTCAGCGGATCATCACCCTCCGCGAATTAGGCGGGAAACGTTCCCTGCCCATTTTTGTAGGCCCCTACGAAGCCGAAGCCATCACTGTCGCCCTGCAAGAGATCGAAATGGCACGCCCCCTCACCCACGACTTGCTCAAGAACGTCATCAACCTCTTTGGCGGGCGCATTATTCGCATTGAAATCATTTCACTCCGTGAGAATATCTTCTTCGGCAACATCATCATCGAAAAAGACGAAGAAATCATCAAAATCGACTCGCGTCCGTCTGATGCCATTGCCATGGCAGTCCGTGCACATGTGCCCATTTTGGTAGACCCTGAGGTAATGAGCAACGCTGGCATCCTGCCTGAAAAAAACCTGCAATCCGAAAGCGAAAAGGCAACCCCCATCGAAGAAGATCGTCTCTCCATTTTTGAAGACTTCTTCGACAATCTATCCACTGATGATAACCCTCCACCTGAGGATGAAAATCCCGCAGACGCCCCAGACGACGAAACTTAATCCCCTTATGAATGACATCTCTCCCCCCGAATCATCCTCCGCCCCCGCTGCCCCCGGCATTCCACATAGCCGCGAAGCCGAAGAAGCCGTCGTAGGGGCGGTGCTAATTAACCCTGAAGTCTACTACGACGTGGCTCAGTTTCTACAACCAGACGATTTCTACATCCACCGTCTGCGCTGGGTCTGGGAAGCGTTCACCAGCCTGCACGAATCACGCATCCCCGTCGACCTGCTAACCGTCTCCGAAGAACTGGGGCGCAAAGACCATCTCAACGAGATCGGCGGGCCTGCTTTCCTGACTTCGCTCGTTAATCAGGTGCCCACCTCCCTGCACGCCGAAGCTTACGGACGCGTCGTCGAGTCGCATTCGATACGCCGTAAACTGCTCAATGCCGCCAATAGCGTTGCCACGATGGCTTACGATGAAGAAACAGGCATCGACGACGTCATGGACGACGCCGAAAAAGCGATTTTCAGCGTCAGCGAACGCCGCATGACCCACGATGTGGAACCGATCAAAAAGGTCATGAGCAATGTCTATGACACCATCGATGAACTCTCCAAACGCGACGACGATGTCTTCGGTGTCCCCACAGGTTTTAAAGATCTCGACAAACTGCTCTCTGGTTTGAACGCATCCGATCTCCTGATCGTTGCCGGTCGCCCTGGTCAGGGTAAATCCGGTTTTCTGATGTCGGTTGCACGCAATGCTGCTGTCATGCACAAAAAACACGTCGCTGTCTTCTCGTTGGAGATGTCGAACGAACAGGTTGCCCAACGTATGATCTCGCAAGAGACGGGCATCGACGCCCAGCGCCTGCGCACGGGCAAACTCAACGATGACGAGTGGCCTAAATTCACCCACTCTATTGAGATGTTCTCCGACACCAAACTCTTCCTCGACGACACCCCCGCCGTTACTCCCCTGCAACTGCGCACCAAATGCCGCCGTATTCACATGGAGTACGGCCTCGACCTCGTCATCATCGACTATTTGCAATTGATGGGTGGCGAAACGCGCAACGACAACCGCGTGCAGGAAGTCTCCTACATTTCGCGCTCGCTCAAGATTCTGGCGCGCGAACTGAATGTCCCCGTGCTGACCGCCGCGCAGCTCAGTCGCGCCGTCGAGCAACGCTCAGACAAACGCCCCGTCCTCTCCGATCTCCGCGAATCCGGCTCGCTCGAGCAGGACGCCGACATCGTCATGTTCATTTATCGTCCCGACCAATACGAGAAAGATACCCAGAAGCAAAACGTGGCAGAGATCATCGTTGCCAAGCATCGTAATGGTCCTGTCGGTTCGGTCGAACTGATCTTCCGCCCGCAGCTTGCCAAGTTTGAAGATGCCGCCAAGCAGCACGTCACCTTTAACGAGCCGCCACATGCCGGTTAAAGGCTTCTCCGGCAAAGAGGGCTTCACGCCCCTCCCCAACGAGTTCTTCGGCGAGTGGCTGAATAAGATCGACAACCTGAACGAACTCAAGCTCACGCTCTATGCGCTATGGTACAGCGCGAATCAGGAAGGAGCGGCGCACCCACTTTGGGAGCAGGATTTTGCCGAGAATCTGGAATCGGTAGATATAAAATTGGGACTGAAAAAATGCGTCCAGCGCGGAAGCTTGTTAAAGGTCACGTTTGATACGGATGTCGTCTACTTTCTGAATTCCCCACGTGGACGGGCGGCCGCCGAATCCGCTCGTGCTGGACAGTGGATCCCGTCAAAAGGGAAAAGGGCTGCGCCTGTGCCCCGCCCCAACATCTACCGCTTATATGAAGAAAATATCGGTCCGCTAACCCCAATGATCGCGGACACGTTAAAAGATGCGGAAGAAGAATATTCCGCTGAACGACTTGAAGAAGCCTTTGCGCTGGCGGTCAAAGCCAATGTGCGCAAGTGGACTTATGTGGAAGCCATTTTGAAACGCTGGAAAGAAGAAGGCTATGGCAAAAAGCAAGATAGACGAGACAATCAGGAAGATCGCAACCGCTACGTCGAAGGCGACTACGCCGACTTCATCGAGTAAATACGACCTGCCCGGCGACCCAAACTGCAAGTTTTGCGGCGGGATAGGCTATTTGCGCGCCGATGTAGAAGTGACGCACCCCGATTTTGGCAAGCTGCAAATTTGCACCTGCCGCAATCGTGATGTGGCCGAGCATGTGCGCGAACGTCTCTTTTCGATGAGCAATCTCGATGAACTAAAAGAGTTGACTTTTGAGAGCTTCCTGCCGCGCGGACGCAAGGGGCTTGGCGATTTACATGCAACCTCGATTGAGATGGCATTCAATCAATCTCGTGTTTATGCGCAATCAATGAACGGCTGGTTGCTGTTACAGGGCAGCTATGGCTGCGGGAAAACACATCTGGCTGCCGCAATCGCCAATTTTGCAGTCGGCATGGGCGTCCCCACGCTCTTCCTGACGGTCCCCGATCTACTGGATATGCTGCGCTTTGCCTACGGC
>JBNKMO010000031.1:0-6305 GCA_050293165.1 Anaerolineales bacterium | reverse complement strand
TCTCCTACGTACTGCGTTTGGCATCGCCCGTTTCACTGCGTGATCGTATCAAAGAGATCGTCCGGCAACTCGGCGGGATCGGTGGTGGCCGCTCGCTGGGATTTGGCCCCAACCGCGTACGTTCGCTGGCCGATGGTGTTGGACAGGTCTTAGCCGAATACCTGCGCGAATCCAAGAGTATGATGCAGGAGTTGATTGCCTCCACACCTGCGGAAGCCGAAGCCGACCATGTGCGCGAAAGTGAAGCGTATCGCAAAAATGGCGAACAGGAAGTTGAAAAAGCTCCCACGATGACGAAGATTCCTCGCATCGGTGATCTTTGCCCGGAGTGCGGTGAAGCCGCTGTGGTAAACGAGGAAGGCTGCCGCAAGTGTTACGCCTGTAGTTTTAGCGAATGTTAGTGTTAGTGGCTTGTTTGGATGTTGGAACGTTAAAGCCCAAAATCATCCGCTCTAAACGCAAAACCATTGCCCTCGTCGTTCAGCCGAACGGCGAGCTGCTTGTGCGCGCCCCGCAACGTGCCACGCAGCGACAGATCAGTGCCATGCTCAAAAAACACGCCGTTTGGATCGCTAAAAAGCAGGCAGAAGTTCAGGCAAGGCAGGCGGCATTTGCACCGCGTCAATTTATAGATGGAGAAGAATTTCTTTTTCTGGGAGAAATTTATGCTCTAAAAATTGTCAATCAGCAAAAGCCTGCCCTTGAGCTGAAGCAAGGTTTTCAACTTGCCAGATCTGCGCAAGATGCTGCAAAAGATATTTTCGAAAACTGGTACAAAAAAGAAGCCCGCCATATTTTTAACGAGCGCGTTGCCTATTACGCTGAGAAGCACGGTTTCGATGTCAAGCAGGTCAAACTTTCCTCTGCGCGCACACGTTGGGGATCATGCAGTTCGAAGGGCTACATCAATCTCACCTGGCGGCTGGTGATGGCGCCGCTCGAGATCATCGACTATGTGGTGGTGCACGAGCTTTGTCATCTGCGTGAGGCGAATCACTCCTCCGCTTTCTGGGCGCAGGTTGGCGCGATTATGCCGGATTACAAATCTCGTCGAAAGTGGCTGAAGGCAAACGGCGGCCAATTCCACTGGCAATAAATGTTTATAAAACGGGAGCAACTTTAGGTCGAGGTTGCTCCCGCTTTTTTTCATCTGGGCGGTTATACAATTAAATCTATTATAGAACGGCTAAAAGCTTTGATAGATGTGATGCGTAGAATCAAAAAGACCTTCGAGCCTAAAGCCGAAGGTCTTTTGCTTTTACTGAAAACCACTTACTTGTATTTTCTGACTACCATGACCGCATTATGCCCGCCAAAACCAAAGGCATTGCTGATCGCCACATTCACCTCGGCATCGCGTGCCACGTTCGGTACATAATCAAGATCGCAGTCGGGGTCAGGTGTTTCGTAGTGGATCGTTGGCGGCAGCACGCCCTCGCGGATCGCCTGCACGCAGAAGATCGCTTCCAGTGCGCCGGTCGCGCCCATCATGTGGCCCGTCATGGATTTGGTCGAGGAGATCGGTGTTGTGTAGGCGTACTCTCCCAAAGCCGCTTTTACCGCTTTGGTCTCGGATGCGTCGTTCAGTGGAGTCGCCGTGCCGTGTGCGCTGATGTAGTCCACTTCGTCTGGATTGACCTGCGCCGAAACGAGCGCCTGTCGAATGGCTTCCGCGCCACCAGCACCTTCTGAAGAGGGGGCGGTGACGTGGTACGCATCCGCTGTGGCAGCGTATCCCGCTAGCTCGGCCAGGATATTCGCTCCACGCGCTTTGGCGTGACTTTCGGTTTCCATGATAAGAATGCCTGCACCTTCGCCCATCACCAAGCCATCACGGTTTTTGTCGAAGGGTGCCGGGGTCATCGTGTAGTCGTCGTTTCTGCGGGACAGGGCACCAATTCGATCGAATGCCCCCACACCAGTTTCGGTCAGGGTTGATTCGGATGCGCCTGTTACGGCGACGTCGATCATGCCGGAGCGCAGCATCATCCATGCGAGACCGATTCCGTCGATCCCGGACGCACAAGCGGATGCGACCGACATGGCAGGGCCTTTAAGACCGTGGTCGATGCCGATCAATCCGGCTGCGCCGTTTGCCATCAGCATTGGGATCAGAAAAGGGCTGACGCGACGAGCGCCGTGGTCTTTGAGCGTGAAGATCGCATCTTGCAGTGATTTCAAACCGCCCATCGCCGATGAGACCAAAACGCCAATGCGACCGGCGTTTTCGGGCGTGACTTCCAGCCCTGAGCTTTGGATGGCTTCGAGTGCAGCCGCCGAAGCAAATTGCTCAAAGATGTCGCGGCGGCGCGCTTCTTTGGCGGGCATATAGTTGCTGGGATCGAAGTTCTTCACTTCGCAGGCGATCTGCGCCAGCCAATCGGATGCGTCGAAGCGTGTGATCGGTGCAACGCCCGAGACGCCGTTCTTGATGTTTTTCCAGGTTTCTTCAACAGTCAGCCCGAGCGGGTTGACCGTTCCCATACCAGTAATAACGACTTTTTCCATAATTCCTCCGATAAGATTTTATCTACAAAAGAATAACCCCCGTGCGTGGAGTTCGTCACGGGGGAGTTTTTGCTATTGTATAGGGGCCGGCCCTATGTGTCCGCTCGGGATTGTTGTGTAAAAAGGGTAGATACAGGGCTTAATCGTCTTTGGATGGGATATATTCGCCTTCAATCCATTCTTCACCGTCGGGCATATATTCCTTTTTCCAAACCGGAACGATCTCTTTCAGGCGGTCGATGCCGTAGCGGGCAGCTTCAAAGACGCCCGTATCACGATGAGAAGCAGTGCAGGCGATCAGCACCGTCGGTGTGCGCGGATAGAGCTTTCCGATGCGCTGGACGATGGCGATGCCCTCGATGGTATTCCAGCGTTCGCGAATTTCGTCGGCGACCTGTTTCATTTTTTCTTCGGCCATGGGGATATAGGCTTCGTATTCAAGATAGGTGGTCTCGTGTGGGGCGTAGTTGATGCCCTGTGCTTTGCCTTCGCGGGATGTCTTGCCGCGCACCATGCCGGTAAAGATTGCTGCCGCGCCCGTGGATGTGAGCGTGATCTGGTCGACGAGAGCGTTGATGTCGATCTCGTCTTCAGTGATGGAGAAGATAGAGGGGAAGTTAGAAGGTTTCATGTTTGAAGGTTTTAGGAGTAATTTGTGAGTTTTGCGAATTTACTGGATTAGGTTTGCGTCTTCTTGCCATCTGAACACAGGAGAAACAATATCCCTTATTTCAGGGGTGTTTGTAATAAGGTCGATGCTTAGACCAGATGCTTCATCTTCTTTAGCAAGAGCAATAAAGTGAAAATATGATTGAAGATGATCACGGAAATAAATTTCTAGTGCAGTAGATGGCACTTTGATGCTTAAGAATAGAATGGCTCCTTGTATAAAAGCAGATTCTTGTAATGGGAGAAACTTGTTAGATGTGCTTTTGAAAAGCGCAGTGAAGTCTGTAAAAGGGGCATTCGGCATTGCTGTAGATGTTGTTTGCATGCGTGACATTTCTTTTGCCATTTGTCCAGGTCTATTCTTGACTTCGAGTAAAAAACTTCCCTTTTTGTCAGTTTTTATTAGCCAGTCGATTTTTTGCGAACCAACACCTAGCCCCATTTGTTCATAGATAAGTTGATGTTCTGATTTGATATTGAAAACAGCAAGCATTTCTACAATAGCATCAAAATGCTTTCCAGGATTGTCAAGTTGTCTCCACCAATGACGGAATTGCCGGTCTGTAAGCACTCGTTCGGCTAAGAGTGTTGCGCGTATGAGATTAACAACAAGAGGTGCTTGATAAGGAACTCCAAATCCATGAGAATTTCCACTGAAGTGAAATCGTTTGCCATAAAGATATCGCCAAGTTTCGCCAAATACAAATTTTATGGCTTTTACATTTCTGACTGATGCTGGAATCTTTTTTAATAGACGGTCTGCATCGAATTGACTGATACCGAAGCTAGTAGTCTCTCTGAAGAAAACGTCTGTGAATGGGGCTTCGGCAGCTATAAGTGATTGCGGGAATGGATGGTTCATATCTGTATATTGGGGTATCTGCCTATAGCGAACGACTTTTACCCTCCACTTACAGGCGGGAAGAGGGCGACCTCCGCGCCTTCGGGGATGACTTCATCATCGAAGGCGAATTCGCGGTTGATGGAGACGAGGGTATGGTGCAGGGATGCTTCCAGTGCGGGGATTTCAGCTACCAACAAATCTTTGAGTTCGCCGACCGTCGCGTTGTCGTTGAGTTCAACTTCGAGCGATGAGCGTCCCGCGCGGGTGCGGAAGGTGGCGAAGAAGAGGACGTTTACTTTGTGCATAGGGTATTCTCGTGTTTTTCTACAATAAATTCCAGTCTCTGAGCGGAACGACCGATAGGGAGTGAAGTCGAAGAGCGGATTTCTGTAAATAGCGTCCTTCGACTGCGGACTTCGATGCATCCTGCGGATTGCTCAGTCCTCCGCTCAGGAGCTATTACTCATTTACAACATCACCGCTTTGCCCGCCATGTTTCTCAACAAGACGAATGTTTTGGATGACCATCGTCTTTTCGGCGGCTTTTGCCATGTCGTAGATTGTCAGGGCGGCGACGGAGACGGCTGTTAAGGCTTCCATCTCGACGCCGGTTTTGCCGCGCAAGCGCGCGGATGCGGTGATCTGTACACCGGGCAAAGATTCGTCCAGTGTGAGTTCGACCGAGATGTGTGTGAGCGGCAGGGGATGACATAACGGAATCAAGTTGGAGGTCTGTTTCGCGCCGTTGATGCCTGCGATTTGGGCAACTGTCAAGACGTCGCCTTTTTTTATGTTACCAGCGGCGATCAGGTCAAATGTCGCCTTTAGCATTTTTACTTCGCCACGCGCCACGGCGACGCGTTCGCTATCCGGTTTTGCGCCCACGTCTACCATGTGGGCTTTGCCTGTTTCGTCTATGTGGGTCAAATTTGTCATGTCGGCGATTATACCGTAGGTCGTATCTAAGTTGGACGATTTTGCGAGGCAGCTTTATAGCCGAAGCAATTTTTTGAAAATATGAGACCGCGTCGTCGTAAAAGCACGCTCCTCGCGGAGGCATGTTCTGTTATAATCTCGCCTTATGACCATCAGTATTGCCGAAAACCAAACCAAAAAATATACCGTCAGTACGCCTGTTTTTGAAGGCCCACTTGACCTGCTGTTGAGCCTGATCGAGCACGCCGAACTCGACATCACGAGCGTCTCTTTGGCGTTGGTCACTGATCAGTATCTGGAGCGTATTCGCGGTTTGGAAGAGGAAATGGATGCCGAAGAGATTTCGGCGTTTTTGGTGATTGCGGCAAAGCTGATCCAGATCAAATCGGAAGCGCTGCTACCGCGCCCGCCTGTGCGTGAAGCTGGCGAGGAAGATCCCGGCGAAGCGTTGGCGCGCCAGTTGCGATTGTATAAGAAGTTCAAGGAAATAGCGGTCTGGATGAAGGAGCGACAGGCGCAGGATTTGCGGACGTACCTGCGGATCGCTGCCCCGCCCAAAGTTGAATCCCGTTTTGAGATGGGGGAAGTGACCTTGACGGATCTCGTTCATGCGGCCGAAAGAATTTTTGCCCGCGAAGCCGAAAAAGCCGAGCTGGGAACAGTTATCCGCGCGCCAAAAGTGACGATCCGCGAGAAGGTGCAGCATATTGTGCGCTTTTTGAGTAGCCAAGAACGGACGACCTTCCGCAAAATGATCGACGGAGCCAGCAGCCGTATTGAAGTGGCGGTCACCTTTTTAGCCATGTTGGAGTTGGTGAAACGTCACCGTCTGCATGTGCATCAGGATGGACTGTTTAGTGATATTGAGATTGAGCGTGTGGGGGAGTTTTCAGAAGACGAAGACTTCGAACTGGAGTTGGAGTAGAGATATTAGAGGTTAGATTTTAGGAGGGGCGGGTCTATGACCCGCCCCTACTTTTTAATTCTTGAATTTCTTTTTTGCCCACAATAACCCCAAGCCAGCCCCAATAGAATCAATCCCCACATCCATCACTGTCGAGCCACGCCCCGCGACGAATGACTGGTGAAACTCATCGGATGCGGCATAGAGGATTGCCAGCAGCCAGATCAGTTTCCATTTGTCAAGCTTGCCGTCGAAGGCGCGTAGGTATGAGAGTGCGAGCAGCGCGTATCCCAGCATGTGGGCGCCCTTTTTGATGATGAAATCTGCGGCATCGAAACTGGGCAGTCCGCTTGATGGGGTTGCGGAAAAGGCGAAGATAAGCGCCATCATCACAAGCGCAGGCAGCCACTTGGGAAGTTTGTCTAAAAAATTCATCGTTAAAGA
>JBNKMO010000030.1:0-16794 GCA_050293165.1 Anaerolineales bacterium | reverse complement strand
GATCGCTATGCTTTTGTTATTGACTCCAGCAAAATTAACACAACAACGCAGGATAATTATTCGATTGCACTTACCATATACGCTGAAGATGCTGATGGAAATCAGGTTGCAACGGGGGAATGGGGCGACGGCGTTGGTGATGGGCATCTTTGGACGCTCAATTCGCTCCAATTGCAAATTCCCGCATTGCGCCTTGAGCAGTGTATTGGGAGTGCCATTGAGGTGCCCACCACGCAACCGCAGGTAGAGATGCCAACATCAACGCCTGTCCCGGTTATAGAATTACCTACGAATACACCTGTGCCGCAGGTACAAACTAAGTCAGGCTATGTCGAACTTAGAGATTGGTACGCAGCAGAAGATGTAGCCGATATAGACTTCGACGGTGTCCCCCAACTGGCTTATACGGCCGCTACATCCGATTATCCAAATCATGGTTTGGGTGAATATGTAGCTCAAGGAAATGTTACGAACATGACGCTTACAGCAGGCGCTAGTTATGATTCCTGCCGCGCCACTCAGGCATGGAACACATCCGTTGCGCCCGTATCCGCCGGACAAACTTACTGTTTTGTGGCAGATAATAAGAATGGAACTTCTTACGGCTACTTCCACATTGACAAGATCGAAAATCAAGGGAGCGAAATAGACAACTGGGTTATTGGAATATCCTACACTGTCTGGATTCCCGGCAATGCTAATTAGCGCAAAATACTCAAGAAGATTACTCATGAAAGCAAAAAATATCGTATGTTTATTTGTGTTACTCATGCTGGCAACTGCTTGTTCGCCTGCATTGTCCCCCGCAGCAGAAGTTAGCATCAGCGTGCCAACACCGTCAATCTCTAATATGGGAAGCGTGCCAACACAACCGCCGCCGCCTACCGCTACACCACTGCCCACCGTTTTTATGGATGCATCAACGGCAGCGATCTTTGATCCAGACAACAGCGGCTCGCTTTGCCCCAAGCGTTCTCCTGAGTTGGAATTGGGCGGCGCGCCACCGATCATTGGTGAGATCGACG
Organism: Anaerolineales bacterium; assembly: GCA_050293165.1. Classification (GTDB taxonomy): domain Bacteria; phylum Chloroflexota; class Anaerolineae; order Anaerolineales; family Villigracilaceae; genus Desulfolinea. Next base: position 15,769 of record JBNKMO010000030.1, on the reverse strand, counting down.
ACACTTGGCGCTGTGAGGGCTATTGGTCATTCACATTGCCTGAACTTCCTGATAATTTTCAAATTAACTCGGCAACTTTCACACCAGGAAGTTGCAGCCACGTGGGGAATCCATTTGCCTTTGGCCCTATGAGCTTTGGGCAAAGAGCTGTTGGATCGCTTGATATAGCCGATTACGGTGGGATGCTCAATGGGTTAGCGTCGCATGAGGCTTGCCCTGAAAGCCTCGATGTGACATCATTTGTCCGCGGTGGTTATAAGAGTGGCTCTGTGCAATTTGTTGCTTCATTTGAGAATAGCGATTACGGGAATGGCACAGGCGATTATCTTTCATATCGCGGTGTAGAACCGACACTGGTCATAGAATATTCCTATCCTCAATAAAGTGGTGGGGGATGCAGCATCCCTGATGCTGTAATTCTGTAGCCAAAACAAGAAAAGGACATAACTGCTCAAGTTTTATGTCCTTTTTCGTTTAAGTCCCATATATAAGCCACCACCGTAACGATCTTAGCGCGGTAGCAACCGTATATACGGGTGTAAATTTCGTTCTATTCACCCCATCACAATCCGTATCTCGTGCGGCTGACCATCATCCACTAGCGAGATTCGGTTATCGGGCAATGTATTTCCATCCAATAAAACTTGCCGGACGCCTCGATTGACATGGTCTTCTGGATTTTCCACATTGATCTTGTAATGTGTCGCGCCAAAACGATAATCAATTTTGAATCCAGGCCAATCCCCGGGTATACAGGGATTGATTTGGAGCGCATTGCCCTGTTTCGTGATGCCCAAAATAGCCTCAATGCCCAGCCTATACATCCAACCGGATGAACCGGTGTACCACGTCCAGCCACCCATGCCGATATGCGAGCTTTGGCTATAAATGTCGGCGGCGATGGCGTATGGTTCGACTTTGTAGCGTTCCACTTTCTCAGGCGTATCGGCGTGGCTGACGGGATTTAGCATGCGGAACAAATCCATAGCCCGCTCACCTTGCCCGAGTTTGGCAAATGCCCAGGCAGTCCAGATGGCGGCATGGGAGTACTGCCCGCCGTTTTCACGCACCCCCGGCAAATAACCTTTGATATAACCGGGGTCACGTTTAGATTTGTCGAAGGGTGGCGTAAAGAGCAAGATCATCTGCTCCTCCGGCTTGACCAGCCGTCGATTGACAGAGTCCATGGCATGAGTCGCTCGCGCCGAGTCTGCCGCGCCTGATAAAACCGCCCAGGATTGGGCAATTGAATCAATCTGGCATTCATTATTTTCGTGCGATCCCAACCGTGAGCCATCATCATAAAAAGCGCGCAGATACCAATCACCGTCCCAGGCGTGGGCTTCGAGCGCTTTGGCGTATTGTTCAGCCTGTTCCAAGTATTGTGCGGGGTTTTCATCCATGCGTTTAGTCAGCGAGGCGAAACGTTTGAGTGTTGCGTGTAGGAACCAGCCCAGCCAGATGCTCTCACCGCGCCCATGTATGCCGACGCGGTTCATGCCGTCGTTCCAATCGCCCGCGCCCATCAGCGGCAGACCATGCGGCCCGGATGTCGCTCCTTTTTCCAGCGCCCGGCGGCAATGTTCATAAAGCGTGAATGTCTCGCTCGTCATCTCATATTGACTATAACGGTCTTCTTCTTCGGGCTTGAGCAGTTCGCCTTTCAGGAAGGGAACTTTTTCATTTAAAACGGATGCGTCGCCGGTGGTGGTGACATACTCTGCGGTGACATAGGGCAGCCAAAGCAGATCGTCCGCAAAACGCGTGCGCACGCCTCGACCTGCGGGTGGGTTCCACCAGTGGAGTACATCCCCAGCCTCGAATTGGTGCCGCGCCGCTTCCAAAATCTGGGCACGCACGAGGTCGGGGCGGCTGTGCAGCAGCGCCATCACATCCTGAAGTTGGTCGCGGAACCCGAACGCGCCACTGGACTGATAGAGCGCGGTGCGTCCCCACAGGCGGCAGGCAAATGTCTGGTAGAGCAGCCAGCGATTGAGCATCAAATCCATGCCGGGATCGGGCGTTTCAATTGTGATCTTACCCAGAATTTCGTCCCATTGCAGTTGGATGGACTGCCAGACCGATTCGACCTGACCCTCGGCCTGCATCCGTTCAATCAGGGCCAGACTCTCAACCCGATTTTCTCCTTCGCCGATCAGGAAAAAAACTTCCTCGCTTGCGCCGGGTGGCAGGTCCACGTGCAATTGGATGACTGCGCACGGATCCAGCCCGGCATTGACTTTGCTTTCCAAGCCAATCCGACCCAGCGCTGCCGGGGCACGCAGACTGCCCTTGCGCCCCAAAAATTCCGTGCGGTCGGCTGTTACACCATGCGGTTTTTTGTTGGCGGCTAAAAAGGCCACTCGTTCGCCGAACTCACTATTATAGCGATTGCTGGCGAGCAGGGCGTGTTTCTCTGCGTTGAACTCCGGCATGATATGAACCTGATGTGTGTCACGTGTGGTGCCAAGCACCCATTCGGCGTAGTAGGTGACGGTGATGCGGCGCGGACGCTTCCACAGGTTTTGCAGGCGCAGGCGTACAATCTTGACGGGCGCATCCGGTGCGGCGAAGAGGCGCAGGTTTTGGTTCAAGCCGTGACTCTGGCTCTCGAAGATCGAATAACCCGCTCCGTGTCGGATGATATGTGTCGTATTCTCCCCAGCGGGCATGGGCGTTGGCGACCAGACTAGTCCGGTCTCTTCGTCGCGCAAGTAGAGTGCTTCCCCTGGCATATCAGTGACAGGGTCGTTGCGCCAGGGCGTTAGACGGTTCTCGCCGCTGTTGCCAGCCCAACTGGGCCCGGAGCCTACTTCGGAGACTAGAAAACCAAACTGCGGGTTGGCGATGACATTGATCCACGGGTGCGGTGTATGTTGCCCCGGTTGCAAATGGATAACGTATTCCCGCCCATCGTGGCTGAATCCGCCCAAACCATTGTCTAGCAGTAAATTGCTTGGGCGCTGAAGATGTTCCGTTGGTTCGGAAGCAAACATCGGGGAGAGCGATGCGGTGAATTTCGGTAGTCGGGTGGTGAGGCTGGTTAAACGGCGGGCGTGTTCAGCCAGCGTCCCGTTTTTTTCATCCAAAATAACGCCTGCCACGGTTTTGAGCAGGGTTTTGTCGGCAGCTTGAAGTCGATCATTGCGCAGCACGAAAATGCCATCGCGCTGGTTCAGGGAAGCATCTGCGCCCATGCGTTTGATCTGGCGCTGGATGGTGTTGTGCAGGTCGAGGGCGTAACCGGTATCCTGCTCGTTCAGGACGACAAGGTTGATTGTGATGTTGTGACTACGCCAATAAATGAAGGCTTGCAGGGCTTCCACCAGCAAGGGCGACTCGCCATCATAGACACGCACCAGCAAAACAGGATGATCGCCAGAGATGCCAAAGGCCCACAAGCCAGATTGTCCCTTTTCATTTTGCGCGAGGATATGTGGCGCAGCGCGCAGTGTGCCGGTTGGATAGAGCAGAGCTGATAAAAGGCGCTGGATATTTTCGACGGCGGGCGCATCCAAGCCTTGTTCGAGCAGTTCTCTTTCGCTGTGGGCGCGGGCATTGTTGAAGGCGTGATAGACAGCTTGCCCGGACTGGTAGCGAGATAGTTTTTCCAGGGCTTCATCACGGGAGGCTGCCGCCAGAGTCAGGAAGGTGACGCGGGTTTTGGCGCGGGGCTTTAGGTTAATTTCCTGCGCCAATGACAGGATCGGGTCAAGTGTGCCGCCCACGGTTCCGGAAAGGTGGCGGCTGGGGTCCTGTAATGCCAGCGGGGTGTGCTTCGTCTGTGATCTTCCCAGGAATTGGGCGCGGTCCGTTTCGTGGTCGCCAGTGACTTTACGCCCAGATTCGACAAGCATGGCATGGATCATCACAATGGGCTTTTCATCCGCCGAACGAGGGCGGCGTTTGAACAGGAGTGCATTCTCTCTGGGAAGATATTCGCTCTCGATAAAAAGTTTGTTGAAGGCTGGGTGGCGGCGGTCGGCGGCTTGCACTGCGAGAACAACTTCGCCGTAGCTGGTCAGTTTTAGCTTTCGAGTGCGGTCACTGTTGTTCAGGATGTTCACACGCCGGAGTTCAACACCATCCACGCTGATAGTGATTCCGGTGCGCAGCGTAATGTCATTATCAGAACGTTGGAATTCGACCTTGTGTGGGTAAAACCAAACTTCCTGATCTTGTACAGAAATCTCGTGTTCCAAATACCCCTGTTTACATATCATGGGCTGGCAGGTGGCTGACCAGAGCGCGCCGCTCTCGCAGTCTTGCACATAAATCCATGTGCCCCACTGATCAAGCGTGCTGTCGGCATGCCAGCGCGTCAGTGCAAACTCGCGCCACTGGCTGAACCCGCTGCCCGCATTGGTGACCAGCACGCTACTCTCTCCCTGTGCCAGCATATGCACCTGTGGGATGGGGCTATCAACTGGCACGCGCCAGGGGGCACTGTTGACCCGGCGTGAACCTAGTGCCAAATCCGCTGGTTCGTCGGTGTGGGGAAATTCAAGCGGCGGGTTTTGTGGAATTTTTTCCTGGAGCAGAAGTTCCACGCTTTGAATATGCTCATCGGCGTGGAATCGTTCCACCATGACATCATCCAACAGGAAGTTAGAAGCCGCCAGCAGGATCATGCCTTGATGGTGTGCCATGTAGGATTGCACGATGGCATGGGTCTGACCTTCTGGTAGTCGTGCTTTTGTATAATCGAGCGCTTCATAAAAACCAAAACGCCCAAGCATATTCAGCTTTTCCAGACGTGCCATGTTTTCAAGCACTGCCTGCGGTTGTAGCGAAAGCCCCATTAAAGAGGCATAAGGCGTAACGACCAAGTCGTCGGGCAGGTCGCGTTTATAGCCTAGTGAAGGTACACCAAAAGCGCGGTATTGGTAATGCTGGTCAAGATCGAAAGCATAGTAGCCCGATTCCGAGATACCCCAGGGTACTTGCTGTTCCTGCCCGTAACTTTTCTGGGCATCGAGTGCGGCGTAGCAACCATCCGAGAGAAATGTTCCGGCGTAGTTTTTCGCGAAGAGGGTCGGCATGAGGTATTCGAACATAGTGCCGCTCCACGAGAGCAGCACCTGTTTGCCATTTACTTCTGTCACGGGGCGCCCCAGATGTTGCCAGTGGCTCTGCGGCACGTCTCCTTTAGCTATTGCGATCAGGCTGGCAATACGTGATTCAGATGCCAGCAAATCGTAATAATTAGGATCAAGACGTTCTGCGCTAGGCGTGTAGCCGATGTGAAATAACTGGCGATGCTGATTGAACAAAAAACGAAAATCCATATTGTTTACGGCGGTGTTTGCCTGTGCTGCCAAATCTTGAAAACCGATCAGCAGAGGCGCAATCGTCAAACGAGCTGATGCTAAGTCAGCCTCCATGTTTTGGCACCAGTCACGCGCAGTTTCATTCCATGCAGGGTCGGGGACTTCGTTGTCCAGAAGGTGCGCCTTGAATTCTGCCAATGCTGTTTCGATCCGTGCGTAGGTTTCAGTTGCCTGCCCCAGAGTTGGACGCTCAGCCAGGAGCGCATTGCGAAAATCCTGCCAGGCAGGTGTTTGCATGATCAGTTCGGTTGGCGCATCCAGTCGTTTGAGCCAGGGCGCGAACAAATCCAAGTTGCGCTGCATCTCTTCAAGGTGTTGGTACATCAAATCCAGATAAAGTTCGAGTTCAGACAGGGATTCACGCTGGAGATGGGGATGCTTCTCAAGCAATTCCATCAAGCGATGCGAGACTCTTTCCCAACCTTCACTTGATAGCCAGTCGAGAGTCATTTTCCAGTCTGACGGCTGGTCCTGGGCGGCGCTAACGCGCTCGTAAATGCTGCTCAATTCAAATTCAAAAGATTCAATCGATGCGTGTGGGTTGTTTTTTTCAAGGGCTTGCAGCACTTCTGCCAGGATGTCCAGCAGAACAAGTAGTCCCTGCCATTGCTTGTTATCCAAAAGCGGTGCATCTTTCAGAGCGAGGCAGCCCTGTCGAAGGGTGATGAGGCAAGCCGCCAAATTGCCGCTGTCCACCGTGGAAACGTATTGGGGCGAGAGCGCAGCCAGGGTCTGTGAGTCGTACCAGTTCATCAGATGTCCATGATAATGTTTCATCTGATCCATGCTTTCAAAGGTTGAGCGCAGGCGAACTACCAGTTCCAGCAGACCGATATAGCCCAAATCATACGCCGATAATGTGGATACTAGAAATAGACCAATGTTGGTTGGCGTGGTGTAGTGCGCCACACTGCCGCGAGGGGATTCTTGAAAATGGTCGGGTGGTAGCCAGTGGTCATTAGGCCCAGCAAATTGCTCAAAAAATGCCCAGGTGCGGCGCGCAAGACGTAGAATCTGCTTGCGTTGCGTTTCCGAAATCGGCGCGGTGATGTGCGTTATCGGCTGACTGATCTGGTAAGCAATTTGCGGAGCAATTAACCAGGCAATTAGCATGGGCAGCGCCACCCAGAGTGCAGTCGGGTTAAAAATGATGACTGCGATGCCCAATAAAATGCTTAGGAAAGAAGAAAATCCCATTTCTCTCCAGGTTCCGTAACGCGAGTTCAATCGAACAGAACGCGCAGTCCTCGCTGCTGTCGTCCACTGTAACATGTGTTTGTGAAAGATGAACATGCGCGCCATCGTTACCCCGATGGCGCTCAAGGCGAGCCAGGCTTCGTAAGGCAGGAAGATGACGTGAAGGACCCAGCGTATGAGTGGAAGCCGGGTTGGTTTTAAAAACTGTTTGAGCGTTGAAGCTTTCTTGCCTTGTTTCACAGCTTGCATTGCGATAGGCAGAGCCGAAGGCAACAGTATGAGCCCTGTCCAGATCAGGGGAGAGCCGGGTAGGAACAACCAGCTTGAGGTGAGCAGTGCCATTAAATTCGCGGGAACCAGACTGCGCCGCAGGTTGTCGAAAATTTTCCAGCGGTCGATGACAGCAAGGCGGTTGGGTGCCATCCCAGTTTCGGTGCGGACGGTCGGAAATAACCAGGGGAGCAACTGCCAGTCGCCACGAATCCAACGACGTAGGCGGTGAGCGTAGACCATGTAACGATGTGGATAATCTTCGTACAGGGTAATATCCGTCACCAGCGCAGCGCGTCCATGAATGCCTTCAAACAGGTCATGACTGAGCAGGGTGTTCTGGCGTACCTGCCCCGCCAGGCTGCGCTCGAACGCAGCTACATCGTAAATCCCCTTGCCAACGTAACTGCCTTCGTTAAATAAATCCTGATATACATCTGAAATGGCAAAGGAGTACAAATCAAAACCCGCATTCATTGCAAATGTTTGCGAGAAGCGGGTACGGTTAGCGCTGGTTGGCTTAATCTCCACGCGTGGTTGTAGCACAGTATAACCGGCAATCACTGAGCGCCCGTCTGGAGAAAATTCGGCTTGATTAAGTGGGTGCGCCAGAGTTGCAATCAAGCGGTTGGCGCTGCCTTGCGGCAGTGATGTGTCTGCATCCAGCGTGATCACATATTTGACATTCGCTAAAATGCTGACATCCCCGACTAGGGTCGTGTAAGCTGTTTCTTGCAGAGCGGTAGGGGAATCTAACAGCAAGCGGTTGAAATCCGCCAGTTTGCCGCGTTTGCGCTCCCATCCCATCCAAACATCTTCGGATGGATTCCATTGACGTTGACGGTGAAATAAATAAAAGGGGGCCGTTCCTGCGTATTTTTTATTGAGATTATCAACACCAGCCCTTGCGAGACCGATGAGTTTTTTATCGTCCGGCATATCCTGTGCCGGAGCATCCCTAAAATCGGTCAGCAGCGCAAAGGTCAGTTGCGGATCAGAATTGGCCAGGTGATAAAGTTCCAACTCTTGCAGGAGGTGATTGATTTCATCGGTGTTTTCCAGCAAACAAGGAACAACCACCATGGTGCGGTTTCCCGATGGGATGCCTTCTGAAAAATCCATACGTGGCAAACTTTTTGGTTTGATGCGATGGGTAATATTCCAGTTCACGAGGATAACTGCGGCTTCCAAAGCCAACCCGGTTCCAAGCAGACCGACGATGATGAGTTGGGCAAGCGAACTCCCCGAAATTATGGTGTAGGTGAGCAGCCCTAAAATAAATAAGATCGAAAAGATAGCAATGCTGCCTAGATAAGTGAGTGTGGGGGCTGTGAGCAGCGCACGGCGGATACGGAGCTTGTATTCAGGTTGGTAGTGGATGCTGGCTTCGAGTGTCTTGCGTCCCACATCTCGCAGATAAAAGCCAACATGCGCCTGTCGATCTGATGTCGTACGTCCGGCGTTGCGAGCGAGTTCGACTGCGGTGCGCGCAACATCTTCTTCGTTTAAGGGGGAGTAGTGTGCCAATTCCTCGACAACATTGCGATAACTGTTGCGAGTATCAAAATCCATATGCGTATAGATAGCCGCGGGGTCATCGTGCAAAATCTGTTCCACTCGGCTGGTTTGCTCAAAAAAGCTTTCCCAATCCGTGGTAGAAAGTAGGCGCAGGCTGAGGAAACAGTTGGCGACAATGGTCTCGTTTGCCAATGGTGCAGAGGCAAACTGGCTTGGGATTTCGTTTAAGCCTTTTGGCAAGTCTATCCCGGTTAGCTCGACAGCAGCATACACAAGCCGCTCCAATATCCCGATACGCAACATACTTGGAAAAGCCCACAACTCCCCAATTGTCAGGGGCGTGATCTGCTGGTAATCCTGCACAAACGCGGTGACTTGTATCAGGTCAAGCTGACTTTGGCTGTATCCAATCCATTCCCATGCCAGCGTAAAAATGCGAGACAAGGATGTTCCGGCTAGTTTTGGTAAATAGTTGAGAAAGTCAGCAGGCAGGTTTTCTTCAATCTGGCGGAAAGTCTGTTGAACGACATAAAAATTGTCCAGCATCCATTCACCTGCACGGGAAACCGGCAGATCGTTTGATGGAACGGCTTTGAAGATTGAGTTGGCGTTGCGTAAAGTCTTTTCCCAAGCTTTCATCTCTTTCAGCAGATCGGGTTTTAGCTGGCGCAATATCCCCGCTGTTTTCCTTGTTTTTCGTGTTGGCAACAGGACAGATTTTGCCTTGTGTTTTTTTGCTAGTATGTGTGCAAAATCTGACGGTCGATGATCTGTGTCTGATCTGACTGGATCAGAAGGATTAGCGCCTGGGGTGGATAGCATAAGCTAATGCTCTGCGCGTTTTCTTGATGACTGCTCAAGCGATATTGGCTCTTGTTTGGCTGGCATATCCTGAACGATCAGAAGAGATACTTTGCCATACAAGATAAAGTTGCTGGCAACACTACCATAAGGCCATTGATGTTTCCCCGAATACCCATGCGCACTCAATGTAACCATATCAATTTTTTCTTGCTCCACCACATGATGCAGTGCTTCGGCGGCATGGTCGCTAGTAATGAGATGAGTTTGAACGTCAATCCCTTGCAGATACGAACGCGACTTCACCTGTTCAAGATAATGACTGGCTTCTTCTCGGTTTCGTTTCACAACGCGCTTAGCCAGATCAATATCCTCGTGGATTGAAGGCATTTGGCGCGCCATTTCAGGGGATTGAACCACATGCACAAGATGAATGATTGGCTTCTGAACACGCGCCAATTGCATAACGATTGGCAAAACATGTTCTGCTCGCTGGGAACCATCTAATGGCACGAGAATATGCTGGTAAAGCGGGGCTTCTGATAATTCGCCTGCAGGCACATCCTGTAGTTGTGCCCGAACAATGAGCACAGACGTAGGTGCGCTCAAAACAGTTTTTTGAGTAGTGCTGCTAATGCCCCACTTTGTTAGACCATGACTGCCATGACTGCTCAAGATGATCAGTTTCATCCCCTGGGTTTGTGCATATTCTGTAACCGCCTCTGTTACCAAACCCTCCTGTAACATGGCTCGTGCCCGAATATTTGATTTTTTAAACCTTGCCTTGGTCTCTTCAAGGTAGAGCGTTGCCTTTGTCTTTTGGATTTGCCAGTTTAGCAAATCGAACAATTGCGCGGATGCACCCGCCTGATTTTTTTCCAGTATATGGAGCAACGTAATTTCTGCTCCGAAGGAACGCGCGAAGGCAGTCGCATGGGGAAGAACACATTCTGCCAGTTGAGAGCCGTCCAGAGGGACGAGAATAGGATCGAACATGGCTCATCCTTTCGATTCTTGCACACCGACAAATTGAATTTGAATAAGGGGTTCACCCCTCATCCAAACTTTGTTGCATTAGTACACTAATGATGTGATTGGGTTAAGGAGTCATCTTGCGTATGCAAGTGGGATTGAGAACTGCTTTGGTATCGCACATATCGAAGGGCTTTCTAAGGCACCTTGAGAAGTGGAGCTTCCAATGCGTAAGCATATAGCCTACTAATATCAGTATACTCTACTTTATGCATCTTGAATGCTTGGACTCAAGCTTTTGTAACTCTTTTCTAAAAACGACAAATAAAACATTGGTAATGGTATAAAGTAAATGATGCTGATTTTACGAGCGAAGCGATGCAATCTTCTTCTGGAGCGGCAAGACTGCTTCGTCGCGAATGCATGCTCCTCGCAGAATCATCTGAGCATTTAGTCTAATCCACTACCGAAAAATGAACATTTTGTCCAACAGGATATGAAGTATCACACTCCAGAAATGACCTTGCTGCTGGAATGAAGCAAACTCATCCCTCCCTAAAAGCAGCAGGGCTGTCAATCACGACAGCTTTTTCTTTACTTGGTTGCCTTCTCAAACCCGGCAAGTCCTAAAGAATTTGTTTTATTAGGGCAATCTTCCCAAGCATAATCGCCAAAAAACTTTTCAGGGGTCAACGCCAAACGCGATTGTTGAAAATACGCACTCAACTGCGCGACTTGCGGCATCTCCAATCCGCAGGTCGCCAACAACGCCTGATCGCCAAAGGCTCTTTCTGTACTTCCATCGAAAAGGACGGTCCCTTCTTCCAGGCAAATCACACGCGGGAATTGCTCGGCAACAAAATCCATATCATGGCTAATCATGATGATGGTCTTGCCTGCGTCACTCAAGCTTTGCAGTGTCTTGGAAAAAAGTTCGGTTTCCGCGCCATCCAAACCAGCAGTGGGTTCATCGAAGACCAGAATTGGCGTGTCCATCGCAATGATTGACGCAAGCGCTACAAGTTTGCGCTGCGAATAGCCCAGATCATACGGATTTGCATCCCGCAAATCAGATAACGATAACCAAGCCAACGTATTTTCAACCAACTCATCCACCTGTTCAGGGGGATAGCCCAAATTGCGCGCGCCAAAGGCGACTTCACCCCAGATGTTTTGCTTAAAGAGTTGATCGTCCGGATTTTGGAATAGCAAGCCGACCCGACTTGCCAGTTTTGCGACCGGGTTGGTACGCGTGTCCCAATCGCCGATCCGAACGTGACCCTGGCTTGGTTGCAGCAACCCATTCAAATGCCTGGCAAATGTCGTTTTTCCGCACCCATTCCGTCCAAGTAGTGCGACCCGTTCCCCAGCGTTGATGACGAGGGAAATATCCTGCAAGACAGACATCTCAGGTAAATAAGAGAAGGATACTGTCTCAAGAGAAATTTGCATCGTTCAATCCCTGAATCGTTTCATCAAAAGTTACGGGGAGCGGCTGCTGCATATCCCAATAGCCGCGCGCTTTGGCCAATGCCCCGACTTGGGTAAAGCGCGTCGATGCCAAGCCAATCGATTGCAGCTTCGGGGAGCCGAGCACCGCACGGGGCGTGCCGTTCATAATGATTTCACCGTTAGAAAGGGCAATCATACGGTCAGCGGTTTCGGCGAGCCATGCCAACCGTTGTGAAGCGATCACAATCGTATGCCCGCTTTCCTTTAATCTTACTAACAACTCAAAAACCTGCGCTGTGCCTTGCGGATCGAGGAAAGATGTTGGTTCGTCCAGCACAAGGATGGGCGGCGATAAAGCCAAAATTGCGGCGATCATCAAGCGCTGCTGCTGCCCGCCTGAGAGTTGATAAGGGGAACGCTCGGCGAAGTCGCTCAAGCCGACCTGTGCGAGGGCATCTTGAACACGCGTTAGCATGAGTTCCCTATCCACGCCGACATTTTCCAAGCCAAAAGCGACTTCTTCAAAGACGGTATAACGCGTCCCCGAAAGTTGATGGGTGGGATGCTGCAAGACCAAACCGACTTGCCCGACCAGTTCCCCGACGGAATGCTCGCGGGTATCGAGTGTGCCAACACGCACAGAGCCGTCAAAGCTGCCCTGATAGAGATGCGGGATCACTCCTGCAAGGGCATACGCCAGACTGGATTTTCCGGCGCGATTGGCACCGATCACGCCGATCAACTCGCCTTTGGTAACTTGCAGGTTGATATTCTTCAGCGCAGGTTCTTTTGCGGTGGAGTAGGTGTAGGTTAAATTCTTGATTTCAATCGCGAAGTCACTCATGATGCCAATATCCGAAATAGTACAAGGGAAAAGCTCAATAAAATCATGACCCAACGACCCAGACGCTGACCAATTGAATCGGGGACGATGCGCCAGAGCGTTTTCTTGCCGGGGCTGTTGAAGGCGCGTACATCCAGTGCGATGGAGCGTTCTTCGATCTCGATGAATGCGCCCAATACTAAAGGTGCAAGCAACGGAAATAAGGCGCGGATACGCTGGAACATATTTCCTTTTGCCGAGAGTCCCCGTGCAGCCTGGGCCGCCCGAATGGTTTCAATCCGTTCGCGCATGGCGGGCAGGAGCAATAGCGGGCTGCTAAAGATATATGCCATACCCTGACTCCAGCCTGCTTTTTGTAAGGCTGCGACTAAATCTGCCGGGTGAGTGGTGAAGACAAAGAGTAATGAAGCGCTGAGGACTGCTGCCAGTTGCAGGAGCGTTTTCGCGCCAAAGAGCAGCCCTTCACGATAGAAAATAATCGTTTTCCAGGCAAAGAGAACAGTTTCATTGGCCGGGTTGAGTAATCCGTGTATCGGGAGCATGAATAAAGACAGGGGCAGGAGGGTGCGCCAGAATAATTTCCAGGATGGGGCAAAAACTCGGTTGAGGGCAGCCACGCCCAAATTCAGGAGCGTGACGAGCAGCAGGATGGGTATATCCCCCGGCTCCACGTAGGCTGCAATCCAGATCAAGAAGATATAGCTCAACTTATTGAACGGGTGCAGCCTGTGGAGCCAGGAATTTGTTGGAACGTAGAGCGAGAAGGAATTAGTCAACGACTGCTTCTGCGCGCGGGAAGCGGCTGGTGGTGCGTTTGGGCAAAGCTTTGACGATGCCCCATGCCAGCACTGCGGTGACAACCTTGTCAATCAGGTTGGATGTGAAGACGGTGACGATCACGGAGCCGAAGAGGTCTTTGCCGAGAGCGAGCATGTAGGCGGTGATGAAGTCTGCGCCGCTGCCGGTGATGCCGCCAAACATGTAGAGGCGGATGGGCACGGCAACAATGGCGTTGAAGATGGTAATGATCACGCCGCTAATAATGGCTTGCCACCAGGTTTTGAACCAGCCGTATTTGGCGCATAAGCCGGCTACGATACCGATCACTGCTGCTACGGGCGAGAAGGCGGCTGCGACTGGGGAGGAGATCAAGCCCCAGATCAGGTTGGTAAGCAAGCCTGTCAGCCCGCCTGCCCAAGGACCTGCCAGAATGCCAACAAGGATGGTGCCAATGGAGTCGAGGAAGATGGGCAGTTTGAGCAGGGAAACGAGTTGCCCTACGACGATGTTGAGTACGATGGCGACTGCCATCAGGACGAGCGTAATGGTGGAGAAATCTTTTTTGAGTTTTTCTTTGAATGACATGGTATTACTCCTTGTTTTCTGTGTTGGATTGAATATCGAGTTCCGGGTATCCGGTTTGTGGGTCATGCGTGCGCAAGAAGCGCAGATCGGGTAACGCGCCGATGACGATTTCGGCAGTGGTATAGATCAGGCAGCCTTCCAGTAGATGAGCGCCGTAGGTGCGCCCTGCTTCATCGGCAATGGCGATGTGGTAGTGCGAGCCATATTTGGCGAAGGTGCCGGTTAGAGAGACAATTTCGAAATGACCATGTAGCACGGCTGCGTTTTCCTGATTGGCAAAGCGCAAGGTTGCCTGTGTGAGACTACCGACACACGCCAAGATGCAAGCTGCTTCAAGATTGTGAGTCGGTGCAAGACGATCCAATTCGAGCAGTAGATCATCACCGGGGCGCAGACGCACAGCAAAAGTCTTGAGCGTCATGGTTATAAGGTGATGACTTTTACTGCACGGCGCTGGGCTTCGATGATGTCAGTCATGCCGCCTTTGATGCCGACAGCGACTTTCTCGGTCAGGTTGTAGTAGTTTAGGCAGGTGTTGCAGATGATCAGACGCACGCCTTTTTCTTCGAGCGCTTGGAGTGAATCCAGCACGGGCGAGTCTTCCACGACAAGATGGACGCCCTCGGCGTAGAAGCAGATCACTGCCGGGAGCGTATCCGCTTCATTGATGAGTCTGAAATAGGTTTGGATGAGCTTGATTTGCAGCTCAGGATCAGCTTCCCCCATGCCCTTGCGGGTAATTAAAAGAACAGAATCAGGTGTAGGCATTTTGACCTCCGAATAGAATCTAGCTACAAGGTGTAGCTTTAATAAAAAAGACCACCGCCTATACGACAGCGGTGGTCAGGGGAGGTCAAAAGCGATGTTAAATAACAACCTCCGCCACATACAGACGTACAGGGAACAAAATCGAGCGTTGTCCAACGCTGGATTGTTGTGCTCAGGTGTGACGGTGGTAGAACGACATTAGAAAATATTTCCTTTCAAAGTTTTACTTCTGGTTGTGAATATTAGCTCAATCTTTGCGATGTGGCAAGTGCCATGCTGGTTATGAAGTTCCATATCGTAATAAGCGATTGTCATTTTTTTTCTGACCGGTGTAAAAATGCTTCCTCTGGTTTATGGCGTATATGATTTCCCCGTCCCGTGCCCGGCAGTATGACATAAAACGAAGCAAGTCCCTTTTGTTCCATCCCAAATCCATGCAGTTTGACTATCGTAAATCCCCGACCCGTTTGGGTTTGCCAGGCTTGTATCAAAATTCAACAAATGTTCCTGTTCGCTGCCATGTGTATCGTGGCAAGCATAGCAGGGCGTGGCAAAACTGCCTTCTCCGCTGACGTGGAAGCCATGCAGGTTGCCCCATTTACTATCGCGGAAGTTAGTCAGGCTTGCGTTCAAGGTTGAAGAACCGGCATAGACGGTGTAGTCGTGGCATTTTGAGCAAAGTTCGTCGCTTTGCGGGGGATAGGTTGCACCGTTTGGGTCAATGACCGTTTGGTAGTTGCTGGCTCCATCCAGGATATGCAAAAGGGCAGAGCCATGCGGCCCTTCTCCTCCTGTTGCCGGGCTTGCATTGGTATGACAATCGGAACAATAGACCATGCTCGTTGTTGACCAGCCAGAGACAAATGCGCCTGCGGGGATGGTTGTGTTGCGACCCTGTACGACGACGGGATGGAAGCTGGCGTTGTAGGGATTAAACTCCTGCGCCAGATCGCGACTGTCATTGACCTGTTCTGCGTTCGTGGACGTTAGTTTGCTGAGGCCATCGCTAACATATTGCCCATTCCCTGCGGTGTCAATGACCTGCCAGCCGTCTGGAGCATAGGCGGGAAGGGTGGTAAAGCCAGTGTGGCATTTAAAGCAAACCTGATACTCGCGTTCGGCAGCATCCAACCAACTATAGAATGTGGGCGCCCCTTCTGCCGTCCAGTTTGGATTGACGCCGCTGATATTGGTCATCTCACGTTGCAAGAAGGGGGCACTGGCCGCGCCACGCGTGGCTTCGTGCGGATCG
>JBNKMO010000029.1:0-20008 GCA_050293165.1 Anaerolineales bacterium | reverse complement strand
TTGGAATTTGGGGGAGATGTCCGAAGGACAGAGGGGGCTGCTCATCGGGTTTATTGAGTTAAACCGCACTGCATACCCCATTGGGGGCACCTAGGCACTCTCCGAGTGCAATGCACTGCTGTTAATTTTGAAGTTGGAATTATACAGGATGAAAGATGAAGGGGCAAACGAGAAACGCGAATAATAGCAATAACAGCGAAGATTGAGTAATCTGACATCTTCATCGTCAGGCGTATCGAAATCGTAGCGCTATCTGCAAGTGCTGTTCTCGGTTTCGATACGCTCCTCTAAGAGATTTCGGACCTACTCAACCTGCGAACTGGCTGCCTTTATAAAAAACATTCGCGCCATTTGTAAATTCGTGTCATTCGCGTTAAAACGGTAAAATAGCATCTATGTCAAAACTGATCACATTCGTCGGCGTCAGCGGTGTTGGCAAAACCACCCTCGCGCGTGCTCTCGCTTCCGCAGGCGACTTCGCCACCGGCTTCGAGCAGCACGACACGCGCCCCTTCCAGCATCTCTGCGACGTGGACAAACGCTACACCCTCCACAATCAGGTCGATTACTTCCTCTTGCGCGCTGAACAGGAACGTGCGCTACGCGCCGATCCACGCCCGGCACTCCTGGATGGCGGCTTGGATGTCGACTTTCACGGCTTCGCACGCCTTTTTCATCAACGCGGCTATCTGGATGACGCCGAATTCGCCCTCTGCGAAAGACTCTATACCCAACTCCGACTTGCGTTGCCCCTACCTGAGTTGGTCGTCTACCTGACCGCGTCCGAGGATGTGATCCGTCAACGCCTTGCTGCGCGCGATCGCGTCAACATAGCTACCGCCGATGATGCGAGTTTGCTGAAGGAATATTTGGAAGAGTGGTTGGATAATTTGCCGCAGGAAAAGTTGCTCAAATTGGATGTTTCCGATATGGATGCAAGTTATAGCGAGCTTGTCCCGAAGCTTTTAGCCGACTTCAGTCGGCTTTAGCATATTAGCATGGGGATTTATCCCCGTGCGATTCCAAAGGAGAAAAAATGCCCAACGTAACCACTATCCATCACGGCGAGAGAATCGCCAAAGCAGGCAAAATTCGCCTTGGTTGTTCGGCGGTTATCTTTGATGAGAGCGGTGAGAAGGTTTTGCTCACCCAACGCGCCGACAACAGCCAGTGGTGCCTCCCCAGCGGGGGCGTGGATTCGGGGGAAACTGTCGAGGAGACGTGCATCCGCGAAGTTTACGAGGAAACAGGCCTAAACGTCCGCGTGACTCGTCTGGTTGGTGTCTACAGTGATCCGCATCGGATGGTCGAGTATCCTGATGGGAACAAAGCGCATGTCGTCGCTTTATCTTTTGAAGCAGAAATTATTGGTGGCGAACTCGGGCTCAGTCATGAGACCACAGATTTTGGTTATTTTACACTCGCAGAAATGGACGAACGGGAGATGTTGCTCAACCATAAAGAACGCATTGTTGATGCTATCAAAAAATTGAACACGCCTTTTATCAAATAAATATCAGGAGAAGAAACTTTATGCAAAAGAAAATGTTGCGGACAATATTGATCGTTATTGTGATTGCCATTAGTCTCTATCAATATGTCAGTGATGAAGGGAATACCGCGCCCGTAAATAACGACGATTTTGTCATGCTCACTGAACCTGCGGATCAAAACACATCCCCGGTTACCCCTGCTGATGTGCCGGAAACATCTGCTGAATTACCTGAAACGCCAACAGAAATCCCCGCCGAGGTCATCGTGCTTGAAGAAGCTGACGGCGACTTTGACTTTTATGTAATGGCTTTATCCTGGTCTCCCGATTATTGTGCCGAAAGTGGCAGTAGTGACCCGCAGCAATGCTCTCCCGGCAAAAAGCTGGATTTTGTGCTGCATGGCTTATGGCCTCAATATGAACAAGGCTATCCCAGCTATTGCTCTACAGAAAGTATGTCCAATGATCTAATTGATGCTTATCAGGGGCTGTATCCCAGTGAAAAATTATTCGATCACGAGTGGGAAAAACACGGGACGTGCACCGGTCTCAGTCCGGATGGTTATTTGCTTTGGAGTCAGACGCTTAAGGAAAAGCTGACACTTCCACCCATCTACGATTCCCCATTGGAGCCTTTCCGCACCGATGCAGAGAGCTTGCAGGAAGCCTTTGTCAAAGTCAATCCGGAATTTAGCGCAAATTCATTTGCCGTCTACTGCTCTGGTTCCGGTCGTTTTCTGAGTGAGTTATTTGTTTGCTATGAGAAAGATGGCGATCCCCGCCCATGCAGCGCTGAAATACTCAGAAAAGCCTCGAAAAGCTGCGGGCAGGCAGATTTCCTCGTTAGAAACACTCGCTAGACTCAAATGAAAAATTAAGACAAAAATGGTATGATTATGAGCAACTATAAAATAATCTTTAGAGGTCCCCATGCAAACAACCCGAATCGTCAAGCAAGTGCTTGAACCGCAAATGGTGATCGAAGGCGCAGGTGTTCTCCTGCGCCGTTCGATTGCTCCACAGGCCAGCAACTTGCACGACCCCTTTTTGCTTTTTGATCATTTTGCCTTCAACAAACCGGAAGAAGGCCCCCCGCGCGGTTTCCCCACACATCCGCATCGCGGCATCGAAACCGTCACTTACATGCTCGATGGCTCGGTTCGTCACCGCGATAGCATCGGCAACGTTGGCTTGATCGGCCCCGGTGACGTGCAGTGGATGACGGCTGGCGGGGGACTGATGCACGAGGAAATGCCCCGACGTGGCGAGAGCGGTAATATCTACGGCTTCCAACTCTGGGTCAATCTGCCATCACATCTCAAATGGAGCAAACCCCAATACCGTAGCATCTCAAGCAGTGAAATTCCTGCCGTAGAACGGGATGGCGCAATCATCCGCGTCGTGGCGGGCGAAGTGGATGGGACGCGTGGCCCGGTTGGCGAAATTGCCGCCGACCCGATCTACCTTGACCTTGAGCTTGATTCCGCTTCCGAGTTTTCATACCCGGTTCCCGTGGGACATACCCTTATCGTCTACGTCTTTGAAGGCAGCGCCCTCCTCGGCGCGGACGAGACCCCGGTCGATGCGACCAGTATGGTCTTCTTCAGCGATGGCGAAGGTTTCCGGGTCAAAACCACCGATTCCCCTGTGCGCCTAATGCTGATTGCCGGCGCCCCCTTCAATGAGCCGATCATGCCCTACGGCCCCTTTGTGATGAATACCCGCGAAGAGATCATGGAAGCCTTCAATGATCTGCGCGACGGTACTTTCATCTGGAACGAAGCCGACCCGCGTTTTCAAGTTTAATCAAACTGACAGTCACTTTCAAAGGTGACTGTCAGTTTTTTTCACTCTGGCAACTCTCCCAAAAGTTGCTGCATCTGTTGGCGGTAGGTGTTGAATGCTTCTCTACCCGCCTCCGTCAGCCTGAGCATGGTGTTTGGGCGTTTCCCCTTGAAGGTCTTCACAACCTCGATGTAACCTGCCTTCTCCAATTTACTCATATGCGTGGACAGATTGCCCCAGGTCATGCCCGTTTGTCCCATCAGGAAGGTGAAGTCAGCGCTGTCCAGCACGTAGAGCAGGGCCATTAGCTTTAGCCGCGCCGGTTCGTGGATCAGACGATCAACCTCGTCGAGCGGGCTGATCTCCGGTGTCGTCATGCCATCTCCTGCACAGGTGGGTAATTCTTCAGGAAGCGGATGAAATACCATATCCCGATCCCAACGATAATCGCTGCGGGGATGAGGAAGAGGATATAGTCCAGATTGATCCCGTAGCTATCATAGAGCCATTGGTCGATGGGCACAGGTAGCGCAAAGAGAACGCCGATGTAGTACAGCCGCTCAAACGATGTGAAGTAGCCGATCAAACCGAATACAAGCAAGGCATTCAGGGCAAAGATCAGTGGGAAGAGTGCCGTAAAATTATCGCGTTGATCGGATGGGGCGTTTATCATCCCGGCAGCGAACCACCATGCGATGAGACCAACGATGACCGAAATAAAGAGTACGGCATTGATCTTGCGGCGTTTTTTCGCTTGAAATTTAGCGCGTCCAATCCGTGGTACAACGATGAAGCGTTTGCTTAACCAGAAAACGACCATAATGGTGAGCATCAACCCAATATAAATCGTCGTTGATTGGTCATCACTTAGGGATGTTTTATGTGCAAGCAGGCTGTTGAACCCCATTAGACCCAGCAATAGGCCAAGGTAAATATCCCAAAGACCGTCGTCAAAGAATGAGCGCCAAGCTTTTCTTTCGAGGGCCTTTAAATCGAGTTGTTCTGCCATTTTTTACTCCTTTTCTTTCTCTTTGCAAATAACTTTGTGTTGCAAAGTTGATGTATCCAAAGTATACATAAAAAGAATTGTGGAGTCAAGTATATTTGGCTAGTGTATAAACACGAAATGTTTTGGGAAATCCCCATCTATTCTCCTGCACAACGGGGAGAACAGTTGTCGCTCTCGTTGGGAGAGGGCGCATGGGTTGTTATTCACTCACATACAGACCGTTTTCTTCTGCCCGCTGGCGAGATTGTCTTGCGGCTCTTTGCCGTTTTTCTCTCTGGGTTTGGTTTCGTCGGTCATTTTTTGCTCCTTTTGAACCACTAATCTATGCTAATCTTCACGAATTTTTTAGACACGGATTTTGTTATAAATCCCAATCTTCAAAAAAATCAATGTTGCGAACCGTAGTTGAGTTTAATGTGTCCTGATTGCGTTTGATTTGATTTAAAACGTTGCAGAGATCACGTTCCATAATTGCTAATTCACAGTATGGTATTGGGAAAAGGTGAGCTAAATCACCGAAGTCTGAGAGCTTCTTAGGTTCTCTCTGACCGAGATAATACTTATAGAAAATCACATGCGCATATAGTCGAAGTGAAAGAAAAACTTCGGGATAGAAATTTTCTATTTTGTCTTGAAAACCCACAAGAAAATCACGATGAGTACCTGCAAGCCACTGCATTACCATTATCCATGCAAATTCATCCGCTTGTTCACGAGTATATTTTCCTGTTTTTGCTGTTGGAAAATTCTCCTTAAGTTCTGAATGACGTTTTGCAAGCTTCTGAGCGTGAGCTAGTTGGTCTTTACGGGCATCACCTAACGCTCTAGATGATAAGTGATTCTGTAATTTTTCTATACCATTTTCTTCGAAGAGAAATGTGTTTAAGGGGAAGTAAAAAAGTGTTTCCGTTCGTTGTTGGGGATGCGCCTTTACTTCTTCATTCAATATATCATCTGCTGTCTTTATCAACGCTGATGGAATAATAACAAGCATCTCCGCAAGGTTTTGGTGTAATCTTTCGGCGTCAAATAATTCTACAAGTTGTGCGCCGCTTATTCCTAAAGTTAAACTGTTCTTTGTAAGAAAGTCCAACAGCTTAGTCCATAGAGGCTTGTTCTTGGCAATGTAGCTAAGAATGTTCGTGTCAAAATAAGCAAAGCGAGGAAAAGAGTTTTTGGGCATAGTTTCTCAATCCATGGAACGGGTTTCTGTTTTTAGCGTTGATTGGCGCAGATTAGCGGTTTAATCCCACAACTCTTTGCGTATCTCTTCTCGACTCAAAATCGCTTCAAGGACACTGCCGCCCAGTGCGAGGGATTTATCGGAGATCATGGTGCAGTAGCGCGGATCGTCGCACGGGTCGAGGTCGCCGATCTTGAGGCCTTGCTTGACGTGCAAGCCGGGACGAATCAGTCCGCGCAGAGAGCCGTTGAAGGGTGCTTTGAGCGGCACGCCACCTGCTTCACAGATGATGTCGCCTTTGTCAAAGTGGTCGCCGATCTCGCCGTGGGCGATCAGTTTCCCGTCGGCAGGGGCGCGCAGGACGCGTTCGGCGCGGATGCCGAGCACTTGTTCGGGGAGACGCGTATCTGCCATTGCTGTGCCTTGCCAGTAGACGCGCCCGAGGGTGTGCCCACGATTGGTCTCGATGACGGCATGCACGTCTTTGGCGGCGGTGAAGCCGGGGCCGAGACCGATGTTCAGTTTAACGGTATCAAGTGGAATATCTGGCGAATGTTTGCGGAGCGTGGCGTCCACGAGCACAGTGATCGGGAGATCGGCATCTAGTATCTTTAGCGAGGGATCAACGAGGACGGGAATCGCTCCTTCATCCAAAATCGAGAGGACGCTTTCTGGCGTGGCAAGACGGGCGGTGACACCTTCGACAGTAATTTCGCCATCGTAGACGGCTTCTGAAAAAGAGACTTTACGGCGCACGGAGAGCGGCTCGGTGATTTCGGTGATGAGCACCTTGAGACCGGCTTTGTGCAAGCGATAGGCGACGCCTGTGGCGAGATCGCCGCCGCCGCGAATGAGAATGATGGATGACATGGGGTTTCCTTTGAGATTTACCACAGAGTTCACGGAGAGCACAGAGATTTTCTCTTTTTTCTTAAAAACTCTGTGAGCTTTGTGGTCTCTGTGGTGAGTTATTCAGTTTGCTTTTCTTCCTGCAACAAATGCCCGAAGGCATACAGGGTGAGATAGACGAATAAAAAGAAAATGGTAAAAAGGGCGGTGAAGCCAATGGCGCTTTTGTTCATATTGCGCAGGACGTGCCAGATATCGCGTACGATCGCAAAGTGGTCGTCGAGCAGGTCCCAACTATTCCAGCGCTCGAAACGCCCCAAATAAACGCCGACACTACTCATGATGGAGACGCTGAAAACCAGCAGCCAGCCGATGAGTTTGCCGAACTCTTTTTTGACGATTTCCTGCATCAGGTAGAGTGATACAGCACCGAGCAGCAGCCCTGTCCACGAGAACCAGATCAACAGGATGACATCAAACCAGACGGGCGCTTCACCAAAGCCTTCGCTCAGGTGTTGGAAGTCGGTGATAAGATACGGTGCATTCGGGAAGAAGGCCAGCCACAAAATGGCGAAAAGGGGCACGATTAGGTAAAGCAGGGCTCGCCTCCACGAAAAGGCGTAAGCAAGGTACGCCATCACAAAGGGGATCCATGCCAGAAAGAGATTCCAGATCATGTGGGTGTAACGGTCTGTGTCGCTGTAGGCAACGCGAGCACCAACCAATACAATGCTGGAAACGGAGGATGCTGCCAGGATGATGAAAATGGTCAGCTTGTAGCGGTGACGCAGGAGGGTTTGGGTTAGGTTTTTAAACATGATTTTGCGAGCCAGTTTTATCGCCGACGTGTGCCCTGTAGGGTAAGTAATCTCCTGAACAATGAGACCACTTCGTCGCAACGGCGTGCTCCTCGTGGATTCAAGCTAATTCTTAAGGAAATTAAGGATGATTGGATTGACCTGATCCGCATCTTCGTAGTGGGGGATATGTCCACTATTTTCGATGGTGTGGAAACGCACGTGCGGTAAACTTGTCACCACTGCTTTGGCTTGGTCGTAGGGAACGGTTTGGTCGTCATGGCCCCAAACGAGCAGCGTCGGGATGCCCATCTCGCCGACTTTGCGATAGGTCGCGGATGAATCCCGTAGCGCATCTCCCCGAATGGTTGACAGGATCGCGCGCCCAAAACCCTGATAATCGAGCTGCGGCGTGTACATTTTTGTGAAGTGGGCGATCAGTCCGGGATCGTAAAAATCTTCGGCAATAGCATCGACAAGAGTCTTCTTGCCGAAAAAGCCCATCAGCAGTTCGCCGAGCAGTGGGATCTCCATTAACTTTGTGATCGTTGAGCGTGGAATATTTTCCCCGCCTGCCGGGGCGAATAAGGCTAACTTCTTGACACATTCAGGATGTTGGGCGGTGAATGTCGCGGTGATTGGCCCGCCCATTGAGAGACCAAAGAGATTGATCGGCTCTGTGATACCGAGTGCCTCGAGCAAATCGCGCAATTGTGTGGCAAAGAAATCAAGATCGTAGTTCGCTTTGGGGCGGTCTGAGTAACCGCGCCCGAAAAGATCGTAGCGCAAAACGCGGTAGCCGGCTTCTGTCAAAAAGCGAGAGGTCGGCTCCCAGATGAACATTGGCACGGAAAAGCCGTGTACGAGAACGACGGTCTCAGCAGCATCCTTGTTACGTGTCTCATAGTGCGTATATCCAGAAGGGAGCGAGATAAAATCATCCCCAGAACCCTGGCTCACGCTTTGGCGCAGAGCGGGGTCGATTATCTTTTTTTCGTAAATGTAGGGGAATGGCATGAGAGTGAAACGTGAAGCGTAAAGCGTGATGATTTTTTAAACTCACGTTTCACGCTTCACGTTATTTTATTTTTCCCAGCCCGCGCAACACACGTTCGGGCGTGAGCGGAAATTCATCGAACCAGACACCAGTTGCATCGTGGACGGCAGCGGTGATCGCGGGAGCGGTCGGGACGGTCATCATCTCGCCAACGCCGCGTGCCCCCCAGGGGCCGTTCGGGTCAGCGTATTCAACGATGACGGTTTTGAAGTTAACTGGAATATCCCAGACGGTCGGCACAAGGTAGGTCGAAAGTTCGGATGTTTGCACATAGCCGCCCTCGTGGGCGAAATCTTCCATCAG
Organism: Anaerolineales bacterium; assembly: GCA_050293165.1. Lineage (GTDB taxonomy): Bacteria > Chloroflexota > Anaerolineae > Anaerolineales > Villigracilaceae > Desulfolinea. The sequence goes on along the minus strand of JBNKMO010000029.1, from coordinate 11,533 downwards.
AGCGTAGCCGATGGTTTGAATGGTGCCGCCTTCGATCTGCCCTTCGACCTGTTGCGGATTGATCGCCTTGCCAAGATCCGAGGTCGAGATCATATTCAGGATGCGAATATGCCCGGTTTCGGTATCCACTTCGAGGTCAGCGACCTGGGCGCAATGCCCATAGGCTACATTCGGGGTTGATTTGCCAGTTTCTGGGGCATAGGGTGTTGTTTTCGGTGCCAAGTACTTATATTCGGCGATAGCTGGACGTTCTTCGTTTTGCCACTTTTCAAGCGCTAACTCACCTGCGCCTTTGACGGCATTCAAAGCCATGAAGGTCATACGTGATGCGGACGAACTGCCCGAATCACCGCCAAGGTCGCTGTCTTCGCCGACGAATTCGACTTGTTCAAAGTCCGCGCCGGTCGCTTCAGCAGCGGCCTGCATGATGACGGTATGCGTCCCTTGTCCGACATCTGCTGCGCCGTGATGGACAACCACTTTTTCGATCTCGGAGTCACCGTGGATTTCGACCTTTGCCCAGGAATTTTCCTGATACCCAAAGGAGAAACCTGTGTTTTTGAAGCCGCAAGCGAACCCGATCCCGCGCTTGATATGCGGACGAGAGTCATCTACGGGCGGTTTGCTGATGAGGCGCCACTCGCCCTCGAGTTGCTCCCAACCGCCTTCTTCAGCACAGCGCTCTGTAACCTTGTCGATGGTTGCGTTGCCTGTCAATGGGGTTTGGACGGACATCAACGAACCCTCATGTAGGATATTGCGCATACGGAATTCGACCGGGTCCATATTCAATGCTTCTGCCAACTTGTTGACCATTGTCTCGGCGGCAAAGGCACCTTGTGGCGCGCCAAATCCGCGCAGTGCGCCGGTGGGGATGTTGTTTGTGTACGCGGAACGTGTATCCACTTTGACGTGCGGAATTTCGTAGGGCCCGCTGACCATCAAGGTCGCGTTGCCGAGTACCTTGTTGGATGTATACATATATGCGCCCGCATCGGAAACGGCTTCTGATTGAGCGGCGACGATCTTGCCTTCTTTGGTGGCGCCCCAGCGCATCTTGAAACAGAAGGGGTGCCGTTTTGAGTGCCCGATGATCGATTCTTCGCGTGTCCAGATGATCTTGACAGGGCGATTAATGCCACGTTCGTAGAGTCGCATCGTTGCCAGCGCAAGTACAATTTGCACTGAGATGTCTTCGCGTCCGCCAAATGCGCCACCAATTGCGGGATGAATTACACGCACTTTTTCCGGTGACAAGCCCAATGCATGAGCGATCTGGTGTTGTTCATCCTTGAGCCATTGACCGGCTGCCATCACGGTGATGCGTTCATCTTCATCCACATAGGCAACGCCCGCTTCCGGTTGAAGATAGGCATGTTCCTGGAAGGGTGTCTTCAATTCGGCTTCGATGATTACATCCGCTTGGGCAAAGCCGACTTCAATATCGCCTTTGCGAATTTGGTGACTTTTGACGACGTTTGTGTCCTTGTCGGGATGCAATAACAGCGCACCCTCTTTGATCGATTCGCGCGGATCGGTGACGACGGGCAGGTCTTCGTACTCGACCACGATCAGGTCACGTGCTTTTGCTGCAATGACTTCAGTGTCCGCGACAACGAGCGCGACTTGGTCACCGACAAAACGAACGCGGTCTGCATAGGGAATGTCTGAGCCGGGGCCGCAAAGCACGGGTTGATCGGGGATCTGGAGACCGTACTGATTCACGGGGACATCTTTCGCGGTGAAGACTGCTATCACGCCACGCATGGCTTCTGCTGCGCTGGTATCAATGCTTTTGATAATCGCATGCGGTCGGCGCGCGAAGAGAATTTTCATATACGCTTGATTTGGCAAAGTGATATCGCCGGGATATTGGGTTTCGCCAGTCACTTTGCCGCGCGCATCAACACGGGGAAGGGATTTTCCAATTGAGTGTTTCATCGGCTGTATTTTTTCGGTCCCTTGCGTCGTTTTTGGGGCGGCGCATCGGTGGGGCCGTATTTTGATGGGGCTATCGTGCGATACATAATGCCATAGATCACGCTGACAATTCCCGAAAGGATTAGCAAGATCACTGCGCCAAGTACCAGGTTTGCGCCGAGATTGTTGATCGAGCGCAGCCCATCCCAGAGAGGTGCCAACGATGTTATACGCCTTAAAAGCGGATGAATCGAGATTGGTCCCAAAAGTCCTGGCAAGGCACGTACGAAAAATGTATGAATGCTGTCTACATTCTTCAATAAATCGACGGCCGCAAAATAGGAGACGACCGGAAAGATCATAATCAAAAAACAGCCGATACCGCGCCAACCGGCCGGCATCTCTTTCTTTGGTTTTGGGGCTTCAAAACGGTAACTCATAGCGCCTCACTTCACCTTACTGGCATCTTCGATCGCATCAACGATCTTGTAATAGCCTGTGCAGCGGCAGATATTGCCACTGATCGCTTCTTCGATTTGGTTACGGGTCGGCTGTGGTTTTTCTTCGAGTAACTTTGCTGCCGACATAATAAATCCCGGTGTGCAGTAACCGCATTGCACTGCGCCATCGTGGATAAAGGCCTCTTGCACGGGGTGTAACTGTGCTTGGGCTGCATCTGCGATGCCCTCGATGGTCACGATCTCGGCGCCGTGTGCGCGGGGGGCAGGCACAAGGCAGGACATAACTGCTTTGCCGTCCAGGTAGACAGTACAAGCGCCGCACTCGCCTTCGCCGCAGCCTTCTTTTGAGCCCATCATGCCCAATTCTTCACGCAGGAAGTCGAGCAGGGTCTTATCGTGGCCGCGATCAATGACGTATTCTTTGCCATTAATTGTCGTGATGATGGGATTGCCGGATTCGTACGCAGTCAGTTGGGATTTAGGAGTCTTATCCTTACCCCATAGCAGAACCGGATCGGACGGGAACCCAACTTGTTCCTGACCATCGCGCAGGGAGCGCAGTCCCCGGGCTGTGTTCACGCGAACCATCTCTTTGCGGTAGGCTGCCGACCCACGGACGTCGTCGATGGGGTGGGCATCGCTCATCGCCAACTCGGCGGCTTCGGCAATGACCTCTTCGGTCAACGTTTTGCCGACGAGATAATTCTCCGCCGACTCCGCGTGGATGATGGTGGGGGCAACTGCGCCCAATGTAATGGATGCTTTTTGCACGGTATCAGCTTCAAAGTCGAGGACGATGGCGACGTTAATCACGGAGATCGCCTGCGCGCGGCGTAGTGCCAATTTGATAAAAGTCCCGCGCTGGGTTTTCGTCAAAGCAGGGAAGGAGATGTCTACAAGCATCTCGTCAGGTCGCATCACGGTTTTGCGCACGCCCTTGTAGAAATCTTTCAAAGGGATGGTGCGTTTACCTTTAGTGGAGAGTAGCGTCACGCTCGCGCCGAGCGCCATCAGCGGGGTGATGGTGTCATTTGCGGGCGATGCCGTGACGAGATTGCCTGTCACCGTGGCGCGGTTGCGAATTTGGTTTGCACCTACTTCCCAACTGGCGCGCACCAGCGGATAGGCACGTTCCTGCAGGAGTTTTGAGCCCGCAACATGATTGTGCGTGACCATCGCACCGAGATGGATGAGATCGTCTTCGTTGAGTACTATCTGGTCAAGATCGGGGATGCGGGTCACGTCGATCAGGGTTTCTACGTCTTTGCGCACACCGCGTTCCAGCTCGAGGATCAGGTCGGTGCCGCCAGCGATAATGCGTGCGTTAGTTTTTTGGGCTAAGATTTCAACAACTTCTTGCAGGGATGAGGGGGTTATATATTCTTGCCACATAAGGTTTGGGTGGGCGGGGTTCTCCCGCCTGAGTAAAAAAAGGAGGGGCAGCATCCGCTGCCCCTATCGAGAAAAGGTTATGCCGCGTCTTCACCGCTGGTGAATACTTCTGAGCGGCGATTGAAGGCTTCGGTTGCTTCGCGTGCGAGGCTGGTTAGGTGACGGATCGCTGCGGGAAGAGCGCCTTCATCGCCGAAGCTGGCTTCTACGTTGTCCAGTGCGCGCCCAATTTCTTCGGCGGCAAGGAAGAATGCTGAGTCGAATTGATAGAGCTGGGTTAGCTCTTCTTCGTTGATCTTGACGGCATCGAAAAGCCCTGAGTAGCCATAGGCTGCGTGGCGGATCTTGTCGATGAAGGTGCGCATCTGAATGGCAGCACGCTCCATATCGTCAATGTAGCTGATCAAGCCTTCATTTACCATATCCGTTTGTAGTGCGGAAGCACGCTTCCATAGCGATTCGAAACGGTCGGCGACGGTCTCACGCAGCAATTTGTCGGCTGCACGGCGGTTTTGGCGTTCAATATATCCGTCAAATCCGGGAATATAACTTGCTAATTTCTTGAAGGGGTCTTGGTCTTCGGTTACACGTTTTAATAGATCAGTCATTGGGTTCGTACCTCCTGACATTTATATACGCGGGAAAAACGATAAAGTATCGTCTGAGATTTCCCATTATAGCCTGTGTTTGTGGGTATAATCAAGTTCGTTGAAATTCACATGAAGTTTTAAGAATTTCATAGATATACAGAATAATCTTTTATAGGAGATAAAAATGATTGTTACAACGAAAAAATTGTTTGAGGCTGCGTATGGCAAATACGCCATTGGCGCGTACAATATCAATAATCTTGAGCAGTGTATGGGGTTGTTTCGAGGTTGTTTGGATAGCCAGGCGCCCTTTATCATTCAGATCAGCAAAGGTGCGCGTGCCTATACCGACAAGCTGATGCTCGAAGGTATGATCCGCTCTGCGAATGAAGTTTTCCCAGAGGCGATCTTTGCCGTGCATCTCGATCATGGTGACGAAGAAACTGCACTGGATTGTATAAACAGTGGTTTTTACAGCTCTGTCATGATCGATGCCAGCCATGCACCTTTCGATGAGAATATCGCCATCACCAAGCGCGTTGTGGATGCAGCGCACGCCAAGGGCATTGTGGTTGAAGCCGAGCTTGGTCAACTAGGCGGTGTAGAAGAGCACGTGCAGGTTGATGAAGCTGATGCGAAATTGACCAATCCTGCCGAAGCAAAAGAGTTTGTCGAGCGCTCCGGCTGCGATTCGCTGGCCTGCGCGATTGGTACGAGTCATGGTGCGTTCAAATTCAGCGGTTCGCAGGGCTTGCATTTTGATGTGTTGGCAGATATTCAAAAGGAATTGCCCGATTTCCCGCTCGTGATGCATGGCTCCAGTTCGGTGCCGCAAGAAGAAGTGAAACGCATCAATGAAGCTGGCGGCACGTTGATGGGTGCCAAAGGTGTAGATGCGGATCAGTTCAAACGCGCAGCCAAACTGGGTGTAACCAAAATTAACATCGACACCGATGGACGCTTGGTCTGGACCCGCGTACACCGCGAATTTTTCCGCGATCATCCCGAACAATTTGACCTGCGCCCGCCTGGAAAGATCTTTATGGCAGAGTATGCAAAATTCATCGCTGCGAAGAATGAGAAGCTCGGCAGCGCTGGACAACTGGATGAAGTTCGCAAGTTGATTGGCTAAATAAAGTTTTCTATGAATAAAAAAGTGACTGTCATGTCAAAAATGACAGTCACTTGTCTTTTAGAAAGGATGATTATGAAAATTCAACCAAACAGCAAGGTACTGATGATTGGTGACTCGATCACCGATTGTGGGCGAAACTATGATGCATCATATAGTGAAGAAGTATTAGGCGACGGCTATGTGCGATTTGTTTCTGATTCCTTAAAATCCACACATCCAGAATTGGGGATAGAAATTGTCAACAGAGGTGTTAGTGGGGATACAGTCCGTAATCTCAAGAAGCGTTGGCAGCGTGATGTTCTGAGTTTGAGTCCGGATTGGCTTTCGATCATGATCGGGATTAACGATGTTTGGCAGCAGGTCAACGATTCGCAGCCATCCGAAAATTGGATTTTGATCGACGAATACGAGCAAACGCTGGATGAGTTGGTTGCAATCGTTGTGCCATCTTTACAAGGTTTGGTCTTGATGACACCCTATGTTCTTGAACTTGATAAATCTGATGAGATGCGTTCCAAGATGGATCGGTATGGGAAAGTTGTCCGCAAAATTGCCGCGAAATATGATGCGCTTTTTGTTGATACGCAAGCTGCTTTCGACGAAGTACTACAGAAAATGGATACCACGGAATTATCAGACGACCGCGTCCATATGAACGCGGTCGGGCATAAAGTTTTGGCGGATGCTTTTCTGAAAGTTGTGGAATAGGGTTAAGGATTTAAAATCACGCTTTGGCTGTGTAGAAAAACAGTGCCTGTGAATTTTTCATCCGCTTGGCGGATGATGAGACGCGCAGGCGTGGCTTCATCTACATCGTAGGGGATAGTCGTCTCAAAGGAGGCGCGTACACCGGCTTCCATATTGATCACACGTAACCCAAGCGTTTTTCCTTCTTCGCTGAGTAACTCAAATGTCACTTGGTTTGCATTGAAGGGCTGAAACTCGCCGATCAGCGGCAGCGTCCCGCCATAGATTTCATCTCCGTTTTCAGGATAGTAGAAGTTCGCTCGAGCATATTCCCCATCGCCAATATTGATATCATTTACGCCAACTGAAAGCAAAAGTAAGTGAACGCTGTGAGTTTCGAGCGGACGTCCGAATTTGTCGACGGTGCTGATCTGTAGGCGCCCCAGTTCGGCAGCGGCGCGTGTCTCGAAGGGGATCTTGATGTTGGTGTAGACGCCTTCGGTCAGGTAGACCTGATGGCGGCGGACTTCACGGAAAAGCAGGCGGCCGTCTTCGCCAAGCAGTTCAATTTGATAGCGGTTATTTGCTCCGGGCTGGATATATGCTTTGAGCACAATCGGCGAGACGGCTTTAGACATTGGTCCCGGCGAAAGGATGCGGATGGGAGGTAGTGGCGCGTCCGGTCCCGGCGTGGGGGTTAGGCTGGCAGTTGGGGTTGGGGAAGGTGTTGGGGTTGACGTGGGGGTAATTGTTGGGGTGATGATTTCTGTTGCGGTGGACAGAGCCGGCACGGGACTTGCGAGCGATGCGGCTGTTAATGCAACGGCAGTCGGCAGGTAGTCATCCGGCATCAGGGTTGGCGGCGTTTCGCCCATCCGGTTGCAGCTCGTTAGAAAAATAAAAATGAGAATAAGTGCGAGTTTTTTTTTCATTGATTTAAACGAGGTGACAGTCACTTTAAGTGACTGTCACCTTTGGTTTCCGAATATTTACAGCCCGTAAATATCGCTGTATTTGCCTTCGAGATAACGCAGGTAGGGCTCAGGGGTGATCTTGGAGCCAGTCACTTTTTGGACGAGTTCCTGCGGTTCGTATTTGCGTCCGTGGGTATGGACGTTTTCACGCAGCCAGCTGAGCAGGGTGTCGAATTTGCCCTGACGGATCTGATCGTCGAGATTGGGGATGGCTTCGTTGATCTTTTCCCAGAGTTGGACGGAGATCAGGTTGCCGAGGGCATAGGTGGAGAAATAACCCAACCCGCCAAACGACCAGTGAATATCCTGCAAGACGCCTTCAGCATCGTTGGTTGGGGTGATGCCGAGATATTCTTCAAATTTGCTGTTCCAGAGTTCGGGCAGGTCTTTGATGGCGACGCTACCCTCGATCATAGCGATCTCAAGTTCAAGGCGCAGCATGATATGCATGTTGTAAGTGGCTTCGTCGGCTTCGACGCGGATGAATGAAGGCTCAACCTTGTTGATGCCTTTGTAGAAGCTCTTCAGGTCAACATTGCCGAGTTGGGCAGGGAAGACTTCTTTCAGACGCGGGTAGAAGTGCTCCCAGAAGGGCATTGAGCGTCCAACGAGATTTTCCCACATGCGTGATTGCGACTCGTGGATACCAAGTGATGCGCCACCATTGAGCGGAGTGCGCTCATAAGCTTGGTTCACACCGAGTTCGTAAAGACCGTGTCCGGCTTCATGCATGGTGCCGAAGAGTGCAGAGGGAAGGAAATCTTCCATGAAACGAGTGGTGATGCGGACATCGTTGACGCCAAAGGAAGTGGTGAAGGGATGGACGGATTTGTCCTGCCGGCCACGATTCCAGTCATAACCGAATTTGGTGGCAACTTCAACGCCGAAATCCCATTGCGCTTTCTCTGGGTAGTGGACGTGCATAAAGCTGTCATCGACCTGTTTGGCGTCGGCGATAGCTTTCAGCAGTTCAACCTGCTTGGTGCGCATGCCGCCGAAAATTTCCTGTACTTCTGCGGTTTTCATGCCCGGTTCATATTGGTCGAGCAATGTGTCGTAGGGGTGGTCTTTTGGTGGGAAGAAGGTCACATACTCTTTGAGCATCTCAACGATTTCTTCAAGGTCGTTCTGGAAGATCGAAAAGTCAGATGCTTCGCGTGCCTTTGCCCAGGATTCGTGTCCGCGCGCGGTCAGTTGGGCGAATTTTGAAACATATTCAGAGGGGACTTTGGTCGCTTCGTCATAATCTTTTGATGCGACTTTGATGTAGCGTGCGTCATCCGAATCGGGATCGGCATCAGCCAGTTCCGCTTTTACATCTTCGATCAATTCGCCGATCTCAGGGGATGTAAATTTCTGGTGGGTCAGGCTGCCAAGGGTGGCAAGCTGATGGCCGCGGGCTTCTGCGCCGCCGGGGGGCATATAAGTCTGTTGGTCCCAGCCGATCAGGGCTTGGGCTGCGTTTAGATCGGCAACTTCGCCGAGCAAAACTTTCAGTTTGTCAAATTGTTCACTCATTTGAGCTCCTTATTTGTTTTATTGCACTTCGTTTGGACTGTGCATAAGTCGAATAGCGTAAAATCCTTGCCTATTCTACTTCAAAATAACGAAGCTTTCGTCTTTTTCCGCTTTGCCAAGCTTGCCAAAACTTAATTTGAAGAGAATATAGTCCAGCAAATTTCCAGATAAATTTCCAAAGCGAATTGTTCGCAAAATAATGTGGATTGCATCTGCTTTCTCTTGTCCATACTCGTCCAGCAGGCGTTTCAATGTGGCATCGTCAGGTTGAGCATCGCTCTCCGCCCAGTGTTGCGCGTAGACCAGTGCCGGAATCTCCTCGGAAGGGGCATTTTCAGGAATTTCACCTGCGAGCAAAACTTTCAGCTCTTCACTTGAAATCCCGCTCTTGAGAGCTTCTTTGGCGTGAAAACTGCTGCAATAGCGACAGCCGTTCACTTCAGTCACGACCATCATTAAACGTTCGCGAAACTCAGAAGAAATCAACTCACGCATTGCCTTGCGGATTAGCTCTCTTTGACTGAAGATATGACGAAAGTCCGTGCTGATTTCTTTGAGATTGCGGTAGTAACGCCGCGTGAATTTTGGTTTGCTCATCGTTAAATAAACAGGTCGGCGGTATTTAGCGCCGACCTGTTTCCTTGTGTCTATAAACTATTTTTTTGTTTTTAGATACTTGTCGATCGCAAGGGCAGATTTTCGTCCGGCGACCATTGCTGTCACAACAAGGTCCGGCCCCGTGACACCATCACCGCCCGCAAAGATATTTTCGCGTGAAGTCTGACCGGTTTCAGAATCTTTTACGATGGTAAGACCCCATTTATCAACTTCGTAATCAGGCGTTGTTTTGCCGATAATCTCGTCCGGCCAATAACCAAGCGCCTTCACTGCGGTTGTTGCAGGCACACTGAAATTCGATCCTTCAACGGGTACAGGACGGCGGCGCCCACTGCTGTCGGGTTCACCAAGTTTCATTTCGATGCATTCTACAGCAGCTAATTTTCCGTCTTCGCCAGCGATAAATTGTACAGGCTGTGTCAGGAAGCGGTATTTTGCACCCTCTTGCTTGGCCAGTTTTCGATCCTTGGCGCTGCCGGGCATCTCAGCCTCAGTACGACGGTAGAGGCAGGTTACGTTCTCAATGCCCATGCGGACAGATGTGCGCAGACAGTCGGATGCGGTATCGCCGCCACCGATGACAACGACGTCGTTGCCAAGGTCAGGAAGCGGTTCAGAATCTGCTGGCAAGATGTCATCACTGACATTGCCGCGGATAAGATAATCCGTTGCTTCGTAAACACCATCAAGGTCTTCTCCGGGGATATTCATTGGGGCATCAATTCCGGAACCTACGCCGACGAACATGGCGTCAAAGCCATCAGCAAGTATTTCGTCAATGGTTTTGTCTCTGCCGACGTAGGTATTCCCGATAAATTTTGCGCCGAGTTTTTCCATATCTTCCCAGCGTTGGAAGAAGACTTCCTTTGACAGTTTAAAGTTCGGGATGCCGTATACCAGCAAACCACCGGGAGCAGGTTTGGAGTCAAAGAGCGTTACGTCATGTCCCATTTTGAGCAATTGATCTGCGCATCCAAGACCGGCAGGGCCAGCACCAATGACGGCAACTTTTTTGCCTGTTTTCGGGGCGACTTCCGGAACATAAGGTTCGCTATCGCGTTCCTGGGCGAGCGCAAAGACTTCTAATTGACCAGTAATGACTGGCTCACCTGTTTTGTTGAGCACACAGGAACCCTCGCAAAGTTGTTCGTGCGGGCAAACTCGTCCGCAAACTTCGGGCAGGGAACTGGTGTTGTGATAAAGTTTGGCAGCGTCTGCGAAGCGACCTTGTTCGATTAGCCACATTGCCGAGGGAATATCATTGTGAGTGGGGCATGCGAGCATGCAAGGGGCAGGATCGGGGCAGTGGATGCAGCGGGCTGCTTCCACTTGGGCTTGTTCAGGAGTGAAACCAATAACAACTTCATTGAAATCGCAAATCCGCTCTTCAGCAGGGCGTAAGTCTAATTCGAGAAATGGCTCTTGGGCGCGCTTTTTGCGGTTAATAGCCAAAAATTCGCTTGGAACAGCTTGCATAAATACCTCCGGTAGACGTCGTAAAGTGGCAGGGTGATGATACCTAAACTTTACTAAAGGACACAGGTTTTTATGTCACCAAATCGGGCGACAATGGTCACATTCAAAAAATGAATACTCGCGCTGGAGAAAATCGCTGGTTTTAATATTTCTTGCAACCTTTTTGTTACGAATCCCGTAATTCTCATTATGCACCCATACGTTTTCTTGATGTTTTATTAGGAGTTGGTTTAGAAGAAGAAAATCAAAGCAAAGCTGCTTGACAAATCTGTTTTTTTACATATAGTTAAGCGCGCTTAACTAAAAAGAAGGCTTAACTTTGGTTGTCTGGTTGTGATGATTGTTGCCTAAGCGGATTAATAGAGTTCATACAATCTTTTGCAAGTCTTCAGCGTATAATACCTGCGCTAAATCTAAAGGTGTGCGTTCTAAAGCGAGGCATGCCCCTTTTTTGACAAAATTTATTTTGTACATTCATGAAGAGACAGCTCTCTTCATTGCTCATTCTGTTGGAGGTTTTTCCTTATGAAGATCAGTAAAAAAACATGGATCACACTTGCTGTTGTGGTAGTTGTGATTTTGGCAGGTGTTTTTGTTTTAGGCTCGCGTGCCAAGAACTCTGTAGTCAGCGAGTTTCAGACCGCAAAGATCGGTCGAGGTAATTTGATTGCAACTGTTGGTGCGACGGGAACCGTACGTACAAATCAGAGCGCGCTTTTGAGTTGGCAAACCAGCGGAACAGTCGATGAAGTCTTTGTTCAA
>JBNKMO010000028.1:0-7274 GCA_050293165.1 Anaerolineales bacterium | reverse complement strand
TATACGGGTATAAGTTCCGCCCATCTCGATTTGTACCCGCAATATAGAAGGGAAAATAGCTCGAAGAAGCGTTTTGCCCCAGATATATGGGTGGTTTTGTAGTTCTATTCCCATAAACCATCATGCCGCACCTCCCACATCACTTGGATGTGGGAGGTGTTTTTGTTGAGCTAAGAAACTAAAAAATTGTGCGCTGTTTGCGCGTAGCTTTACTAGATACACCTTCAAAATCATTCTTTGGCTCTCCATTGAGCAAGAAAAAAGTGTTTTGTTGTGCTCATCCCTAGCCCTGGAAACACTTCCAAGATGCTCAAAAAAGCCTGCACCTGTTCCCATCAAACCGTGACGCGTTACCAAGAACGGATTTCTGGCCCGATGTTCAATGGGATCGGCCTCACATCGAAGTCCCGCGCGCCCGCACCCGAAGCGGAGCGGAGTGGATTTTGAGAAGCTCTCGGGCAGCAGGTGTGGCGAATCGTCGGATGAGATTCACGCCAGGGACGAGGCTGCACACCAACGTCAATGAGCACGTTTCGTGGGTCTCGACAACAGGGCGATTGTACTCTCTTATTTTATATGTGAGATGGAGGGGTAGTCAATAAAATGCCTTTTTACTGGTTCCAGCTTGGCATCTGGGGTTTGCAGGATCAATATAAATTCGGCTGGCTCATCATGGGGATTTCGCCAAAGATGCGGCAAGGCTGCTTCAAATAAGAGAAAGTCACCTTCTTTGAGAACGTAGCTGGTCCCATCAATATAATATTCAATCTCACCTTTTGTGCAGTAGACGACTTCATGCCCAGAGTGGATGACCTGCCGTTCGCCAATGCTGGTATGCGGGTCTAGCTGGATAATAAAAGGCTCAACCTCCTGATCATGCAGACGACGCCCGATGCTTTCGATGCGCACCCCCTGATTTTCGAGCGATGAGCGTTCGGTTGGCCTGATATGCAGCACATTTTTTTCAGTCCCCGTCTCGAAGAAATAACTCATATGTACATTCAGAGCTGTTGCCAGATTTTGTAATGTGGCAACACTGGGGGATATTTCATCACGCTCAATCAGACTGACGGAATTTGTAGAAACGCTTGCCAGTTGTGCCAAAGCACGCTGGGATAGATTTCGTTCGGAACGCAATTGGCGCAATCTCATTCCCAATGATATTGTTTCCATTATGTGTCCTGTCGGGTCATAGCTTAATTGAAGTGATTTTCATCATACCAAAGTAACTAAAAACACACAATATATTGTTTGTTCAAAAGCACAGTGTTCAGTGGGGAACTTTTAGTTTTAGAACAGAGCATCATCGCTCTGTCTACCAAAAAAAGGTACTTAGCACACAACTAATAGTAACAATATGACTTAAAAATGACTTAAGTAACTAATATATTTGTTTGTGTGGTACTAGAATGTGTCCGGCATTGTGTGTTTTTCCACAATTCTTTCGGTTAAAGAAAAAATCTTCTGATCTATCACAAACAATATTTTTGAGGAGATAGCTATGCAACGTAAGGATCGTTCTGTCTGGGTAATTGCTGTGGGCGTGTTTTTGGTGCTCGTTTCAGCAACATCGCTGATGTCTGTAACGCCCGCAAGCGCCCAATGCGGTTCTCAGGCTTCATCTTGTAAGAACTGCCATGAGGTGCAAGGAGGGATGCCTGTCAACAGTGATGGCACAGCCTGGCATCAATCGCACGCATTTGGCGATTTCTGCTATATCTGCCATGCAGGCAATAACCAAGCTACAGATAAAGCTGAAGCGCATACCGGCATGGAATCCCCGCTTTCAGATGTGAAAGCATCCTGTATGCAATGTCACCCATCCGATTTGGATGAACGGGCACAGGTCTACGCAACCACTTTGGGTGTGGAAGTTGGTTCGGGTGGCGGTGCATCAGCTGCGTCGGCGAGCGATGCGGGAAGCGTTGCCCCTGTTTCCGGGGATGCGGCAGTGAGTGCTCCGGTAACAACTGAGTTGGATGTAAACGATCCCAACCTTGTGGATTACGTCCAGAATTACGACGAGATCGTCTTGGGGAAGAAGCCCTTTAATTTGGGTAATACGCTTCTCCTGACGCTGATCGGTTTGGTGACCATTGGTGGGGGCGGGTACGTAGTCCTTAACGAGAAGCTGGTCAACGTCACGTTTGGCGATACGAAAAAAGCAGACGGGGAGTATCCTGCTGATGTGGTGGATATGCTTCCAGGCATCGCCGGTCTCAAATCCAAGAGTCGAAAATCATTAAACAGCATTCTACAAGACCCACAGAAGAGTGAAAAGGTACTCGATCTGATCGATGAGATTGTTTCGGAAGAGAAATCTCAGGAGTAAACATCATGAAATTTATCTTGAACTATATTCGGAAGGAAACTTGGTCGCCTTATGTGGCGGGTGTTTTGCTTGGTGTCGTTGGCATTCTGGCCGTCTGGCTAAGCGACAGCCTGCTTGGCGCTTCGGGCGCGTTTGAGAACGTCGCCGGGATGATAGGTAAAGCCGTCGCCCCGCAACTCTTCGACAATTTGTATTTCAATTTCATCATGCCGCCTGGCATAAGCTGGAGTTTGGTGCTTTTCATTGGCACTTTCTTTGGCGGTTTGATCGGTGCTGCCACCAGCGGCACACTGCTCTGGGGCAAAAAAGGCGCTGCCAACTCTGACGAACAATGGAAACGCATTTTCGGTAAGCAGACCTGGAAGCGCTGGCTTTGGGGTTTTCTCGGCGCAATTATTTTGGAATACGGCGCAGGGATTGCTGGCGGCTGCACAAGCGGTTTGGCTATCTCTGGCGGGATGTTGCTCGCTCCGGCAGCATTCATCTTCATCGCGGCGATGTTCGTTTCTGGCATCATCACTGCTTTGATCGTTTATAAAGCGAGGTACTAAAACATGTTGAATTACACCATTTCTCTGGTACTTGGCATAGTCTTTGGATTTTCTCTGAATAAAGCCGGACTGACCAAATACAACAAGATTGTCAATGTTTTCCGCTTCACGGATATGGCTGTCTTGAAATTCATGATGACCGCTTTGGTCGTCTCGATGGGGGGACTGTATGCCTTACGTGGTTTGGGCTTGGTCACGTTCCCCGCTGTGCCTGCCACCTATTTGGCTGGTAACGCTATTGGCGGCCTGATCTTTGGCGTCGGCATGGCTCTGGCCGGTTACTGACCGGGTACTTGCGCCGCCGGGAGCGGTGAAGGTAAGTTAGATTATTTGATCCCTGGAATGCTCGGTTTTCTTGTTGGGGCGGTTTTTTATGGATTGACCTATGAGCAGGTTTTCCCTCAAATTTCTGCGTTGGCGAATTACGGCAACACGATTATCCCTGAACTGTGGAATGTGAACCCATTCTTATTTATTGTCCTGTTCACACTAATCTCGCTCTTGCTGTTCTACATGATCGATCGTGTCGGCTGGCAACGCGCTGACAAAAGCAAGTAATCAGTTGTCATAAGCCGTCATCAAGGGAAATGCTGATGGCGGCTCTCTGAAAACTGGTCATTGGAGACACTTATGTCGAAAATATTATCACGACGTGATTTTCTAAAATTAGGTGGAGCTGCTGGTTTGGCGGTCGCCGTTGGCAGTATGTTGCCAGCGCCCGTTGCCCAAGCCGCACGCGATGCCGGACATCTCAACGCAGACGGCGACGGATATGTGCCCAGCATGTGTGAGATGTGTGTATGGCGTTGCGGATTGGTTGCCAAAGTGGAAGGTGGCAAGGTTGTCAAGCTCGAAGGTAACCCTGAACATCCGCACTCACGCGGCAATCTTTGCCCACGCGGACAATCGGGCTTGATGAATACCTACGATCCCGACCGAGTACTGACGCCCCTGATTCGTGTTGGGAAACGTGGCGAAGGCAAGTTTCGTAAAGCATCCTGGGAAGAAGCCCTTGACTTGACTGCCAGTAAAATGCTGGAGATCAAGGAAAAATATGGACCCGAAGCGATGGTCTTCTCGTCCACTCATAACCTGAGTCAGGTTCAATTTGAGAATCTGCTCTACGCCTACGGTTCCCCAAACTATGGGACGCAACGCAGTCTATGCTTCAACGCCATGATTACAGCCTTCCTGTTGACCTATGGCGTGGAAGAACCATCCCGTAATTACGAAGATGTTGAGTTTATTCTGATGGTCGGGCGCAATATGATGGAAGCGATCTCGACATCAGAGACTTCTGAGCTTTCCCACGCCATTGATCGTGGGGCAAAGCTGGTTTACCTTGATCCGCGTTACACCAAAACGGCTGCAAAAGCAGACGAGTGGATTGCGATTCGGCCGGGTACAGATTCGGCTTTCCTGCTGGCAATGATTAATGTCATCACCCAAAACGAATTGGCTGACTGTGAATTTGTCAAAAAATATGTGGTTGGCTGTGACGATATTCAAGAAGAAATGTCCAAATACACACCGGCATGGGCAGAGCAAATTACAGGTGTTCCGGCAGAGACGATTGAACGTATTGCACGTGAATATGCGGCTGCCAAAAACAACGCGCTGGCGCATCCGGGTTGGCGTACGTCTAACTTTATCAACTCTTTCCAGACTGAGCGTGCGATTGCCACTTTGAATGCCTTGAGTGGTAATGTGATGACCCCGGGCGGTTGTCTTTCGACAGAAGTCGCCGCTGAAGGTGCAGGCTTGGGTTCTCCGTCACAACCGGCGTACCCACGTGTTTCTGCCCTGCGTCTGGACGGTACTCCCTGGAAATATCCGCTTGTACCGCTAAAACTGGGCGTCTTTCAGGAATTGCGTGATTCCATTCTGACAGGCGAACCCTATCAGGCGCATGGCTGGTTGATTTCACGCCAAAATCCGATTATGTCCCTGCCTGATCGTAGCAAGACTTTGAAAGCTTTCGAGAAAATGGACTTTATCGTGACGGTGGACATCATTATGAACGATACCGCTTGGTTCTCCGATGTCATTTTGCCTGAGGCTTCCTACCTTGAACGCTATGATCCGCTTTTGCCGGTTGGCGACAAAGCCTTTTTGCGTCAACCCGTGATCGAGCCGCAGGGCGAAGCGAAATCCGCCTTGTGGATTTACAAGCAGCTTGGCGAACGTCTCGGGTTAGGCGAATTCTTCCAGTATGAGGATGAAGAAGATTACATCCGCCAGCAACTTGCTCCGCTCGGTGTTGATCTGGAAGAAGTAAAGCTCAAGGGATATGCTGAAATGCCTGCTTCTGAAGAAGAAGATGGCGAGCTTACTTTCAATACGCCTTCGGGGAAGATCGAAATTTATTCTGAAACGTTGAAGAACGCTGGGTTCTCCCCGTGGCCCACTTGGGAAGAACCGCCCCAGCCTGCTGAAGATGAGTTCTACCTGCTAACCGGAAAAGTAGCCCAGCACACCCAATTTGGGACGCAAAACAATCAACTGCTGCATAAATATTCCAACGAGCCCCGTTTGTGGATGAATGCCCAAACGGCTGCCAAGATGGGGTTGAGCGATGGGGAATGGGTCGAAGTGACCAGCCCTGTTGGCAAGGCACACACCATCTTACACGCCACGCAAGCCATTCGTCCGGATTGCGTTTACCTGACGCCCGGGTACGGGCATATGTCTAAAGGCTTAAAAACTGCATTCGGCATCGGTGCCAGTGATTCCGCTTTGCATGTCACCTACACAGATCCGATTAGCGGTGGTCAGGCACTCAGCCAGACCTTTGTCACGGTAAAGAAGGCTTAGAGGTGTCGTTATGACTGAAATCAAACATAAAGCATACCTTTTTGACGCTACACGTTGTATTGATTGCCGTGCTTGCATGGTTGCCTGTAGTGTTGAAAATAATATCGAAATGGATAAAACGCGCATCTGGGTCTCGGGCGTTGGCGTTACAGGGGAGTTCCCCAATCTCAGTAGCGCCTCGATGGTTGCCCATTGTATGCACTGTGAACACCCCGATTGTCTGTCTGCCTGCCCCGTTGGTGCCTATACAAAACGGGATGATGGACCTGTGATCTATGATCCCGAGCTTTGCATCGGCTGCCGTTATTGCATGAATGCTTGTCCTTACGGTGTACCGCATTTTGACTACGATAAAGGGATTGTGGATGGAGCTTTCATCGACAAATGTACGATGTGCCCGCAACGCACGGATGTTGGACTTGAACCCGCTTGTGTAGCAACGTGCCCAACCGACGCTTTGGAATTTGGCGAACGTGACGAGTTGATTGCGATTGCTCATAAACGAATTGCCGCCCGTCCTGATCGTTATGTTGACCATGTCTACGGCGAACACGAGAATGGCGGAACATCTTACCTTGTCATCTCTCATGTACCCTTTACCGAGTTAGGTCTCCCCGAAATGGGAGATGAACCGATCAATGAGATCACCGAGAGCATCATGGAAGGAACCTTGCCCTTTGCTGTGGGCTGGTACGGCGTCCTCGCCGGGACAGCAGCTATTGTCCGCACGGTTAACAAGCGTAAGGGAGAAAATGCCAATGGTGAGAAGCAGGCTGAGGTCGAGTCCGATACGGAGAGTGAATCATGAAAAAACTCAACCTGAAAATTAACGAAAAAGTCCGTAATTTCCCGATCCCGATCACGCCTGCCATGTGGATCATGCTTGGCATGATAGCCATGGCGGCCTATTTTGCTTTTATGCGCTACGCTCAAGGAATTGGTGCTGTCAGTGACCTAAGCAATGCCTACGGGTGGGGTTTCTGGATCAGCTTCGACCTTTATTGTGGCGTAGCTTTAGGTAGCGGTGCCTTCACCATTGTTGCTATCGTGGAAATCTTTGATTTAAAGGAATTCCACCCTCTGGTGCGCCCTTCTGTGTTAACTGGTTTTCTAGGTTATGTAATGGTCATCATTTCCCTTTTGGTTGATCTCGGTCAACCCTTGCGGATTTGGCATATGATAATTTATCAAAACCACACATCTATTCTTTTTGAAGTAGGCATCTGTGTGATGCTCTACACCACTACGCTGGCGATTGAATTTGCACCTGTCTTTTTTGAGGGCATTAATCAACAAAAAATCGCAAGAAATTTCCGCCGTGTTTTAATGCCTTTTGCGATTTTGGGTGTTGTTCTTTCAACCTTGCACCAATCATCACTTGGCTCCATGCTTATTATCTTGCCTTATAAGCTGCATCCACTTTGGTGGACACCAATTTTGCCTGTGCTATTCTTCATTTCAGCGCTCAATGTTGGTCTTGGGATGATTATTTTTGAATCGACCCTTAGCTCTCGTGCTTTTGGGCAGGGGTTGGAAACACACCTGCTAAAAAAACTAGCTTTGGCAGATGTTTATGT
>JBNKMO010000027.1:0-5331 GCA_050293165.1 Anaerolineales bacterium | reverse complement strand
AGTGTGTGCAAACATAGAACCAGTGTTAAATGCTGTGGATACAGTGGAAGAATGGTGGTTACATGGTAAGCTCCAATATCAAATCTGGGCAGGAGATAAGATAGGAGCTATCTGATTGGGTTAATTATCACGGTTGTGCTGGTTGCCAGCTTCGGATATCTGATGTTTGGCGAAAGCGCCCGTCTGGTACAAGTCACAGAAGAAGAAGACAAAGAGATGCTCCTTTACGGGCGCGAACTCTTCGTCACAAACTGTACATCCTGCCACGGCACACGCGGAGAAGGTATTGTTGGCCCGGCGCTAAACAACAAAATCCTGCTTGAAGCAGCCAATGACAGCTACCTTTTTGCTATCATCAAAAATGGCCGCCCAAATACCGTTATGCCTGCATGGGGACAAGCCAATGGCGGAGCATTGACCGATGAAGACATCGAAGCAGTCGTTTCCTTCATCCGCGCTTTCGAGCCAAACGCCCCTGAAGTCATTGTAGGTGAATTTACCCCCAGTGCGCCACGTGGCGCATCGCTCTTTGCCAGCGCCTGCTTCACCTGCCACGGTGAAAACGGCCTCGGTGTAGAAAACGAAGAGGGCAAGACCGTTCTCGCAGTTAACGACTCTGCGACCTTGAGCAAACACGACAACACGTGGTACGAACAAGTCATCGTCAACGGTATGCCCGCCACCGGGATGCCCATTTGGGGCGCAACCCTCTCCAATAATCAGATTCAAGACTTGCTTGCTCTGATCGACGCTTGGCGCGCCGGAGAAGACGTTGCCCCTGAAACCACCGTTGCCCAGATGCTCGGTTCCGCGTACTACTCCCTCGAGCAGGGAGACAACGCCAATGCACTCTTCTACATGAACCGTGCCAAACCGATCGCTTTCGGTCCACTTTTGGAAGATTTTGATACCACCATGGGCTATATCGAAGCCGAGCAGAACACAAAAGCGCTCGATGCAATGCAAACCCTGCGTGATGCATGGCCCATGGGCGATGCTGAAGCTGGTGGAGCCATCTTCCAGGAAACCTGTGCTGGCTGTCACGGCTCTGAAGGTCAAGGCGGCGTAGGTTTGAAACTTAAACCCAGCGAGTTCATCCGAACAAGCACCAATGCTGAACTATTCGCCTTCACACTCGTTGGCCGCGAAGGAACCGCTATGCGCAGCTTCGACGGTGTTCTCACCGAAGCCCAATTAGCAGATGTAATCTCCTTCCTCCGCACCTGGCAAGAATAAGCCCAAAGAACGTTAAATCATCAAAAAACCCTAAGGGTCTCAAGCCCTTAGGGTTTTCTCTAAAATCGCCCAAGTGGTCAAGCAAACCGAGGCATTCATGTCCGACTCAAATTCATCTGGCAAGCAAGAAAAGCGCCACAATTTCCCCTGGAAAGTCAACGACCACGGGATATTGCGCTGGCTTGAAAAGCTTGCCTTACTCGTAGAACAGCCCTTCAATCGTTTGGCTGGCTCCCTGAAATTAAACATCTTTTATCATACAGACAGTATCGCAGCCTTTCTCTGGCTCATCGTAGCCATCACTGGGGTATATGTCACCTTCTTTTATCAATTCGGCTACGATGGCTCTTACGATGCCGTCGCCAAAATCGAAAGCCAATTTATCGCCCACACCATCCGCGCCATTCATCGCTACGCATCCGGTTCGGCAGTCATCATCACTCTACTGCATGCCTACCGCACCTTTTTCATGGATCGCTTTCGCGGCGCACGTTGGTTAGCCTGGGTCAGCGGCGTTGGCATGATGCTCATCCTCTGGCTGGACTCAGTCACCGGCTACTGGCTCATCTGGGATCAGCGCGCTCAAGTCATCAGCGAAACCTTCGTCAGCTTCTTCAACCGTTACTTTGGAACCATCGGCGACAAACTTGGACTAAGCCTGATCGTTGCTAACCGCACCGACGGTTCATGGGCAGTCATGTTCTGGATACTCACCGCGCACATCGCCCTTTTCATGGGCGTCGCTGTTTTTTTCTGGTATCACATCGTCCGGCTGAAAAAACCAAAACTCTTCCCTCCCCAACGCTGGATGATTAGCACAGCAATCGTCATAGTTGTTTCAGCCTCCCTCTTCCCACTTGGGATGCTGCCACGCGCCTCCTTCGACTTCCTGCCAAGCCAGATCGAGCTCGACCCCTTCTTCCTTTTCTACCTACCAGCGGAATTAGCGGGAAACGCTGCCGCCAACACTTTTTGGATCAGCATCCTTGGCGTTTTCGTCGTTTTATTAGCATTCCCGTGGATCATCCGCCGACGTAAACCTGCTCCTGTTAAAGTAATCGATGACGCCTGTATAGGTTGTACCCTCTGCGCCGTCGACTGCCCCTACAACGCCCTAGAAATGGTCGAACGCAAAGAGGGTGAAAAAGGCTCCAAGATGATCGCCATCGCTCACCCCGATATGTGCGTCTCCTGCGGAATTTGTGTCGGCTCCTGCGCCTACGATGCCATTGAAGTTGGCGAACTGAATGCCAAAGCGATGTTTGAAGCCACCAGCCTGCTGCTCTCTCAAGCAAAAGAGAAAGCGCCTGATGAACAGGTCAAGGTGGTTTTCACCTGTGAGCGGCATGCTGCCCACGGTGCACATCCTTACCTCGAAACGGGAGCAAATCCACAGGCGGGCGAGCCGCGCCTCGTCACCATCCCCCTCCCCTGTGTGGGCGCTGCACCGCCTGATCTGGTTGGCAACACCTACAAAGCGGGCGCATCCGAAGTACAAATGATCGGCTGCCCGCCCGATGACTGCGCCCAGCGGCGCGGCAACACTTGGACAGAAGAACGTCTGACGCGCGAACGTAAACCCTTGCTGCGCACAGCGTTCAAAGAAGCGCCAATCAGTTTCAATTGGCAACCCCCGAATCTCTTCAAAAAGGGATTGGCAAACGAAAAAGATGACAAGACTCTCACCTGGCGCAATTACGCTCCTGTTTATGCGATTCTGATTGCGCTGCTGATCGTGCAAATACTCTTCACCAACCTGCCTTTCAATGTTTATACCGAGCCGCAGGTCAGGGTGCAACTGCTCTCAGAGAATGTTGGCACTGCGCTGGGCGCGCAGATGAGTGAACTAGCGCCATCAGCCAATGTGGACGTGGTACTCTACATAAACGGCGAAGTGTATTTACAAAACTCATATGAAGCTGGAGAACTGGTATCGGAAAAAGCGCCGATTCTCTTCGAAGAGATCACCCTTCCCCCAGGGGAATATTCTCTGGTTGTGAAGGCAAGCGCTGAAAATTACGTACCCCAAACTTGGACATTAGCCATTCGGGATGTCGAACTAAGAGACCGGGAAATTTATCCGATCACTTTGGTTGCTCCTGGGCTGACTTATTAACCACATTCATACACGTAGAGAAAGAGGAGATTATGGCAAAAATTGTTATTGTTGGCGCAGGGTTTGCAGGGCACACGGCGGCCCTCTACCTTGGGGATAAATTAGGCAAAAAGCACACCGTGACGATGATTAATCGTCACGAATCTTTTGCCTACATCCCCTCATGGATCTGGGTTGGTGTGGGGCATATGAAGCCCGAGAAAACCACCTTTAAGCTGGCACCGGTCTATAAACGCATGAATGTCCATTTTATTCATGGCGTTGCCACGACGGTGCACCCTGATGAAGGCGAACAGTTTGTGCAGGTTAATAAAGCAAATGGCGATATAGCACGTGTGGAATATGATTACCTCCTCATCGCGACAGGGCCAAAACTGAACTTTGCCAGCACCCCCGGGCTCGGCCCGGATCAGGGCGGCTACACCCATTCAGTCTGCTCTCTGCCACATGTGCTCGAAACCCGTGACAAATACCTTGAACTGGTCGAGCGCATGAAAAAAGGCGAGAAATTCAAAATGGTCTTTGGCACCGGGCATCCCGGAGCAACTTGCCAGGGCGCAGCCTTTGAATTTATCGTTAATGTCCATAAAGATTTGGTCAAACAAGGCATCCGCGACAAAGCTGAGTTAATGTGGCTCTCGAACGAACCTGCATTGGGCGACTTCGGCGTTCATGGCATTCAGGCGAAATATCAGGGTGATCTGCTCAGCAGTGAAGATTTCATCAAAGCGATCTTCAAAAATCATGACATCAAATGGCAGGTACAAACCGGCGTCAAAAAAGTTGATGAGAATACGATCTACTGGGAGAACTACGAGGGAGAAGAGGGCGAAACAAGTTACGATTTCGCCATGCTGATTCCGCAGTTCCTCGGGCAGCCGATCAAGTATGTTGGCAAGGATGGTGCCGACGTCTCCGAGAAGATTGTCAACAAGGGCGGTTTCGTACTCGTCGATGGCATTTATGGCTTGGATTACGATGTGCTTGAGCGCAATCCCGATGCCTGGCCATCTCAATATCAGAACCCGACCTACCGCAATATCTTTGCCGCAGGGATCGCCTTCGCCCCTCCAGGCCCGATTTCGCGCCCGCACAAAACCCCGAATGGCACCGCCATCACCCCCGCCCCACCGCGCACAGGTATGGTATCGGGCATTATCGGACGTATCGTTGCGCTGAATATCATCGACCTCGTCAAACGCGGACGCATGACCCACTCCGAACGCATGACCGAGATGGTTGCAGCCTGTATTGCATCGATGGGCGATTCACTTTGGGATGGCAGTGCGGCAGTGATGATTATTCACCCTGTCGTGCCTGACTACCGACGCTACCCGAACGAAGAAGGACGTGATCTCTTCACAACCCATATGGAGATGGGCCTCAGCGGTGCTTGGATGAAACGTATGCTCCACGATACTTTCATCTGGAAATTACGCGGTTTACCCGGCTGGAAAATTATCCCTGAATAGGAGAATAAACATGGAAATCACAAAAAAAGATTCATTCTGGATGAATAACAAACTCTTTCAACTCTGGCGCTTTATTGTGCTCAATCTCAAAATTCTGAAAGCAGTCGATCACAGTAAGCGCTCCTAGATAGAGCGATGCGAAGACAACAAATTCCCCTGTCAACTGACAGGGGAATTTGCTTTAAAGGGGTGTTAATGCAAAACACTTAGGTTTTGTTAATCTTTAACTGTTGAAAAGTATAAAAATGTGTAGTATAAATTACAGCGCTCAATTATTACACAGGCGCTAAACTTTAGTGTAAAAATAAACATTTACAAAGAGAATCAAGTTTATAGGTACTATTTATGCTTCGTATCAACCGTCAAGAGGGTGTAAGATTTCATGTGTAAATGGGTTATCCTAATACTCGAAAGGAAACCCAATGAAAGAGAAAAAAGAGACCAAAACATTTGAAATGCCAAGCGCAGAAGAAGTCGTACAGGAACTTGGCAAAGCGACATCCATCG
>JBNKMO010000026.1:0-6849 GCA_050293165.1 Anaerolineales bacterium | reverse complement strand
TGTCCCTTCCCCCCTCGGGGCGCGAAGCGGTTTCTTTTCCAGAAGATTAGGATGGGGGAGAACGCTCTACACGCCAGCGTTTGTGCAGGAGTATTTCGCATCACCAAATGATTATCGAGATTTTGTTTTTGATGATCTGCGCGGGCGGGATTTACCAGATGATATAAAGCGCTATTTGGACGATTTTGAGATATAGCAGTGCGTTGCATCCGCATGGGTGCGATGCACTGCGGGTTGGCAAAGCCAAACCAAGGGTATAATCACAATCGATATTTGCCAAGCCGAACTGCATACCCCTACGGGGCACTTACGCACCCTATCGGGTGCCATACAGTTCACACAAACAAGATTTTCGGGATGAGGGACAATACTTACTCAGGAGGGATCAGCATATTTAGGAGATTGTCATGCATATTCGTTCTCATATCAAAATGCATCGTAGAATCACACTCATGGGTCTGGTAATTGCACTTGCGTTGCTCGCAAGCTGCACCTTAAGTCCGCGCCCGATCTCAAGCATTTCAACCGTCGATTCAAGCGCGACCGATGAGACCAAGGCGCTCTTCATCAAACTGTGGACTTTGGCAGACAGCAACCAAACCCTCTTTGGGCATCAGGATGACACCTATTTCGGCGCTACGTGGCACGATGTGCCCGGTCGCTCCGATGTGCTTGAAGCATCAGCCTCGGATACCCTCGACATAGCAGGCTCTTACCCCGCCGTCTACGGTTGGGAGATCGGTGCGCTGGAGCTTGGCGGTCCCAACAACGGTGATGGCGTGCCCTTCGACAGGATGCGGGAAGAGATCGTCGCAGGCTATCAGCGCGGCGGCGTGATCACGATCAGTTGGCATATGTACAATCCGGTTACCTGGGAACTGGCAGGAACAGACCCGGACAACAATCAGCTTGGCACTGCCTTCGACAGGACAGCAGCCGTTTCCACCATTCTGCCCGGCGGCACGAACCACGCCCAATACATCGACTGGCTCAATGCATTCGCCGCATTCGACCGCAGCCTGACCGTCTCCGGCACACCCTGGAACGATAGCGAACACCTCGTGCCGGTCATCCTGCGTCCCTTCCATGAACATAATTGCAGGACCTTCTGGTGGGGCAAAAGGAATATGGCGGAGTATCCGAACGAGAACGCAACAGAAGATGAATATATAGCCTTATGGCGCTTCACAGTGGAGTACCTGCGTGACGAAGCTGGCCTGCATAATCTGCTTTATGCCTACTCGCCCGACGCACGCTGCCTGCTCGGTCGGAACAGCGAACATGTCTTTCCCGACTTGGGCACTTTTAAAACAACATACTTCTACGCTTATCCAGGTGACGCATACGTTGATGTACTTGGGCTGGATTATTACCAGAATGCCTATCCCTACGGTGGTATCGATGGGGCCCTATTTGGGCTGGTTGGATTTCAAAGCAGCCTCGACATGCTGGTCGAGACCGCAAATGAATATGATGCAGATCACTTAAAAATACCGGCGCTGACCGAAACTGGTGGGCAACGGTGGGAACTGCCCTCATCCGATATTTGGTGGACAGGCTTCCTCTATCCGGGATTGGTCGGAACGCGCTCATCTGGTGGGCAAGTTGCCTGGGCGCTAACCTGGCGCAATTGGAATGAGACGCTTCATGACGCTCCCTATGCAGGCAGTCCAAGCGCCGAGGATTTCGCCAAATTCAAAGATAGACCGATGATCCACTTCGAAGACGAAATCCCTTTCAACCTGTATACCTGGCCCTAAAAAGGATGCCAAAAGAATGATTCAAATTCGCCAACTTACCCACCCCGAACTTCCACTCATCTGGACGATTGACCGCGCCGAACTGATCGACAACATCTACCACTTCCGCGATGGGGAGCTTGTCCTTGAGCCGGAGCATTACGATATGCAGGGCTGGCCACCCGGCGAGCCGGAACACTACCATCCGCATTTGGAAGATTGCTTCGCGCGCGGCGGTCACTTTTGGGGCGCGTTCGATGGCGAGACACTGGTTGGGGTGGCGGTACTCGAAGAGAAGTTCATTGGCAGCAAAGGGGATACATTACAACTCAAGTTTTTGCACGCGAGCAAAGGGTATCGTAAACAAGGCTTGGGGCGCAGACTCTTCTCCATTGCTGCCGAGCAAGCCAAGGGCATGGGCGCTGCGAAGATGTATATCTCATCTGCGCCGTCTGAGAATACAGTCAACTTTTATTTTCATCTGGGCTGTCGACTCGCCGAGGAGATCGACCCTGAACTCTTTGCCTTCGAGCCGGAAGACATTCATCTGACGTATAAAATACTGGATGAAGCGTAGATGAACAAAATGGAAAAAGAAATTTTTGAAACCGAAAAAGCCTTTGCAGCACTGGCGAAGGAAAAGGGCTTGAAAATTGCTTTCTCAACTTTTGCCGCTAATGATGCTGTCTTATCGCGCGAGAACAAGCTCATCAAAGGCAAAAAAGAGATCGAAGCTTATTTTGAGAAGATGACGTTGAGAGATGTCCAACTTAGCTGGGAACCAGAATACATCGAAGTCGCTGAATCGGGTGATCTGGGTTACACCTACGGCCCCTATTCGTTTGAATGGACGGATGACGCAGGCGAAGCACAGAAAGCTACGGGCATATTCCATACAGTATGGCGGAAAGAGGCCGATGGCGAGTGGCGCTATGTTTGGGATTAGACAAAAAAGGAGGCATCCGATCGGATGCCTCCTTTTCCTTTAGTTTTGGATCTGATGTAACTGAATGGTTTCTTTCCCATCGGCTGAGAATATATTGAGCGTATCCCCTGCATGGTCAAATGACATAGTACCGTTAAGAATCGTCAGAACTGCCATCTCCTGCTCCCACGTCTCTTCGCAATACATCTCCGTTGCACCCACCGGCCCGACTTCAAGCGCATCCCCAGAAAGTTTGTAAGGGCCAAAGAAGCGATTACAACCTACATTCCCATTGAGATTGCCGTCGCTATCAAAAGTGATCGTTGTCTCTACGCCTGAAAGCGCAGATGTGGGGTTTTCTATCGCGCCATAAGAGACCAGTTCCCAACTGGTATTTTTTAGGGAAGCGGTGTTTGCTCCTGCGCAAGCAACAAGGAAGATCGTCATCAAAAACAGGAAAGTCAAATTCTTTTTCATTATTATTGCCTCATGTGTCTATTTTTTATTTTCAGGTGATAGACGCTAAAACACGAGGGAATGTTCCCCTTTATTCTTCACCATAGCGGGTCATTGAATCCAGCAAGTCAAGCACGAGCTCCTTCAAATCGCCGCGATTCGGGAGCGAGCCGATCAAGCCATACATGGGCGCCATTCGCTCGGGTAAACCGCTCCCAGAGCCACCCAGCAGCCTGGAGGCCTTTCCCATCGCTGCGCTGACCCAGCGCTCAGGCAAAATGCGCGTTAGGGCATTGGCGAGCTTAATCACCCATTTATTGAGACCTTTCTGCAGAGATGGCTTACGCACTACCGCGACAGATTCTGCAAGGTCACACAGAAAATCATCCGCAACGGCCACATGGGCATAATTCACGGTGACATGCAGGCATTGGGGGAAATGCTGCCGATCCAGATGCCAGCCGCGCTCCCCTAGCTCATCGGCTACTTCGTAGATGTCTAACGCTGAGCCTTCCGTAGGGTCGGAGGCAATCGCAAAGATACTCATTTCGGGGTCGCTCAAGACCTTCAATCCCGGGATTGCATTCACCCCGGCTCGCATTTTCTCAACGGTTTTCATGACCGCTTTTGTGATCTCGAGATAGCCCTCTTCACCGAGATAATTCAAGACCGCCCAAGCCGCTGCGATCGGGCCTGCCGGGCGCGTCCCCGCCAGCGTTGGGGAGGGGTAAATCCCGCCCGACCAGTCCATCGAAACGAACATCTGATGACGGCGCAATTCGGCTGTCTTATACAAGATCACCGAAGCCCCCTTCGCCGCGTAGCCGTACTTGTGAACGTCGGCAGATATCGAGGTAACGCCGGGCACGCTAAAGTCAAAATCCGGTACGGGGTATCCCAATTTTCGAACGAAGGGCAGCATAAATCCGCCCACACAGGCATCCACGTGGAAGAGGATGTCCAATTCCTGTGCGGCAGCCGCCAATTCGCGGATCGGGTCGATGACACCATGCGGATATGCCGGAGCCGACCCGACCATCAGGATCGTATTCGGTGTTACAGCGCGAATCATCGCGCTCACATCCGCGCGCAAATCGTCCCGAACAGGCACGTGCACAATATTTACACCGAAATAATGGCCTGCCTTCTCGAACGCAGGATGTGCGCTGCGCGCCAAAACGATCTCAGGGGTAGTGATCTCCGGGCGGTTTGCGCGTGCCCAATCACGGGCCGTTTTTACCGCGCAAAGCAAAGACTCTGT
Source organism: Anaerolineales bacterium (assembly GCA_050293165.1). Taxonomy (GTDB): domain Bacteria; phylum Chloroflexota; class Anaerolineae; order Anaerolineales; family Villigracilaceae; genus Desulfolinea. The sequence continues at coordinate 2,468 of JBNKMO010000026.1, read as the reverse complement.
CCCGCCCGAGGTCATATTGCCAGCTACCTGCGCATCCCCGCCCAGCAAGCTGGCGGTCATCGCCACAACTTCGACTTCAAATTTCTTCAAGCTTGGGAAGGCTGTCGGATTCAAGCCGTTTTCAGCAAAGAACATTGTAAAGGCTTCCTGAAGAAGCTCGTCAACGGCTTCATCAATATGATAGATCAAACCAAAAGCCTTGCCTTCCTGCCATTGCACATCATGATCGCGGGCAGTACGCATCGTGGCAAGCACATCTTCTTTCGAACGTCTGTTTGATGGGAATGGGAGCATCTTTTTCTCCTTGGATGGGATATGCTAGTGTAGCATTGAATAGTTTCCATTCACAAATAAATTGATCCTGAAAACAGGAAAAAGATTTATCTGCGCTATCGGATTAAAAGCAAACAGGGCTGAGAAATCTCAGCCCTGTTTTTATTCTACTCAGGTTTTATTAGGGAATAGCTGTCGGGGGAACACAGATTTCGCCATTCAATCCGTAGACAACGGGGCCCTGACTTTCACCCTGCGATCCCTGTCCACCACCACCATTGCCTTTACCACCATTTCCCTGTGATGCACCATCACCTTGAGCGAGGGAGGCGTAATAAGCGGCACAAGGGTCAACACCTTGATTGTTATTTTGCTGTCCTTGTCCGTTTCCGGAACCAGCAGGCGTTGTTGCATCCTGTCCGCCTTGTCCATTACCATTGCCATCGCCCGAACCTTGCCCCTGACCTTGACTCTGTCCCTGCCCAGGCTCAGGTATGCTCTCTTCTTCAGGGAGAACTTCTTCGGGGTCATCTGCGGCTTGCCCCTGTCCTTGGCCCTGCCCAGCACCATTACCCATCAGCATTAACTGATTTTGGAGTGACATACGGACTTGCTCCATCAGCATCGCCCCATCACCAGAAGCATTTTCTTGTAAATTAAGCATACGCTGCATTTGGTTTTGGATCATATTCTGAACCTGGAGTTGAGCGGCCCCATCCAATGTACCAGCCAATTGCATGGCTTGCTGCGTTTGCTGGTTGAGCTTGAGAAGCACTTCCGCTGGAGGCTCTTCGCCTTCAGCAAGCATCGTTTCAATCTCGTCGCCACGTCGCTCTGAAAACTGGAGCAGCAGACTAAGCTGTTGAGCGGAATCATCCGCCATATTCAGGCGCAATTCTTCGCTGGCAATTTTCACAGCGTAAAGTGCATTGTTAGGCATACTATCTTGTGCTGCATATACTGTCCCCGCACCGCCGCCTGTCAGTAATGCCAAGATGGCAATTATAGAAGCAAATGTAGTCATATGTTTTTTCTCCTTCGGTTGTTTGAATTTGTCTAACCATCCACTAAGACGTGCAATCGGGTTACGAGATACGGTTTGAGTGCGGACAGAAACAGCCTGAGACAAAAACTGTGCTCGTCCCTGGGCTGCACGCCGAGGGTCACGCACGGGCACAATAATGCTTTCAGCTTGGGGGCAATTTCCTATTTGTTGCTCATTATATTTATCCAATAGAGTTTTTTAAGGATGCCAGAGCACAATGTTGTAACGATTTAACTGCGCCTATCGGCTTCGCCAGTGTTTCAGCAATTTAGGCGTTTCCCCAGCCTTCGAGATATTTCAAAGAGATCACTGCACGCTGATCTGGCGTGAGAGTTAACAAAGCGGCATGTGTGCAGCGACTTTGCATATTCTCAAGCACCGCCTGTGTCGAATCATCCTCCCCCGCAAACCCCATACTCATCAGGATACCCTTTCTGGTCAGCAAGAAGACCACCACTGTGCTTTAAGACGCTAAATTGGGAGCAAGGTACGGCTAAATCTATCTTTCCTCCCAAGTCAAGATCTGAACGCTTCGCTAAAAACCTGTTCTAAACGTATTTTTAGGACAGGTACTAAACATAAAATTCAGTCGTAAGTTGAATCCAAGAATAAAAAAACAGGGCTGGGAAATCAGTCCTGCTTTGATTTTTGTTTCTCGATTAGGGACAAATGTTAATCTGGTATAGAACACACCTGTTATTTACCGTTATGCTCATCGCTTACTCCGCCAGCATTTCCTCCCCCGTTGTTGGGGGGAGTGGTATCAGGCTGACCTTGCCCTTGGCCCTGTCCATGACCTTGATCGTGTCCTTGACCTAGGTCGTGCCCTTGACCTTGATCGTGTCCTTGGCCCTGTCCTTGACCTTGACCCTGTCCTTGACCAGCGCTATCGCCCGAGAGCATCAACTGGCTTTGCAACGCGGCGCGCGTTTGCTCCATAAGCATCGCTCCATCACCAGAAGCATTTTCCTGCAGTTTTAGTATGCGCCGGATCTGGTTTTGGATGGTATTTTGCACCTTTAGCATGGCTTCACCATCAAGCGTCCCGGCTAATTGCATGGCTTGCTGCGTTTGCTGGTTGAGCTTGAGAAGCACTTCCGCTGGAGGCTCTTCGCCTTCGGTAAGCATCGTCTCGATCTCATCACCGCGG
>JBNKMO010000025.1:0-23883 GCA_050293165.1 Anaerolineales bacterium | reverse complement strand
TATTATTAGCGATCCCCGTAGTTTTCTTGATGATCTTGGCAACATTCGTATTGGTTCAAGCCATGCCCGGAGGTCCTTTTGATGCAGTAGGACAACGCTCCATGCCAGAGAATATTCGTATCTTGCTGGAACGACGTTATGGTCTTGATAAACCAGTCTATGAGCAATTTTTTAGTTATTTATCTAACCTCCTCAAAGGTGACTTCGGCCCCTTATTCCGCCAACCCTCACAGACGGTTAACGATATTATTGCCCAGACCTTCCCGGTTTCTATTCAATTGGGTATGATGTCCGTTATGGTCGGGTTCATATTGGGTATTCCTTTGGGCATCATCGCTGCCTTGAACCACAATACGGTGATCGACTATATTACGACCTTCCTGGCGGTTGTTAGCGTTTCTGTGCCCACGCTGGTTTTAGGCCCGCTTTTGATTTATACCTTTGGTGTAAAACTTAATTGGCTTCCAATTGCTTTCTGGGGGGCTGACCCTCCCTTTACGTTAGGGTTTTTACCTCCATTAACATCCACTTTCTTCAGCCATGCTGTTATGCCCGTATTTTCGATTGGCACAGGCATGGCTGCTGGGGTGGCCCGTCTCACCCGTGCTGGTCTTTTAGAGGTTCTTTCTGCTGACTATATCCGCACTGCGCGTTCGAAAGGCTTACAAGAACGCGTTGTAATCATAACTCATGCGCTTAAAAACTCTCTCATTCCCGTTGCTACGATCCTCGGCCCGCTTTTGGCTGGCGCAGTGACAGGGAGCTTCATTACGGAGCAGATTTTTGCTCTTAATGGTATGGGACGCCGTTTCGTCAACAGCATTGGTCAACGTGAATATTTTCTTCAAACCAGTTTGGTTTTGGTTTATGGTATTTTGTTGATCACAGGGAATATCCTGGTTGATGTTATCTATGCATGGTTAGACCCACGCATTCGATACGACTAAATGATGACTAGGAATAATAGATCATGACAGAAGATAAAAAAATAGAAGTAAAAAACGCAAAAAAAATTGGCGAAAGCCGTAGCCCAATGCAAGATGCGATGCGTGAATTCCGTCGCAGTAAAATTGCTGTTGGTGGCTTGATTTTGGTAGTTGCTGTAATTTTTATAGCTATCTTTGCCCCGGTTTTCGCCCCTTATGGTTATGAAACCCAAAATTTGCGTAATAATCGTGCCAAGCCAATGGTAGGGTACGACGTTCTTGAATCCTATGCAGAAGCAAATTGTCATTGGTATGATACACCTATGGAGTGGGGCTGTACTGTCTTCATTGCAGGATCAGATGCCCTCGGACGCGATCTCTGGAGTCGCATCATTTATGGTACTCGCGTTTCCCTGGCAGTCGCTTTGGCAGCTTCCTCCGTTAGTTTGCTTATTGGTCTGATCTACGGAACGGTTTCTGGTTACTCTGGCGGAAAAATTGACAACTTGATGATGCGTATCGTCGATTTCCTTTATGCTATTCCGCTCTTGCCCATCATTATTTTGATGACCGTATACTTCAACGCTGTTAGCAGGCAAGGCTCAGAAAGCCCATTGATGTTGTTTTTGATCAAGCTTGATAGTGCTGCCGGTGGTTTGCTATTTGTCTTTATTGCCATTGGTGCTTTGAATTGGCTTGGTATGGCACGTCTCGCGCGTGGTCAGGTACTCTCTTATAAAGAGAAAGAATTTGTCGAAGCAGCTCGTGCTCTTGGGGCAGGCAGTGGCCATATCATTTTCAAACATCTAATTCCCAATGTACTTGGTCCCCTTCTGATCGCAGAATCCATGGCAATCCCTGGCTATATCTTCCTTGAAGCTGTCCTCAGTTTTATCGGATTAGGTGTTACTCCGCCAACCCCCAGTTGGGGAGCGATGATTAACGAAGGCTATGCTGGTTTGAGATCAAATCCGCACTTGGTCTTGTTCCCTGGTATCGCTCTTTCTGTCCTAACCTTGGCCTTCAACTTTATGGGCGACGGTTTCCGCGATGCCTTCGACACTCGCTTGCGCGGAAGGAACTAAATCATGAAAAAAACAGCTCGAACTTCCCTGTTTTTGATTTTTATAGCACTTTTTTTGGCTACCTTGGCTTGTAAACAATCAGGCCAGATCATTACCTCGGCTGAAGCAACCCAGCGTGCTATTCCAAGTGTGACGCCAACACAAGAAATCTCTCAGGTTTCCGGTGCTGAGTTTTCTCCGGGCGACGATGTTATTTTCGCAGGCAAAGGCTATTTGATCCCTGTTCATGCGAATCCCGGCGATCAATTAGCGCTTTCGCATGCTGCACGTGGCGATGCGGGTGTGATTATTAGTTCGGTTCTTTATGAAGGCGAAATCTGGTATCAAGTTAGCAGTGTTGCTGGCGACGGGTGGGTCAATGCCGACTCTGTTGCCCCACCTGAAGAATAAGAATTCCTCGAAAAGGGAAGATTTTCAAAATGATGGGAGGTCGCAGAATCACTGCACCTCCCATTTTTGCGCCTAAATAAGGATGGAGTTAAAAATGAAATTTAAACGTTGGAGTATTGCAGGCCTGCTATTTGTAGCGCTTTTCCTGCTCTCTTCCTGTAGCGGACCCGATGAGCACATCTGGTTGAAAACACCGGGATGGAGTAGAGCTGCCTTTATGGGCAATACTGCTGTAAATGATCCTGTCCCCATGGCAGTGGATGCGGAAGGGCAGCTATATTTTTTGCTCTTTTCAAACGACCCTGCTCACGAGCAGAAGATCGCCAGCGTTGTCGCCCGTGATGGGAGCGGGAATCTGCTATGGACAAAATCGCTCGAAGAGATCAGCTTCCGCCAACCCGACGCCCCGCAAATTATTTCGGAAGATGATGGCTTACACATCTTCTGGCTGGAAGACGATGCCCTCTATACCCTCGCCCTCGATTGGGATGCAAATCCCCTCGGCGCAGCGACGCTTCTTTCTGCTGATATGGCGGTAGGTTCTTATAGCCTTGCTGTAGATTCGTCGGGGGCGCATACACTTTGGTTCGCGGGAACACGCGAAGATCCGGGTTTGTACGCGCTTTCATCCTTTGATGGGGCGGGTGAGATCACCTCCATCGACTCTGAGGGTATACGCATCCAGCTCCGCTATGATCGAGACGATACCCTGCACGCCAGTTGGCTTCAATATCCGCTGGGGTACGGGAGTACACAGATTTTCTATGCTGCTTACTCCGCTGGCAGCGAGCTGACCTCGGTTGTGCCACAGTCACTTTATGAATTAAACGTAGGCCCTTCGAATGGTTTGAATGGCCCGGCGCTTGGTATTGACGCAGATACAGCCTACCTTTTCTGGACGGTGATCGTGCGAACCGGTCTGGAAGCAGGCGCGGTGCAGACCTCTTATTTGCACTTCCCGCTCGGCGACCTTGCACAAGTGGCAGGCCCAGACACCATCGTTGTGCCCGCAGACTACAGTTTCGAATTCGAGCCTTTTGCAAACGAAAGCCTGCACGCAGGTGACCGTGTGCTACTTGAAAAAGCAGTTGGTTTCCGCACCAATGAGCTGGAAGAGTTCGTGCCGAACACTTTGCAGGCTGGTGAACTGGCAGTCATCTTTCGGACGCCAACCCAATATTTGTGGCGCAAGGTACGTGACCAGGTTAATATGGCTTATTTTGACGCTGGAGAAGCAACATCCTACCAACCTTTAACCTTTACAACTACACTTTCCACCTCGCCAAATTTGTATAATAATGCCGATGGCTATCTCTATGCGACCTGGCTGGAAAAGATCGAGACCGATGCTTATGCGGTTTACTTTGCGAGCAGCGCGCCATCCATCGAAGAGGGGCTTGGGCAATCTTCTGCACGCGAACTTGGACGTGTCTTTGCCCAGATTTCTTTCGGGATGCTGGTCGGCGTTCTCATGGCCCCCATTGCCGCAGGTGTTCTGATTATCGCCCCGCTGGTTGTCATTTTCCTCTTATCACCCTTACGCAAGATCGGTTCCCAGCGAGTACAGGATGTTTTTAGCATCATCAGCCTGATCCTGGGTATTGCTGCTTTTTGGGTTGGTAAATTTGCCGTCTTCCCCGGGATGCTCGATTACGTTCCCTTTTCGGCATGGATCCCAGAAATTTCGGCAGGCTTGGGTGAAGTTTTGCGCTATGGGGTGCCGATCCTCTCGACATTACTGGCAATTTTCGCCGCTTGGTTTTACACTTATCGCCAGTCGAACAAAAGCACACTTTACTTTATTATGATCTATGCTGGGGTTGATTCTGTCATAACCGCCGCGATCTATGCCGTGCTGATCTATGGAGCCATTTAGTTTAGGAGATTTTCGATGAAGAGAAAAATAACCGCCCTTTTCTTTGTGATGACAGCGCTAGCGCTGCTCGTCTCAGCCTGTGGGACGCCTGCTCAGCCCACTCAGGTGGATACTGTGCCCCCAACAGAACCGCCCGCTGCCACTTTTACCGCGGTAGTGGTGCCAACGAAAACGCCAAAGCCCACCAAAGAACCCCCTAAAACGGGACCGTTGGCGACGGCTGCCGCCCTCAACGCACAAGTGACACTTGTGCCAGCCACACCAATTGGTGGCTTTGATGCATCTGGATTAACAGATGATGATTATGTAGGCATCGTCAAACAGGCTTGGCATATTATTGAATCCAACTACGTTCGTGATAACTTCAATGGCGTCGATTGGGATGCCGTCTATGATGAATATGTTGCCTTGGCAGAAGATGTTACCTCCTCCGAAGAGCTTTGGGTTTTGCTCGGTGACCTTGTTCGCGAATTGGATGATGACCATAGTCGCTTCGTGCCGCCCAGCAACATGGAAGGTGAATTTGGCGTGGCTATCACTGGCGCCGATGACAGCGAGCCCCAACCTTGGACAGGTATCAATGTTTGGCCTGGTCCCTCCCGTGAAGATGAATACCTCTACGCTTGGGATGTTTGTGAATATGGCGCAGCCGCCGATGCTGGTATGGTGCGTGGTGATGTCATTCTCGCCGTGGATGGCGAAGCTTTGGTTCCTGGCGAAGAGGGCTTCACGCGCGAACAAGTCCATGCTATTACCTTTGGCACAGGCGGTGACACAGTTACCCTGACCGTACAGTCTGGCCCCGACGAAGAACCGCGCGACCTTGAACTCCGTCTTGGCGGCGGTGGCGGTTGCATGGATTGGATCTATGACGTCGTCAGCGAAAGCCCTTATATCGGCTATATCCGCATCCCCGATTTTGATGGTGACTCAGCCGATAATATCCGCGCGGCAATTGCAGACTTTGAAGCCGAGAAACCCCTCGATGGCTTGATTCTGGATGTGCGCCATAATCCCGGTGGCAACTCAGATGATGCCGCTGGCATCTTTGCGGACGGCGTGGTCGGGACTGAAGGCCCCCTGCGTGAAGGTCAGCAACGTACCAGCTACCGCATCCGTGGTGTGGACTGGAACGATACCACCCCGCTCGTTGTCCTGACCGATGGCAGCAGCCACAGTGCAGCCGATTACTTCCCCGCAGCCCTCAAAGAGCTGGGACGTGCAACGATCATCGGCATGAACTCGGCGGGTAACACCGAAGGCATCATTAGCTTCAACCTCGCTGACGGCACCCTGATCCGCCTGGCGGTGATGACGATGGCGCTCAATGATGGCACCCTGCTCGAAGGCATTGGTGTCACCCCTGATATCGAAGTGCCTCTCGGCATGTGGGGCTTGCGCCAGCAGCCTTACGATGTCCAGCTTCAGGCCGCGATTGATTTCCTTTCGGGAAAGTAACTTCTACATCGAAAAGTAGGAGCGGGTCTAAGACCTGCCCCTATTTATTAACAAAAAACAGGCACTCAGCGAGTGCCTGTTTTTTTGTGCTTATTTCAACAAAGTCTTCTCATAAAAAGAAAACCCATCTCGAATTTGTTCTTGATAAAAATCTGCTATTTTCTTGCCAGTAACAATGGTTGAAAGAAACGATCTTTGAATAAGGTCACATCACGAAAACCTGCTTCGAGAAAGAGTCTCTCCAGTGTTGGCAGTTCAACACAGAAATATCGCCCTCCGCGGATGGCTTCAGTTTTTGCGTCATCGCCATTATCTTTCAGTAAATACGTTGTGATCTCGTACTGGTCTTCCTCGTAAAAATCCCAAATATCGAAAAGAACCATCTGCCCGTCTTCAAGCTTTTCTACGCGGCGGGGATAAAATCTCTTCTCGCCCTTTTCCCTTTTTAGATTCGCATAATCCCGTACAGAGATCAGACAGCCGCCCCCCGCCTTCACACTTTGATGGAACTGCTTGAATGTTTGCAGGATTTCTTCATTTGTCAGCAAATGTGGGATCGCATTGTCGCAGGCGATCAGAACATCAAATTGACGCTGATAGATATCCCATGCCTGACTCATATCCGCTACCTGAAATTGGACATCAACCTGATGACGTGTCGCTTCCCTTTCGGCTTGCTCAATTTCCCCGGATGAGATGTCTGAAGCCGTAACTTGGTACCCCAGCTTCGCCAAACCGATGCTTTGAGTGCCGATCCCACATGCCACATCCACGAGCGTTTTCGTTTCTTCTCCCAGATATTCCTGAATCACACCATGAAGCGCATCCGCTTGGCGAGCCATGCTTGCATCCCAATCGGGGTAGAGATATTTGTAGTAGGGGGCTAATGCATCATAGAAAGATTCTGTCATTGGCTATACTCCTCGGTGATTAATTTCCCGCCTCTTACGTGACCTTATCTTGCGCCTATGCTTGTCCTGCGGGGAGCGGTAGCAAGCCCAAGGTCGAGATCGTTACGGCGCTGAGGTCAAATGCTCTCTGTAAAATGCTGCGCGTATTTTTCTTCCAACAGGCGCTCAAGATATGGGGTTACGTTCCAGAACGATTTCAGTTTTTGGTATTCATCCACCCAGCGTTTGTTTCCCGTTTGCGTTGTTTTTACAGAGCGGATCATCAGGTTTTTGGCGGTATGCTCAATGGGAACAAATTGCGTCACGTCTGTGCGGTAGCCCATGATGCGTAGGATGGTGGCGCGGAAGGTATCTGTCAGTATATCTCCCATGCGTTCTGATAAGATGCCGTCTTGAAAAACGGGCCGCATTTGCTCCGGCGCCGGGGTTTTTGACAACTGCACCTGCAACTCGTGCTGGCAGCACGGCGCGCAGACAAGGACTTTGCTGTCCCATTGAATGCCTTTGGCCAGCGCGTCGTCTGTGGCCGTGTCACAGGCGTGCAGGGCGATGACGATGTCGGGGGGGATGTCCGGTTGGTAATCTGCAATATGGTTTACCTGAAAGGATAGCTGCTCCCACCCCAGAGCTTCGACTTTCTTCTGATGACGTTCGATCAAATCGGCGTTGACGTCCACGCCAGTGACATGTGTATTGAGTTTCAGGATGTCGTGCAGGTAAAAATATACAGCGAAGGTTAAGTAGGCATTGCCACAGCCAAAGTCGATCACATGGATGGGCGACTTGTCCCAGTTTTCGAAAGAGGCGCTTTCATCCAGGAGGCGGAGAAACTCATTGATTTGTTTATACTTGCGTTGCATGCTGGCTTTGATCTTGCCATCCTGCGTCATAATGCCAACCGCTTGCAAAAACGGGCGTGCGTTTTCATCGGAGAGCAATCTAGGCTTTTTGCGATCATGCAGGAGATTGAGATGAATAGGTGCAGCGGCAGGTTTGGCTGCCTTGACGATGGCTTTTCCCTTTTTGGAAAAGTTGACTTGCAGATTGCCCGCATTGCTCTCTACAAAAATATTTCTAAATGGGAGCGCCAACAGCTCGTTCACTTTAGGCACAGCTTCTGACAACGAATAATTTTTGGTGATGTCTTTCTTCTCGTCGAAATAAGAGAATTGCAAATTGAATTCCCCTTTGATTTCAACGGGGCGCACGGTCACTTTAACCCATTGCACGGAGGTTCCCCTTTGCTCTCCGCTGAATACGGCACGCACAAAGGACTTCTGGTTAATAATTCGTTTTTGGGTCAGTTGCTTATAGTCATCCATAAGTGAAAGTATAACATTGGCACTGTGTGCGCTGTGTTTGTAAATGAAACGAGATAAGTTCTACTGCTTTAATCAAGCACGATTTTTCGTGTTCTTTGTTATGGGTGATCGTGATGTGTATGTTCCATCCCGTTCATGGAACAATCTTCTTCAAACTCCAATTCGACTGTCGAATGCGCCAGCGATAGTTCGCTGGTAATTTCGCGCACAGCGCTCTTGATGTGGATCAGGTCATCTTTGCTGGCATTGGGATCAACGACCAAATGCGTGGTGAGCACATTATCTTCCCCATCCAGCGACCAGATATGCGTGTGATGCACCGAAAGCACTTGCGGCACCTTTGCCAGCCGATGCTCAATATCGGGCAGGTTGTGCGAGTCAGGGACAGCTTGCAGGAAGAGCGCGAGCGTCTTACGCAGGTTGCCGATCACGTTATAGATGACGTACAGGTTGATGAGCACCGACAGGATTGGGTCGAGAATGTAGAGATCGGTGACGAGCAGCGTGATGCTGACGATCAGCACCGCCGCCCAACCGAGCACGTCCTCGAGCAGATGCCATGCCACGACCTGTGCATTCAACGACTGTCCCTTGCGGACGCGTAAGACCGCTGCCCCGTTGACAGCGATCCCGACGATTGCGAGCAGGATCATGCCCCCGGCTTTGGCTTCTTCGGGGCGCAGCAGACGTGGAATGGCTTCCGTCAAAATATAGAGCGACCCGACGACCAGAATGATCGTGTTCATTAACGCTGCCAGCAACGAGAAGCGCCGATAGCCGTAGGAATATCTTTGGTCGCTCTCCTTTTGGGAGTGCCTCTCCAGATACCATGCCATGCCGAGCGAAATGCTGTCGCCGAGATCGTGCAAGGCGTCAGATGTGATCGCAAGGCTATTGGTATAGATTCCGCCGACGATCTCAAAGAGCGTAAAACCGAGATTAAGAAAAAAGGCGGTGCGGATATTTTCGGTGTGTTGGTGCGTATGGGTATGTGAATGGGACATTTGAAATACCTGTAAATTGGAATCGCAGACGTTACCGCTAGATTATAGTGTTTTTTCTGCAAAAAATAAGCGTGTGACCACTTTCGCCTTCGGGGATGAAGCGATCCCACTCGACATGGAAACCTGCTTCCGTTACCCATTGCAGGTAGGTGTCCCGATCAGCGTGACTCCAGTACATGTCGCCCCCATCAACGCCCAGCCAATTGGCTGTTTCGCCCGTCCATGTATCATGCCCTGTGATGAGCATTAGATAACCATCATCTTTGAGCCACGCGTGCATCTTTGCCAAAAGCGATGGCTGCTCCTCGAGCGGCAAGTGGATGATGGCATAAAAGGAGACGATTGCGTCGAAGCTGGCAGGGGGAAACGTGACCGTGCTCATATCCGCGCACAGAAATTGGGCATCGGGAACAAGTTCTTTCGCACGTTCGATCTGGACGGGCGAAATATCCACGCCGGTGACGTGGAATTTCTCCGCCAACAACTGCGTCGACGGAATGCCGTTCCCACAACCGAGATCAAGTACTGTCGCATCATCTTGCAAATGCCGAGACAACTCATCCACCCATGCGCGATATTTCTGGTAGCTCTCGTCGCTGGAGTCGAGCGTATCCGCACGATAGGCGTGCGAGACTTTATCGTAGCCTTCTCGGACGATCCTTTTGTTCATTTCCTGCATCGCATATTGCATGAATGCGAGGGTTTCTGTGAGGGCTTTTTTCTCTGCGCGCTGACCAATTTTTACGCCAAAACGAACGCCCTCCCGATCTTGCCAAGCTTGCTCGATGAATGCTGCCCACTCAGACGCGAGCGCTTCCTTAGCCCATATTGCCCCGGCTTTCTTTGAATGAACTTCTCCCGTGTGAAGTGTATGCAGGATGCGGCAGGCGGTTAATACAACAAAGGGTTGCCCAAACTGGGAGTTGAAGAAATTGCGCGGCTGGCCGATAGATTCTTCAAAGTATTTCAGGATTTCGCTCATTGATCTTTGCATCTCGCGGAAGAGTTCTGCGGATGGAATGGGCGGCAGCAGTGTGTCTGGCGCTGGCCCTATTAACGGAATGCCACGCTCGCGCAATATCCAGCGCACATGCCAGTTGTTGTCGTGGTTGGAGAACTCCAGCTCTGTGCTGCCGTTGTCGAAATAGGGGATTTCCTTTTCCCCGACGATTTCCGCGTCGTTGAGTTCGGCGATGCTGATATAGGAGCCCTCGAGATGTTTGGCAGGATAGCAATCAATGGCGTGAATTTTTGTGTGAATCTCTGGCAGGCGTTTCAGGTTTTTGGCAGTGAGTTCGTTGTGGGTGATGACCAGAAAATCGACATCGCTGTCGAGATCAAAGTCACCCGAAGCCAACGAGCCGACCAGATAGATGCCAAGCAGGTTTTCGCTCAGTTTGGCTTCGACTTCGGAGGCAAAGGTTTCGAGGACGTCAGGGAGTTCAGGGTAGGGTGCAGTGGGGATTTGGGTATTATTGAGCAGGTTCATGTAGATAACTCTCCGTGAATATTCATATTGATTTGGTAATCACGTAGTAAGGGGATCAGACGGCTTTTTCCAGGTTGACTTGTTTCAAAAAATCACTGGCGTGCTAAACTTTGGCGTAGCCTTCTTGGATGATTTTCTTAGGAGGTTTCATCGATTTCGTTATGTTGGGTCTAATAAAATCTAATTGTTTTGCCGTTGAGCTCTTTTTAATTCTTTACAAAACTGTCTTTTATCGGCGACTAGAATCTTTCGTGAGAAATTTTGAATATCATAAATAAGAGCTTCTATAACATCTCCCCCGTTTTTTGAGTAAGATGAAAACTTTTTGGGATCGTATCCCAACTTGCTTTCGTTTTGTTTTTTCAAATGCTGAATTAAATTATCGTGGGAAATAACAACTTTACTACATTCATAAGTAACAGAGCCTAAACCCAAAAGTGACCGATAAATTAGACCTATTTTCTTTTCTCCTTCAATATAAAATCCCGCGGAAAATGGTCCTGCAGACGATATTCCTCCTCCAGAATTTTTAAATATGAAACCAATAGGATTTAAAATGGGGTCAAGCTTTGCTCTGATTTTATCTAATTGTTTTTGAGCTTCCATTAGAGTTGCTCCTGTTTACAAAACGATTTACGGTATGGTATCCGAAGTCCATAAATAAGCCAGTGCATACGGGGCGTCACTCTGACCGTTCGAGCAAAGCCCCATCAAAAAAATCAACGATCCGTTTTTCATACTCATCGGGTTGTGTGGATGGTCCGCCGCAATGCCCTGCGCCTGCCACGACCCAAAGCTCTTTTGGTTCAGCGGCGCTGGCATAGTATTGTTCTGCGCGGAATTGTTCGTATCCGTCTTTTTCGGCTGCGATCAGGAGCAATGAGCGCGGCGAGATTAATGTCACGGCTTCTTTCAACGGCATGGGTGCGGATGAGCCGCTTTTCCATTCCATGGATTGAAGAAATATAGGGTAAATAGGCCATGTGATCCAATCAGAGAAGTCATAGGTGGGCAACGTGTCAGAGGCGGCTGCATAGAAAGCGCCATCTGCGACGACCGCACCGATGGCTTCGTATTGCGCGCCTGCCCCTATGGCGATCTCCGCTCCGGTTGAGCAACCCAGCACACCAACGTGACCGGTTTCAACGTCAGGGTATGTTTCCAGAAAGTTGAGCACCGCGCCCACATCCGCAACATCCCGCCAACCCCAGGAGCGCAGATCGCCTTCACTCTCACCGCTGGCACGCTGATCGTAGAGTAGAACGCCGTAGCCATGCGAGACAAGCATTTCTGCCTGAATAAGCATCCCTGTGCGATCTCCGCCGTAGCCGTGCAATAGGATGATTGTCGCGCCGTTTTGTGGAGGAATATACCAACCCGAGAGCTGGATGCCGTCTGCCATTCTCATCGTTACCGATTCGTATTCCGCGCCGAAGTCATCTGGCGAGCCGCAGCAGACCTCATGGTGGGCCGGGCGAATGTTCGCATCTGCGATGGTCCAGGCGTAGCTGCTGATGCCGACGATGTAAAATGCGACAATGAAAAATCCAATCAGGCGCAGCCGATATTTCGTTTTTTTCTTCATCCTCCTGCTCCTAAAACTGTTTAGTCGATACCTGTTTTAGTGCTTGACCATAGTGTGATGCCCAAATAAACCAGCCAAACAACACTTATCAGGATCAAAGCAAATGACAAGGGCGTTATGAAAATGGTCATTATCCCCAGAATGCCTAAAAGGATGCCTGCATAATTCAAAAACTTGGGGAATATTTTAGTGCGTAGCGCCAATATGCTGATTAGCAAGACCCACCCGCCAAAGGTGAAAAATGCGCCATAGGCTAACGCTCCGCTGATAAGCGTTACCGTAAGATAGGTCGCTTTGACCTCTGCCGGATGTTGCTCCAGCAGCATGAGGAATAACGGGAGATTCAGGAAGCTAATGATTGCACTGGTGAAAAACATGAAGACACTCATGCCCCCAACTGAAGAAGCGATGCTCATCAAAAATAGTGAATGATAAGCAAGGTGTTTATGGATCGCTACAACCAGTAGGATAAGCCCGATCGCTGCAAGGAGATATAGCAGGTAGAAGACTCTAAGTGTGGGAAAATTCGCCCCAAACGCTAAAGCAATTTCTGGATTGTAGAGACTGCCTTTGCCTGCATCAAACCCTTGGGCGGGCATGATGACGGTCAGGAAGAATACGAAAGCGATAAAGAAAATTGACAGTAGGAAGGCGCCGATACTCCCTATTCTTTGAATTGACATAAACGTATCTCCCTTTTATTTACGGTATCCCCGGCCCATAGATATGCCAATGCATGTGGGGCGTGACGCCATCCGTGCCGGCATTGGTGCGGACGTAGAAGCCTTGCGTATCCAGCCCTAGTTTTGTGGCGGTTTGCTGAATCGCGGTCACCATGGAAGCGAGCAGTTCTCCGTCTACGGCTTCAAGTGCAAGGATTGATTGGATATGTTTCTTGGGGATGACCACAACGTGAATTTCAGCAGTCGGTTTGGGATGGTGAAAGGCGAGCACGCGTTCATCTTCCCAAACTTTTTCTACGCCCAGCTTTCCCGAAAGGACATCGTCGCAATACCAGTCTGGCCGGCTCATCTTCGTATCCTTTATCTCACGCTATTTTCAAGCCGCCGATGAATTCTCGGATGACGGAATCTTGCGGGACGATGCTGTCGTCGGGGTAAGGGCTGATGGTTTGAAGCAAGTTGAATATACGTGTGGCTCGTTCGAAGGCGTCCAGCCGGAGCGGATCATCTTTATATTTTTCGACCCATTCTGCAAAACCATCCATTAATTTGGATTTATAGAGAGGCAGTTCATAGGGCATGGCGCTGTTGATAATAAAATCCGCTGTGCCTGAATAGGGGATGATATTTCTCATTTCGCTTGAGCGGACATAATGCCAATGCGTTAGGGTTTTCTCGTAATCGTAGGCGCGATGTTGCTGGTCGCGCAGCATTCTGCGCATGAGACGGATATCCGTCCAGCGGATATATTTGCCTTGATTATCTTTGATTTGCAGCAGAGGCTCAATATAGAGCCGAACCTTGCTATCTGTAATGCCATCGGTCAGCGGCGGGTATAGACCATAGAGACTGTCGATCAGGATAATATCGCCTTTTTTCAGGCGCAGCGGGGTTTGATCGGGGTGTCGTTTGCCGGTCTTGAAATCGTAGAAAGGCAGGAGCACTTCTTCTCCGGCAAGGAGTTTGTGTAGATGCTCATTGATCAAGTCAATATCCAGCGCTTGGGGCGTTTCAAAATCGTAATCGCCAAACTCGTCTTTGGGGTGCATTTCCAGATCAAAATAATAATTATCCAGATTTAGCTCTACAAATTGCATCCCGAGTTTACCGAGATGATGCGCGACCTTGTTCGTGGTCGTTGTTTTGCCGGATGATGAGGGGCCCGCAACGATCGCCAGACGAACTTCGTCTTTTCGTTCTTCAAGCAAGGCGCTGACTGAGGCAATATCGCCTGCATAAGCAGCTTCAGACTCTGCGACAATTTCCTTGAACTCCCCATTTTCCACGCGCTGGTTGAGCTTCTGAACCGTATTTAGCTCATGGCTGACAGACCAATCCAGGGTTCGCCACATTTTTGCCCAGGGGATATATTCTGAGCGTTGATTGGATAGCGGTTTCTGCTTTTGCCGACGTCGATTACGCTCTTCCCGATACAGGATGTAATGTTTCGCGACCTTGGCGTGTCCGGCTTCGATCAGTGTTTTCTCGACGACATCCTGAATCTCCTCCACGCTTGGATATTGCTTGGGTTGACACTCTTGCTCCAAAGTTGCGATGACCTGATCGGCAAGATTCTCGGCTCTCTTTTTATCCCTGCCCCCAACGGATACCGCCGCACGGAAGATCGCATTAACGATCCTGCTGCGTGAAAATGCGACTGTTGATCCATTGCGCTTGATGACATATTTTATCTTTGCCATAAGGTTGCTCCTTGTGAATAAGAGATGCTTTTATCAAAAAACTTTTTAGTTATTTTCTGGCCACCTGACACTTTGCTAAAATTAACGTCTGTTGGTTGAGTAGGCGGTGCTTTTCGCCGTATCGAAACCAACTTCTCTTGTGAAAATTCAATTTTGTGACTTCGATACGCCCGACGATAGTGCTGTCAGGCTACTCAGTCACCAGCTAAAACAAAGCTGTCAGGTAAGTAGGCTAATTTTATACCCATGTTTCTTGGGAATCATTACAATGTGATTTTTTTCGGTCGGTTTGGGGTGATGAAAGGCAAGAATGTGCTCATCTTCCAGACCTTTTCTATATCTAATTTTCCCGATGGAGCATGTCAGAATACGAATCTAGTCGTGGCATTAGAGCTTCCTGCAGACCAATAAGCCTTTGCCAATGGTGGCGACCATCGCATCTATGCGCGGATCATTCTCAGCATCATCGACAACGGGTCTGAGCGCATCCTGATGGCTGATGACATTGTCTGCAACCAGATAGGCGCCCGTCACCATCTTTGGGATAACGAGGTCATAACAAGCTTTGTAGACTTCTTTTTCGGCATCAAGGAAACAAAAGGCGATCTCATCCAAGTTTGCGAGATGTGCAAGGGCATCGCCTGCGACGAGTTCGACCGTATCTTCAACTTGGGCTAATTGAAATGTCTCTTTTGCCAGCTTGACCTTTTCGGGCAGTATTTCGAAGCTCGTGATCTTGCGCCCCTGTGTTTTGGCTGCCAATGACAACCAGAGCGTCGAGTATCCGGCGCTGGTGCCGATCTCGATCATTTGCCCTGCTGGGGTATTGGTTGCCAGTAAGGCGATAAATTTTCCGGTTACGGGTGGGATTTGGCGCAAGCGTTGCAGGTGCGGCGTACCATCTGCACGGTCTTGTGCATCGATTTCTTCTAATCGACGCATTTCTGTTTGAATGGCTGGTGAAATTTGATGGAACATGTTGACTCCCTTGTTGCTGTGTAGGAATGATGATTACTTCAACAATGCCCGCAACTCTCCCATTGCCTGCTCTTTGCCTTGAAAATGGATACCATGCATCCCCAACTTTCGCGCAGCTTCGATATTGTGCAGGAAATCGTCGATGAAGACGGTTTCTTCGGGTTTTAGGTCGAGTGCTTCGAGCACCATTTTGTAGATCTTCGGGTCTGGCTTGGAGACGCCCATCTCAGCCGAGATGAATATCTCGTCGAAAGCGTAGGCGATCTTCCAACGCTCAAAGAGCAGACCGCGTAAATCATCCCAGGCATTGCTCAGGATGGCGGTTCTGTATTGGGGGCGTAAGGCGTCGATCTGGGCGATCATGGCGTAGTCAACTTCATCGCCGCCGAAGAACTCGGCGTGGAAGTCGGCTATCGCTTCGTCGGTTTCGGGTAGATCAAGCGAGCGCATTACGTTTTGCATGTGCTCACGGGCGGTGATCTCGCCGCGTCCAGCCTTTTTACTGGAAGGAGTGCCGAAAACGATTTGGTCCATCTCGCTGTAGGTTTTGTCAAAACGCAAGCCGAGGGACGTGCGCGGTGCGCGGTCTTCTGTCCGCACGAGCACGCCCCCCAGATCAAAAATGACGGTTTTGATGCTCATCGCCTGCGGTTTCGTTTTTTCTTTTCTTTAACAGGTTTGGACTTGCGCTCTTCAAGTTGCTTTTCAAGTTCGGCTTGTTTCTTGGCGAATTCATCCGCTTCTTTGAGCATGGCACCGTATTCTTCTTCCCAATTGGGGAAGGTTTGATTCATGCGCTCATCCGAAACGGGGGTGGCGCGCTGGCAGTGCTCGCAGGTGGCGTCGAAATGGGTTTGCCCTTCGTTGTGGATGGCGTACATGCCCGCGAGGGCGGCTTCTTTGCTGACGACGAACATTTTGCTGCAATAGGAACATTGTAGTTGCATTGGTTACTCCTTTTTTGATATTCAGTCTCTGAGTGGAACGTCGAGCGAAGACGAGATGCGTAGTCGAAGAGCGGTTCTTGTAAACTCCATCTTTCGACTACGCTCCCTGTTGGTCGCTCCGCTCAGGAACTGGGTTACTCTTCTATAGATTGTACGCTAATTTCCTTGCCCGCGCGAATTTCCTTCTCATACTTGTCGAATTGGCTGGCAACGTGCATGCCCGCTTTTTTGTAGAGATTAAGCGCGCCCGTCAGGCTGCCTGCATCTACACCGAGCCCGACTTTGCGCACGCCGCGTTTGTAGAACTCGCCAAACGAATGCTGCAAAAGCGCTAGTGCGATGCCGCGTCTGCGCCAGTTGCGCCGTACGCCGAGCGTCGCCACCCAACCCATTTCGGGGTCTTCATAGGAATGCGGACGGCACAGGCTGATGCCTGCCACCTCGTCGCCATCCCAAGCGATGAACCACAATGTGGGATCGTAATTCTCGGTCTCTGTAAAGTGATGGACAAAGCGCGGGAATCCGACATCGAAAGGTTGGACGATGTAGCCGTAGTGATCGCTAAACGCTTCAACATCTGCCCGATAAACCGCTTCGAGATCGCGCTCCGGGATAAAGGGTCGCAGCGCAATGCCTTCTGCCCAGCTCGGAGTGGGTGGCTGCGCATCCATCTCGATATGCATGGTGTAGAAGCTGCGCAAGTGCTGGTAGCCCATATTCTCGAAAAGTTCCAGCGCAGGCTTGACCTTGTGGTCGATGCCAATCTCGTGCGTGACGCGCAGCTCAGGGTCGAGTACGTCCAGCACGCGCAGGGATCGTTGCTCTGCCCATTGGATCAGTTCCGTGCCCAAGCTGAGACCATAGTGGTCGGGATGTACCCGTCCCCAAATCCACGGGTGGACGGTGTTCGGTGCGCGTGTCCATGCTTCGACGTAGGCGACCAGCGTCCCATCGGGCGAGAAAACGATGCGCGTATCTTCTTCAGGAATGAAGTCGTCCGATATCCATTCGTTCTTGACTTCTTCGCCGTTCAGTTCCTGATGTCCCAGTTCCTTCTTTGCCCAGGTGTTGAACATCTCCACACAGGCGGGGATATCATCCATCGTCGCGCCACGGACGGTGTAGCCTGCAGGGAGTTTGATTTTGTGGTCGGTCATTTTATTTTTCCTCGAAGCCTACAAAAGTCTTTAGACTTTTGTAGGCTTTTTTCGCAGAGGTGCCAGTCACTTTAAAAGTGACTGGCACCCGTTTTCTTATTCTTCGTCTATTTCACGTCCGGCGCGCAATTCTTTTTCGTAACTCACATACTCTGTTTCGACGTGCATTCCGGCACGTTGATACAGGCGAGTCGCGCCGGTTGGGCTGGAGGCATCTACCGCTAATGCGATATTTGTTGTGCCACGTTCGTAAAAGGCCGAGAAAGTTTTCTCGAGCAGAATCAAGCCCAAACCACGTTTGCGCCAGGCGGGGCGTACGCCGAGAATTGAGACCCATCCGCTTTCATTTTTGTAGTGATTCACAGCGTAAGCGGCAACGTCATCGCCATCCCAGAGGACAAACCAGAGTTCTGGATCATATTCGTTGGTTTCAATGTGACGTCTTTTCCATTCTTCGAATGGGATGAAAGCATGCCCCCAATTTTTGCTAAAGGCTTCTTCGTGTGCTTCGTAGACGAGTTGAGCGTGCGCTTGCTCGTCAAAGGGACGCAGTTCGATCCCTTCTGGCAGGGTAAGAGGCGTGGGCGCTTCTTCAAGATCGATTTCCATGCGCCACGAGAAGCGAACGGGAGCGTAGCCCTCAGCCTCGTGCATTTCACGTGCTACGGTGTCGCCAATGCCCATGCCGTTGCGGATGAAAACGCGCAGGTCGGGCTCAGCTTTGTGCATCTCTTCTTCGGCGCGTTTATCAAGGGCGCGTAACATGGCTGTGCCGATGCCTTGCCCCATGAAGTCGGGGTGGACGTAGCCATCGCCGAGTAGATATGCGTGGGCGTCGCCGTTGTAGAATTCTTCGTAGCCAACAACGTGACCGTTGTCTGTGGTTACGACCCAGGTATCTGTTTCAAGGATGAGGTTGGGGTCTTCCCAAACTTCACGCAATTCTTCCACCGAATAGGCATTCGATGCGTCGCCACTATCTACACAAACATCGTAGACGAGTTTTACAACAGCTTCGAGATCATCCATGGTTGCGTTGCGCAGGGTCAAGCCGGGTTTTAAATTTAAGTCTTTCATTTTTTATTTTCCTTTTATGCTATGCTACTTTTTTTGAAAACCAGAGTTTTTCAGATACGATTACAAATCCAAGTCTTTTTGCGAGAGCTTGCATCGCAAGATTTTCACTGCTGGTGCCTGTCTCTACAGTCTTGACACCTTTGTTTTTCAGTAAGCGAAACCCGGCGGTGATGATCGCCTTGCCTAAACCATGTTTTTGGTAGGCTGGGTGTACGCCAACTGGATCTGTGTATCCGATATGCTTGTCGTCTTTTTCAAGACCACAAATACAAAAAGCTGCCAATTCGCCATTTGGGGCGCTGACAACCAAATCCAATTCCTGTTCATAGCCCGTCGCATTCATAATTGCCAAACGTGCTTCGACAGTGAAATACTCAGTGCCGAAGGCTGCTCGATGCAGCGTCACAAGATTTTCCACTTCTTCTTTTCCTTTCACTGTGCGAAGAGAAAAGCCGGAGGGAAGGGCATAGTCTTTGATGGGCTCCTGTAGAGAGCGTTGATAGAACAAAGAACGGATGTTTTCACGAATAAAGCCAGCTCTTTCGAGCATGGCAATTTGCCAATGATTTTCTTTGCTAAAAGCAGAATCCAATGTATCAAATTTGCCTGTTTCTGCATTGCGTTTTTTCATGCAGGCAAGACCCCATGCAATGATCTCATCCTCAATCGCTTCAGAGCGAAATGCTGGATGAATTTCAAAGCGCAGGTTGTTGAAATTATCTACAAAGGCAAATGCGATCACGGTTTCTTCATCTTTCCAAAGTTTTGTCGTAGCTTGTACGGAGCTTAGCTGAATCGCTTCTTCAAAATTTGGGATGGCAGCGTTCTGCGGCAATGTGTTGATCAGCTCGCGCATTGCTTGAGTTTCACTGTCATTTTGCAAGATTGAACTCTTCATGCTAAATTCCATAATAGCACTTTGAGCCTACAAAAGTTTCAAAAACTTTTGTAGGCTCTTCTTTTGTTGTTTTAGTTATGATTGTAGATCTCCGCGTAGCCGACGGCCTTTCCTTCGGGGTCAATGACGATGAAGGCATCGGTTGTATATTCGCTTTGCGGGGCTTCCAAACTGCTTCTCAATAGATATTCCACGTAAGCGATATCAGCATAGCTGCTGGCATCAGAGAAGTTGTTGGTCAAGTAATCTGCTATATGCAGGTCGGCCTCGGTCACTTTGCGGAGGCGAAAACCTGCGGGTAAAAGTCCTTTTTTCATGATCTTTTCCTCTATGAGAAGATGTGCGTTTCATGCGGCACATCTAAGGTTCAAAGTCTTCTCGAAGAAGGCCCATAAAAAGCACATCCCAACGTTTGCCGTCACGGTGAACGGCTTCGGGGACAGTCCCCTCGATTTTGAAGCCGACCTTTTCATAGGAACGGATGGCGCGTTCGTTATACGAGAAAACATTCAGGCTCAGGCGGTGTAGGCCAAGTTCTTGAAAGGCGTAGCGGGCGATCATGCGCATGGCTTCGGAGCCGAAGCCCTTGCTCCAGTAGTCGCGCTCGCCGATGCCGATCCCAACCCAACTGACACCGTAATGCCAGACGATGCCGTCCAACCCAACAAAGCCGATTGGCTTATCTTCGGGTAGAGCATAGATCATGAACTCGACGCCATCGAAGCTCTCTGCTTTTTGCATTTTTTCGATCCACTTTTTATTCTCTTCTTTGTTGAAGAGGCGTACCGGGTCGCTGTCGAGCAGGCGGGCGTATTCGGTGTCTCGCCGCCATTGGTTCATGAGTTGGGCATCCTGTTCGGGTTTGAGTGCCACAAGGCGCAGTGTTGAACTGCTGAATTGATCTTTTATCGTTGTCATAGTTCTGTCCTCGTTTTATTGTCTACTTTTCTTTCAACACTGCTTCATTTGCCATTTGTAGCCACTTTTCAACACCGCTCTGTGCATCGGCCCATACTTGCCCTCCTAAGTCAACGACTTGGGGCATCATTTCTTCAACCTGTCCACATAGATATTCCAGATGCCTTAGATGTTCTTCAGGCTCTATATGTAATGTTGTCAATGAACCGCGTTGGTATTGATCGGGTTCATTATCAATATTTTTCTTGATATCAAAGACAAGTTCTGTAAGGTATTCTAGCCAATCCACAACAAAGACAGCGTCATTTCTAATCATATATTTTGCAACGGCTGCTGCCATAAGCCAGAAGAAACCGACTGCATTAGATGCTTCCTTTGCTCGTTGTTCCCTGCTTTTGGGTTCGGGAGCAGGAACGGTTGGTATATCGACTTTGGCAAATAACAACTTGTTATCTTTTGGTCGCCGTGCTGCTTCTTGGGGGAGCAAAACCCAGTCAACGCGTGTACCCGAAGGCAGATACATTGCGTTCGTTGCTGTTCCGCCACTTGGTGCGTTGCGATTGTTTTCATAAACAAAACCAAGCTTGCCAAATTGACTAAAAAAATCTTGTCGTGCCTCAGGAATGGCTACTGTAATTGTTTCGGGTTGGGCGCACAGGCTGCTAGCATGAGAATCCGAAACGACGACGGTTAGGTCAAGGTCGCTGACCATATCACTGTCTTCTCGATCATTGCTGAAACTACCTGTCAGCCAGGCGGCAACAAAACGCTCATCTTGTTTAATGCTTACAACTATTTTGTCCAGTAGCTTGTCTCGTGCTACGGCATATTTGTTTAAAAGATTAGCACTCATCATATTTCCTTTCTTTCAGTCTCTGAGCGGAGGGCTGAACAAACGTGAAGCCCGTAGTCGATGAGCGGTGTTTTTAAGAGCCGTCCTTCGACTGCCGCTTCGATACGCTCTTCACTCCGATCAGAGCTACTCAGCGTCCACTCAGGAGCTGGATGCTTCCCAATCTCGCGCCAGACGCCCAAAGTGCAGGCTGTCCCAGCGTTTGCCGAAGCGGTAGAGTGTTTCGCGTTTGCGGACTTCAATGTTGAAGCCGAGCGCGGTCATCGTTTCGATCAAGCCCTCGTTGTATTCGGGCACGTTCAGGCTCAGGCGGTGCATGTGCAATTCGTGGAAGACGTAGCGCTGCATCAGCTCCAGCGCTTCGCGTGTGATAGGCTGACTGTATGCGTCCAGGTTTTTCATTGTCAGCGCCATGTAGACCGCGCCGTTCGCCCAGTCCACCCATTCCAGGCCGATCATGCCGAGCAGTTCGCTCTCGTCCGTGGTGCGGATGGCGAACCAGAAGGTTTTCCGCTTTTCGTCGGCTTCTTTCAGGATGCCTTCGAGCATCTCCTTTGCCTGCATTTCCGACATGGGAAAGGGCGGTTTTTCGTCAAAGAGCGGGATGTAGCGGCTGTCACTCGTCCATTGGGCGAGGACAGCCGCATCGGTCTCGGGCTCAATGGCAGTCAGCACGATGTGGGGGGCGGTAAAGAGATTATTGTTATTCATCAGGCAGTCTCCTTTTGCACGGGACCAAGTTGAATTTCAGGAGCGGATTCGGATGTCTCATCCTGCTCGACGTGTTTGTTGAGGGAAAGAAATCCGAGCGTGGCGACCAGTGCCAGGATGCCCGCTGCGTACCAGACCCAAACAGGGTCGGCGTTATCCATGATCAGCCCGGCGAGGAGCGGCCCGATGGCGCCCGGGATCAGCCACGAGATGCCGAAGACAGCCATGTAACGACCGCGCATATCTTCGGGCGAGAACTTGGCGACGAGCGCCTGCGCCACTGGCGTGACGATCATTTCGCCAACGGTGATGATTGCCATAGCAACCATGAACATGGCGTATTCGCCGACGAAGCCGTACATGGCGAAACCGACGGCGTAGATGAGCGCACCGAGCGCCATCATCAGCATCGGCGGTTTGTCGCCGATCTTGCGCGTGATGGCGAACTGCATCAGCACGACCATCGCGGCGTTGAGACTCATAATCATGCCGAAGCCCGCTTCAGGGACATTGTGCACATCGCGTAGGAAGACGGGTAATGACCCGTACATTTGGACGTAGACGATGGTGACGATCATGGACATGCCCATGAAGACGATGAAAGCGCGGTCTTTGAGCACGATGAGATAGCCACGGAAGCTGTCTGCGAAACTGGGCTTGTTTTCTTCCTCTTCAACCGTTTTGGCTTTCGGCATGGTTTCTGCGACCAGAAAGTAGAAAGCGATAGCCGTGAGAACACTGCTGACGGCATCTGTACTGAAGAGTAATAAATAGGATCTTGCTGCCAGAAAACCGCCGATGGCGGGACCGATGACGACCGAGAGATTCATAACGACACGCATGATGCCGAAGCCATCTGCTCTTTTGTCTTCAGGGAGCAGGTCGGTGAGCATGGCCTGGTGGGCGGGCCCCGCCATATCGGCAAAGAGACCTGTGACCACTGCAAGCACATAGAAGAGTTCGAGTTTGTCGACCAGGCCCATCCCGAGACTTGTCAGGGCGCTAACGACCAGACCGATGATGATGACGCTCTTGCGCCCGATCTGGTCGGTGAGGGCGCCGCCGAACATGGAGCCGAAGAACTGGGAGATGGAGAAGATGGCGAAGAGAATGCCGACCTGCGTCATCCCGACGCCGAAGTGCTGTGTGACGTAGAGTGAGAAGAAGGTGAAGAGCAATGCGCCACCGAGGTGGTCGACAAAGGATGCGCCGACGACGACCCAGAATTGCTTGGGGTATTCGTGATAGATGGCTTTGGCACGGTCGAGCGGTTTTGCGAACATGAGATTTTCCTTGTGTTACAACTTGCTTTGATAATAAAAAAAAGCCACAGAGTTTTCTCCGTGACTTTTGGTAGAGCTGTTTTGTGAAATAAAAAAGCCACGGATGAAGTGCTCCGTGGCTTTAGATGACTAGATAAGGTCTTTTCTAAAGGGCAACAGACGCACTTCGAGGATGTAGGGAAATAACATCACCAACAAGGGCAAAACGGGTCATTACGTTGTTCATTGTCGTGCGTCTCCTTTTCTTTAGAATAGTTGCTTTCGCAACGGGGCAGAGTGTATCATGGGATTTTGGGGCAGTCAAGGGTTTTTATTATGAGTATAGTTAGTATAGTTTAATCACCTGTGGTTAAGTTGACCTTGAAGCCACTTTCGGTCACGTCCTGATTGAACATGTCCGTATGCAGCCCGCATTCGGTTTTCCCCTTCCCTGCCCAGCGACCGGCGCGTTCGTTCTCGCCGAGTTGGATGGCACGTGTGCAGGGTTTGCATCCCACGCTGGGATATTGGGTGTGCGGCAGCGGATGTGTAGGTAAACGATGTTCAGTGATGTAATCCCATATATCGGTCTGAGTCCAGTTCAGGAGCGGGGCGATGCGCAGCAGTCCATCCCGTTTGTATTCAAGGATTTT
>JBNKMO010000024.1:0-54415 GCA_050293165.1 Anaerolineales bacterium | reverse complement strand
CCGAATTTGGAAGAACATCAATTCGCTGCCGTCATCCAATTGGAGCGAGAACCAATCCCAGCCAACCTGCCCTTCAGAGAGCGCACTCGTGCTGAACTCGTGATCTTTCCAACTCAACCCATCGACGTCGAAACTGCCCCGCTCAGTGCGAACCGTGCCGCTCGTCTCCATCCGCGTTTGGCTGTAATAATACGAAGCATTGCCGGAGCCTTCCCCTTTTTGACTGTAACCCTCGTCCCCCTGCAGGATGATGCCCTTGACATCGTTCAAAATCAAATCAAGCGCAAATTCGCGCTGTTGCGCCACCAGCCGATATTGCCCGTCACCAATTTCCTCGCCCCGCCAATCTTCGAGCCAAACCTGATAGGGAGCAGATTCTGCCCCAGCTAAGTCTGCCGAGCCGCGCGTAAAACGCTCAAAGGCTTCGTGCTGCTCGACCTCCACATCGCTGATGGCAAAATGCCCCATATAAATTTGATCTGCGCCCCAATCCGAATCCCGTTCCGTGCGCTCTTCGGCAGCGACCAAAGCACGGCGGAAAAAGGTCAACTGGTAGCCAAAATGCTGACCATCATCCGTTTCGAGATTGCCCGTGTAATACCACCACTCGGTCTGGTAGTCGGGATGCGCCCCCATATCGGCAGGGAACTCCCACTCACGGGGCGAATCTGCACGCGTGAAATCGCCGCCCTCGCTCAAGTCAGCGACCAGGCTGGCGGAGGGGAGTGTCGCTTCGGCGGGTTTGCGCAAGGAGAAGCCAAAGTAGATGGCTAAGGCGAGAGAAACGAGTAAAAAGGTAATGAGTTTTTTGTTCATGGAAAAACCGTTAAAAATTCACCACAGAGCACACGGAGTACACAGAGTTTAAGAGAAAAGCAGAGAAAAAAACTCCGTGATCTCCGTGCTCTCCGTGGTTAAAAATCAATCATCGGCCCGATCGCCAAAGATATCCCACCCTCTCTCCAGCGCCACGGATTTGAGCGTCTCGTCGGGATACACAGCAACGGGACGATCCGCCATCTCCAGCATCGGGATATCCGCTGACGTGTCGCCATACGCCACGTCGACACGTTCCACGCCCAGACGATTTTTGATCTTGTCCGCTTTCGCCTGCCCGTGAGCGACGGGTTCGGTCAGCGACATCTGTCCGTTTTCAAATTTGATCTCGGTGCCCAGCCCCTTTGCGCCGATATGCGCAGCAAAATGAGCGACGGTCGGCTGCCACATGCCCGTAGCGATATAGACATCATCACCCTGCTGCACATGCCCACGGATGCGCTCGATCATATCCAGACGGCGTTTGCGCCAGAGTTGGTGTTCCATCGTGTAGGCGATCACCTCTTCAAAGAGTTCGGGGGTGGCGTCTTTCAGCATCGGCATACAGTTGATGAAGAGTTCTTTCACCCACGCATTCCAGTCGATCAGCCCACGCTTCGCCAAAAACCAGGATGGGGCGATCTTCGCCATATACAGGTTTTTGCGCAATTTGCTTTGATTTTCGCCGACCCAACCCACTAACCCCAAAACGGGTGAACCGTGTGAAAGTGTGCCATTAAAGTCTGATACAACCAGCATATTTCCTGCTCCTTATCCATTCAATTGGCGGAGTATACCACTGGCGACGTGGTGAGGTCGGCAGAGTTTGAAGAAGGAGATGCCGAAGCAGAAAATGACTTTAAATGCAAAGTACCGTTCAGGATTCTCCTATTTGCTGTTGTATAATACATTTTGCAAATTAGATATTTTAAAATTATCTAACACCTCTCACGGGGGTGTCTTGTTGGTAATTTGCAACAGGAGGTACCACAAAAACATGAATAATATTCAGACGGGTATTGAATACTATAAGGCTGGCAATAAAACTACTGCTCGTAATGTTTTTTTAGAAGTGGTCAAAAAAGAACCAAACAATGAAATCGCTTGGATGTGGCTTGCGGCATGTGTAAACACTTCTAAACAAAAAAAGGATTGCTTTCACAAAGTTCTTGCAATAAACCCAGATAATAGCGCAGCTCAAAAAGCACTTGCAGAGTTAGAGTTTCAAACTACTGTAAACGCACACGAACACAAGCAACAACCTGTTTCAAAAACCGGCTCGGTTCTAAAATGTCCGTCTTGCGGAAGCACAATGGGCAAACCAAGCCATACAGGAATAATACAATGTAACTATTGCGGGACAACGATTACATATCATCCATCAGTCGAGAACACCGAAAGAAAAAACATCGAACGCTTTCTTGAAATGTGCAAAACTGCTTTTACTGGAAGCAATTATGACGATATGTTGCTGTACGCTAATAAAGTGTTAGAAATAGATCCTGAAAACTTTACTGCGTGGGTATACAAAGCAATTGGAACGTTTTGGCAAACTACTGTAGCTAATAATCGTTACGAAGAAGCACTTGAGTATTTAAACAAAGCAGAAATCTTTGAAAAAGATAACCCTTGGTTACAAGAGACCAGAGATAGTCTGAGAAACAGTCAAGTTCAATGGTTTATGCATTTGGGTGATGAAGAAATTCAACATGGTTGGAAAATATATAACATCTATGCCACTCAGTATGACTTGGCTAGTGCGATAACAGATGCGGCATTCGGTAGTCCTGACGCAAAAGATAACAGCAGAGAATATTTTATTAAAGCAATGGACTATTTTTTATTAGCATCACTTTATGCCCCAACACATTATTCAGTTCTTGCTCGTATAAGAAAATTATCCAGAGAAACGAGTTGGATTAACTGGTCATCTGCCGTGAAAAATAAAGTAGCATTATTGTACAGAATAGAGCAAAAAGAAAATGCTAAAAGAGAGTTACCAAACTTAAGAAAACAATTACAAATGGAGACAACAAAATTAGCAAAGCTTAAAAAGGAAAAAGGCATTTTTACAGGAATGAAAATTGATAGCGCAACAAAAAAAATCAAATCGCTTCAGCAAAAGATTTCTCAATATGAAAAGGTTTCTAAAGTTGAAATCTCTCCATAGGCTATCGCTAATTTAAGATTATGAACACAAACACATTTGGTGGATTATCTACTGCTTATAAGGTTGCGATGCGATCATTAAGTGATGCTGAGATTGAATCAATCAAACGACTCGACCCTGTTTTATTAGGTCGTGTCTCTATAGTAATGAGCCGAATAGATTTTATAGACGAATTGCGTTATTCAGTTAATATAGACTTAACCAACATAATAGAGTGCAATCATAGAAACGCACTAGAAACTTATTTACTTTGCACTTGTTTTGATACATTATCTGGCAAGGATAATTATGAAGATTTACAATCTTGGTTAAAGACAAAAAAAAGTAGTATTTATGGAGTTTCGGAAAGAAATACTATTCTCAATAGTAATACACTCTCTATTAAATCATTTTCATCACTTATCGACAAAATACTAGAAATTTACAATTCACATTACGGGGTTAATAAAAACATCAATTTGCTTATAACTTCTTTACCAAATAATATCAAAGCTACATTCGTAAATGAATTTACCGTAGTTAAACAATCTTGGAAGACAACTTGGCAAAATCGAACGGTCGATGAGAAATTAAAAGTAATTTTTGTTGAATATCTTTTTAATTTTAGGCGCAACCGTTATACACACGAAAGTAAAACTTTTCCAACATTCGGCGGAATTTGCCTGATGCGAGAAAATTTGCTTAAAGGAATAATTGAGCTTCCTGATC
The DNA here is from genome assembly GCA_050293165.1 of Anaerolineales bacterium. GTDB lineage: Bacteria > Chloroflexota > Anaerolineae > Anaerolineales > Villigracilaceae > Desulfolinea. The sequence continues at coordinate 50,721 of JBNKMO010000024.1, read as the reverse complement.
AAAGCACTCTTAATTTCCCTCATAAATCCAATTATTATGAAGTTACCTGTCATTACGGGGATGAAGCACTCTTTATGCGAGAATTTCTTTTTGCTTGTTTAGCAAAGAAATTAGGTGTGCTAAGCAACGAGTGGCGAAACCTTTACAGACACGCTGAAAGTCAAAAAAGAGTGCTCTATGCATTGTTTTATGAAATCAAACATAACATTCAAGTAATACAATCTTATTTAGAAATATTGTTAGAACCTTTAATACTCTTCCCTGAAAACGGAAAAACTTCATCTCGATTCAAAACAAAAGTTGCTCAACTTTTATTGGAAAGCGCTTCTGACATATCTCTTCCTATTGATTCTTTCTTTTTAGAATCATATGTTCAAGCAGCATTGCAACTTAACGATGAGATTGATAATTTGCAAGAGAAACGAGCATCAGATCAAGTTTTATCTTTCACTCGTGCCATAACGAATTCTGATTTCAGATTACATACACAAATTTTAGGAAGACGATGTATACAATTGTTAAATGATTATCCCGAATGGATATATTCTAACGATTATTCTTTATGGACTTTTTCCATATAGCCTAGCCCCCCTAATCAAACCGCATCGCCTCCGCCGTATTGCGTTCGATGATCCGCTTCGCAGGATACAGCCCCGCCAAGACCGCCGCCAGCACGCTCAAGATCAGCGCCTGCACGAAAGGTTCGGGGACGATCTGCATTTGGAGCGTCCAGCCGAAGGAGCGGCGGTTGATGATGAAGACCAAGATGATCGCCAGGATATAGCCCGTCGGCATGGCAAGGATGCCCGCCACAGCGCCCATCAGCCCCGTTTCGAGCGTGATCAGTTGCCAAAGCTGGCGGGCGGTCAGCCCGATTGCCTTCAAAATCGCAAGTTGGCGTTGTTTATCGAGTTGTAGCGAGAGCATCGCCGAGAGTACGCCCACAAAAGCCACAAAGGTGGTCATCAGTTGGAGTGCGCCCGTAATCGCAAAGGTGCGGTCGAAGATATCCAATGTTTCTCGCCGCAAACTCTGATTGGGACGAATAAGCAAGCTCTGGGCAGGGGCGATCCGTTCCTGTAAATCCCGCACAAAAGCATCCTCGTCCACCCCGTCCGCCAGCGTCAGCGCCACCGCATCCACATCCGCATCATCCCAGATCGAACGATAAACATCCAGCGACATGATCACATTGCCCTGCGTCGACGCATAGTCGTAATAAATGCCCGCCACAGGGAAAACACGCGCGCCCTCGGGCGTGTAAAGCGTGATCTCGCCGCCATTCAGGGGTAGCCCCAGGCGGTTATAAAGCGGCTCCGAAATGATGATAGCGCCCTTTTGCATCTCATCCCAAATATTTTCGGGCGGAAAATCAGTAGCGAGATACAACTGCTCCATGCCGTCGTTGGGATTATTGTTGGCGGAGATGACGATGGGACCCTGCGGCGAGTCGACGATGGTGGATTGCAGGAAATCGGCTCGGACAACCTCCTCGGCAGATTCGATCAGCGCCAACGCTTCTGGACGAATGGCTTGCAACGGTTGAGAGAGCGTGGTGCCTGGCACCGAAATATAGACATCGCCATGCAGGATCTGGCTCATCCAGGTTTCAACCGTAAAGCGGAACGAGCCAACCATCAGGCTCACGCCGATGGTGACCGAAATGGATACCATTAACGCCGCCACCGCCACCGATGTACGGCTGATCGAGTTGACCACTTCACGCGGCGCCATGCGACCGAGCACGCCAAACAGCCGTCTGGTGATACGGCTGCTGAGCGCCATCAGCCAGATAGTCGTGATGGGCGTCAGCATCGCAAAACCGAAGACAACGGCAAAGGTGCCCGCAAAACTGATGATCAGATTTTTGGTGGGGATAAAAAGAATTGCGCCACCCGCCACGATCACCAGCGCCCCCGCCAGACCCAACCAACGCACGACCTTTTGGGCTTTGCTCTCCAAATTGGCGCGTGAGAGCGCCGTGCGGGGCGGCACGCTGGCGGCTTCCCAGGCAGGGAATGCGGCGGTCAGGACGGTTGCCAGCACGCCCATCAGCCCGCCTTTGACGAGACTGTTGACGGGGATGGCAACATCCTGCACGGTGGTGACGAAAAACAGGTCGTTGATCGTTTGGGATACCAGCCCGACCGCTCCCCGCCCCATCAGGATACCGAGCAAAATACCAAAACCCGCCCCCAGCACGCCGATGATGAGCGCTTCGGCGATCACCATACGGAAGACTTCGCCGCTGGTCACGCCCAAACTGCGCAGCGTGCCGAACAACGGTCTACGCTGCACGACCGAGAAGGTCATCGTGTTGTAGATCAGGAAAAGCGCCACGACCAGCGCCAGCAAAGAGAGCGCCGTTAAATTCAGGCGGAAAGCGGCGGTCATCTGCTCGATGGTGCCGCTGCGAGCAGCGACGGGTAAAATCTGCGCCCCGTCGGGCAGGGCGGCTTCGAGTTTGGCTTTTGCGGCTTGGTCGGGGATGATGATGTCCACACGGTCGAGCGTGCCGATGCGACCTGTCAGCTCTTGGGCGGTGGCGATGTCGGCGAGCAGCATCCCGTCGAGGGCACGGCGGCTGAGACTATCGCTGGGGCGCAGCAACCCCGCAATCGTGACAGTTTTGGTCTCGCCTGCATATTCAAGATTGAGTTGGTCGCCAAGCGAAAGATCAAAGCGCTGGGCGAGATTTTCAGAGATCAGCACGCTATTCGGCTGGACGAAGAATTCGGTCAACCCGCCGATGGGCGCATCGCTCTGCTCGCCCAAATAACTGCGGAAGGGCGCTTCGGCAAAGGGATCGACACCGAGCAGTTGCAAGGTGAGATTATCAAGGTCGTGGGCGAGCAAATAGTCGCTGACGATGGGTGCTATGGGGATTTCAAGTCCCGCACGGCGCAGGTCGGCATAGACTTCGTCGGGGATGGGTTGTCCACCGAGCGAGAGATAATGCGTGGCTCGCCCAGCGATGGATTCGGTCGATAAGTCGAAGGCTCGGTTGGCGCTCTCGTTTGCCATGTCGATGCCGACGACGACCGCCACGCCGAGCGTGATGCCCAAGACCATGAGAGCGGATTGCCAGAAGTGGCGGATGAGATAGCGCCAGCCTACGTTGATGAGGGGGCGGGCTAGAAATGGAGGGCTTTTCATCGAGCGCCCCCCTCTGTCCTATCGGACATCTCCCCCCGGTGGGGGGAGAATCTGCTCCTTCCCCCCTCGGGGGAAGGCTGGGAAGGGGGCGGGAGCGGAAGCATCCTATTTAACATCCGCTTTACTCACTTCCACCAATTTACCTGCCTGCATTTCCAAAACACGATCAGCGTAGATGGCGTTCTCTTTGCTATGCGTGACCATGAGCATATTGCGCCCTGCCTGGCGGGTGAGCTTATCGAGCAAGGCCAAAACTTGCACGCCCGTCTCTTCGTCGAGGTTGCCGGTCGGTTCGTCGGCGAGCACCAAAAGCGGGTCGTGGACGAGGGCACGGGCGATGGCAACCCGCTGCTGTTCGCCGCCCGAAAGTCTTTCGGGGAAGGTGGCTACCCTATCGTCCAAGCCGACTTCTGCTAGTAGCGCGGTAGCATGTTCTTTTGCAGAGCGGAGCGGGATGCCGTTCAACTCGAGAGGCAGGGTCACGTTTTCCAAAACGGTCAAAGTTGGAATCAGGTTGAAGAACTGGAAGACAAATCCAATTTCGGTGCGACGGAAGAGCGTGCGCTGGGTCTCGTCGAGGGCGGAGACGTTGATCCCGTTGATCTCGATGCTGCCTAAATCGGGTTCGTCGATGCCGCTGATGACATTCAACAGGGTGCTTTTGCCACTGCCACTGCGACCAAGAATGGCAGCGAACTCGCCCTTGGCAAAGCTGGCGCTCATTCCCTGCAAGACGGGGCGGGTTTGATTGCCTTCTTGAAATTTCTTGTACAGGTTATTAAGTTGAATGAAATCGGATGCTTGCATGAAAAATCCTTTAACGTGATTCTGCGGGCAGGCTATCACCACGGACGGTTGCCCCAAGAACTAACGCCGAGCTGATAATAGCTAAGTTTTTAATAATATACTGCCCTTCGAGGGTTAGGCCAAAGGGGAAACTGGTCCAACAGACTTCAGGCAAAATAAAAAGCGGCAGGGCTGTGCCCGGCATCTGCAGGAAAAGCAGCAGGATGGTGATACGCTCGAACTTTTTAGTGAAGAAACCCAGCCAAAAGCCGAGACCGATGGCAACTTCCCAGAGAGCCAAGATCGGCAGGAAGATGTTGGGGTCAACAAAATAGATCGTGTTACGCACCAAGTCTTCGGCAGGGCTGAGCCCAGGGATAAACTTGAGCGCGCCAAACCAAACGAAGATCAAACCCAGGCCAAAGCGCAAGGCGGAGAGACTATATTTCGCCATCCAGCTTGTGATCTGGATGTCTGCTTTTTCATAAAACGTGCGTATCTGATTCATGTTTCACCTTTATATATGATCTACCAATAAAATTCAGACAATAAATGTCCATTAGGAGTATAACAAGATAGCGCTTTCCCCATCCGTTAGAGTTGTATATAAAAGGCCCTCCACTTGGAGGGCTTCATACTTATTTCACTGCGATCAATTCACCATCGAAAACGAATTCACTTCTTTGCTTCACTCGAAGTGCTTTGTACGTGATAGTCACCTTATCTTCCCAAAGTGCGTGTTTTTTTACTTGTTATCAATCTGTTTTGCGTAACGCCAGCTATTGGACATAAAAGCGAAAACCGCTATTTGGATTATGCTATCCAGCATATGATAATGGATGTCCAAATAGCGGCATATATCTACATTCAGAAGCGGATTCAGAGAAAGGGGCAGGGATTAAGGATTGATCGAATACGCACTGATTTTGATGTCGATTGTGGTCGTTGGTCTACAGGTCTTGAACCCCTTGGTTGGTAATATTTTTTTCGATGTCAATAGTTGGCTTGGGGATGAAGGCACCCTCGCCGAAGGTGTCACATAATCCAAAGCTTTGAGGTACTTCATTTGACCATGGTTCAAGGTGATTTTTTTCGCAAAAGTAAAAGCAGTAGCCATCTTTTTTTCCAAACAAAAGAATATAGGGCAGGAAAGATCACCTACCCAACCAGCGAAGACTCTTTTCATCAAAACTGTAGCGATATACAAAAAAGCATCTCCTACACTTGCCCTAAAAACAATCGCCAATCTATGTCTAAGAAAATTCCTCTTTTATCTCATCTTTCTTATCTCCTTTTGGTTCAAGTGCTATACTGGTTATATACAATCTCTTCGTTGTCAAATACGTCACCTTTTTTTAAAGGAGGTGCAAGTCACCATCACTTGCAAAAGTTGAGACAGCAACCATGAAAATTCAAAATCCTTTATCTGCAAGGCATTGGGGCAGTATAGTCATACTCACAGTAGTTGCGTTAAGCGCATTAGTCTTTGCAGACCACTATTATCGAAAACTGGTACAAGCAGAGAATGATCAAACTCTCGAACGCGAGTTGGTAGATATTCAAAACCGGTTAGAACTGGCAATAGAAACGCAACTGTACTCTGTTAAAGATTTACAAGCCTTTATGCTTGCCTCCCCGGAGCTACCCGATCAAGAAATGTTCAACCGTTATGCCGCTGCGATGCTGAATCATTACCCCGAAGTGCGTGCGCTGCAATATGCCGATGACGAGCGGATCATCCGCTACATCTATCCACTGGAAGGGAACGAAGCCGCCCTCAACCTCGACTTGATGACCCGTCCCGCAGCGCCTTTTGTAGAGAAAGCGATTCAGCAACATCACATAACAGTCGCTGATCCGGAACACCTTGTTCAAGGAATTCTGGGCATTGTCGCTCGCGCGCCTCTCTATCGTGACGACCAATTTATAGGCCTGACACAAAGTGTTTTTGATGTCCCAATCGTCGTTGAAAATGCACTAATCGGGGTGGACACACGCTTTGACATCCAGTTATATGACTCCAAAGGTCAACTCTTTTGGGGCCCAAAAAACATCACGGGTGAGACGCGCTCAACCTTTATGCTGGTTGGCGACAACATATGGTACCTGAATCTGGGTTGGATACCGCATCCGCCAGAGCCTTTTGTCCTGATGCTGATCTGGATATTAGGAGGCACCTTGCTCGTCAGCCTGATCTTTATCGTCAACCGCGCCTGGATACGTGTGGAGTGGCTGCATTTCAATGTTGAGAATAAAACACGGGCACTGCGTAAACAGGAAGCTCTGCTCTTTGAAGCCCAACGCATAGGAAAAGTGGGACATGCCGAATGGCAAGTTGCCTCGGATGAACTAATTTGTTCAGAAGAATTACTGCGCATCTTTGCTTTTCCAGCAGAGGAGCGCATCATACCAAGAAAAATGCTGGAAGAACGCCTGCATCCAGATGATCGTCAGCGCCTTCTAGAATTGGATCGCCAGATACTTGAAAATCACACCGATCTGGACTATGAATACCGTCTACTACTACCCAATAATCAGGTTCGCTGGGTGCATCAACTGGGTATGCTCTCGTATGATGAAGCTGGCTCTCCTGTGCGCATGCTCAGCGTTTTTCAGGATATAACCAAGCGCAAAGAAGCCGAGTTGGCTTTACGCGAAAGTGAAAATCGCTTTCGAACAGCATTTCTGGTTAGCCCAGATTCGATCAATATCAACCGCTTGGAAGACGGCCTATATGTGGATGTCAACGAGGGGTTCACCGATATTACTGGCTATGAACGCGCAGAGGTTATTGGAAAAACTTCCGCCGAAATCAATATCTGGGAACACCCTTCTGATCGTGAAAAACTTGTTGAAGGATTAAAAGAATACGGGTACGTCAACAATCTGGAAGCTAAATTCCGTCTAAAAAATGGGCAAGTGATCACGGGGCTGGCATCTGCCCAGATCATTGTTTTCGATAACACCCCCCACATTTTGTCCATTACCCGAAATATTGAAGAAATAAAAGCTGCCGAGGATGCTTTACGGCGCAGCGAAGAACGTTTTAGGGCTATCGCGGCCAACACGCCAGACTATATTTTTATGCATGATGCTGAACTTAGGTACTTAACCGTCATTAACCCGCAATTGGGAATGACAGAGGAGCAGATGCTCGGCAAGACCGACTATGATCTCTTTCCAAAAGATGAAGCAGAAGTGCTTATAAATGCTAAACGCAAAGTGATAAAAAATGGCAAGCCGATGCATTTTGAAACATCTCTGATGGCAAAGAATGGGAAGTTAGCATTTTTTGATGGAACATTCATGCCTACCTTCGGTATGCAGGGTCAAACCAACGGTCTAATCGGCTATTTCAGAAATATAACCGAGCGTAGAGAGGCTTTAAACGCGCTACAGGAGAGCGAAGAAAAATATCGCAAATTGTTTTACTCTCTTGTGACAGGCTTTGCTCAACATGAAATCATTTGTAATAAAGTTGGAGAACCAATCGATTATCGTTTTTTGGAAATTAACCCAGCCTTTGAAAGATTAACCGGGTTGAAGGCCGAAGAAACTGTCGGGCGAACGCTCCTCGAAGTAGCACCGCAAACAGAGCGCTACTGGATAGACACTTACGGTAAAGTTGCATTGACCGGAGAGACCATCCAGTTTGAAAATTACGCACGCACCTTCGATAAGTATTATCAAGTGACTGCCTATTCCCCACAAAAGGGACAATTCTGTACCATCTTTCTCGACATTTCAGATCGCAAAAAGGCTGAAATAGAAGTTGAGAAATCCCGCCAGCGTTTACATGCGCTCACTCACCACTTACAAACCGCTATCGAGAGTGAGAGAACCTACATTGCCCGCGAACTCCATGATGAATTTGGTCAGACTCTAACAGGATTAAAAATGGATTTGTCGTGGCTGGCGCGTAATTTTGAAGAAGGGAGCGAACCGCTCGAACGGACGAAAGCAATGGACACACTGATTGATCAGGCCATCCAAACGACACGCCGCATCTCATCTGACCTCCGCCCCGGGCTGCTGGATGACCTGGGCTTATTACCAGCATTGGAATGGCTCTCAGACGAGTTCAACCGCCGAACCAAGATTCCCTGCACTATCAAATTACCTGATGATGATCTCGCTCTCGATCCCGACTTGACGACTGCCCTCTTTCGCATCTATCAAGAGATACTCACTAACATTTCCCGTCATGCGCAAGCCAGTACGGTAAAAGCTTGTTTATCTAAAAACAAGGATGAACTAAAAATGGAGGTGATCGATGATGGACGCGGTATTTCATCTGGCGAACAGGGTGATTTTGCCTCATTGGGTTTACTTGGGATGCAGGAGCGGGCAGCTTTGTGGCGTGGCAGTGTATCAATTACTGGTGAACCCCAAAAAGGGACAACTGTCTTGGTGAAAATCCCAATGCCAGCAACAAGGCGAATGGAACTTTGGAAAAGAGAATACGCAGTTTAGCGTTATTCCAGCAACGAAAACAAAGGAAGCTAATGCAAGCAAATGTTTTCAAACACGAATACCCTATTGAGGGAGAAAGCTTGAGTTTGATGGGAAACAGGGTTAGGGGCCGAGATAGTCTATCCGTATACCGGAAACAAGTTTGCCATCCAAGAGGGAAACGCAATGATTAAAATCTTAGTCGCGGATGACCATTCTATCGTCCGACGTGGTATCAAGGACATCCTGAATGAGATGTCCACACCCGTTCAGGTGGACGAAGCCAGTTCTGTGCAAGGCGCATTGAAGGCGATACGCAATGAGACTTACGATATTCTGCTGCTGGATATGGCCTTTCCAGATGGGAGTGGGCTGGATATATTGGGGCAAGCACGTGTGATCAGTCCAAGTACACGGGTACTTTTTTTGAGCATGTACCCTGAAAAGCAGTATGCACGGCGAGTACTTAAAGCCGGGGCCTATGGATATCTAACGAAAGATAGCGCACCGATCGAATTGACAAACGCCATTCAGAAAGTAAGAGAGGGAGGTAAATATGTAACTCTTTCACTGGCGGAACAAATGGTGGCTGATCTGACAGCCCCCGAGAATGATGCACTACACGAGAGACTGTCAAGTCGCGAGTATCAAGTGATGCTGGCGCTTGGACGCGGGCAAACGATATCCGGAATTGCGAGCGAGCTATCCCTAAGCCCAAAGACAGTCAGTACATATCGAGGCCGCATTTTGGAAAAGCTGAAGTTGACGACGACGGCGGAATTAATTCGATATGTTGTGGAAAAGAATCTCTAATACGCCGACCTTATAAAAAGATGGTGGGGAATTTAGCCCCCGTAAAAACCCAAGGGAACCCTACATTCTCATCGCTTTGATGCGACGCAGCCTCTTTTCTTTAGAACATAAGCAAAATCATGGCACTCAGCATATAGAGCGACGCGTATTTGAAAAGACCAAAATTAATATGTTCTGAAGGACGAATAATACTGAAAATAGCGAGGGAGAATAAGCCTGCCGAGAAGACAAACATGAGACGCAGGAACCCCCACTCGGTGCCAACACCATAAGCAGCGAGACCGATCATGATGGATTCTATGACACTGGAGGCTGCAATGGTCATGCGGGTGTATGCGAACCCATAAGTAGATGGGAAAGTCGGCACACCCGCGTTTTTGTAGTCGTCAAAGTAACGCATGGAAAAGGTCAGGATGTGCGTGGGAATCCAGAAAGGGATGGCGATCATAAGGACAAAATCGTTTCAGTCTATGTGGCCCAGACCAAGCGTACGTCCGGCGAGAATGGGCATGCCGCCAGAGATACCGCCCCAGATAATTCCCCAGGCAGTTTTGCGTTTGAGCCAAATCGTGTAAACGATCACATCAAAGAAAAGTCCGCCGAAAGTGATCAGTCCATAGAGCGGGGACATCGCGATAGCAATGCCGACGCCCAGCGCTGAAACAACCAAACCAACGCGGAAGGCTTCCTTGGCATTGATCTCGCCGGAGGGCAGCGGATGTTTTGCGGTGCGCCCCATTTTGGCGTCAATATCGCGGTCATACCACATATTCAGAATAGTGCTGCCGCTGATGCTTAGAAATACGCTCAGGGATAATCCCGACATGGTGGGGAATGTGGTCACTGGACAGCGTGCAGTTATATAGCCCGCTAAACCAGTGATGAGAAGTAACGCGGTTTACAGATCAGAGATGGCTACTTCACACAGCGGAATCCCACGCCGGGGCTGGCATAAGTTGGGGTGGCGTTGTTGCGCACCCAGAGACGCAAATCCATCTCGTAGGTGTCTTTTGAGCCGCCGCGCATGAAGCGATAGTGCATACCTTCGTAGACATCTCCCGTCCACTGCCAAACATTGCCGGCCATATCGTAGAGACCATAGGGCGAAGCCGAGTCAAGGGTTTGATAGTCGCCATATTTTTTGCCATTGTAGAAACCGACCGGGGAGGTGCGAGAGCCGTAGCTGCTCATATCTTCAAAGGGGTCGCGGCTGGCGTAGAAGTTGGCGTTTTCTCGGGCAATTTCTTCTCCCCATGGGAAGGGACGATCGTCCGTGCCCCGACCTGCTTTTTCCCACTCCATTTCAGTGGGTAGACGGAAGTCGTAATAGCCACAGTAGCCCCAAGCACCGAACCAGGTCACCATGGTCATCGGGTGATTTTCGTAGCCAGCCTGGGCTGTGAAAGCAGTTCCATCGTATTCGATGCGCTGGGATGGGTCATCGAGCGGGATGAATATCCAATCCCCGGATTTGATCTCTTCTTCGTGTTTGACACTGCGGAAGATATCGCCAGGGTAGTAGCCGACGACTTGCCCATCCGCGACGCTCACGGACCGATCGGCTTGGGCGGCGTTTAAAAAGGCTGCATACTGGCTGACGGTAACATCCGTAACCATGATTTCGTATGCACTGGTGTTTTCCATATCGTCGTGCTGACCGAAGAAGAACTCCCCTGCCGGGATTTGTGCCCAAGACTCGGGGTCTACACCCGTGTCGAAGATGGGGATCGGAGCGTTCAAATCTACGGGGGCGCAGGAAGTTAATAAAAGGATCAGCAAACCAAGGGTGAGGGCGATGCGCTTCATTTCAGCACCTCCTCCGAAAGTTCGTGGTCAGCTTCTTCTGTCCAGCGTCCTTTGGCTTTGAATAAATCCATCAACCGCCAAAGCAGGACGATAGCCAATAAGACAAGCAACATGGCGAGACCGAAATCCATGATGTACATGAGTGCATTGACGAGCGGCTGCTGCTCGGCTTCTGTAATGAAGAGGCGTTTCATCTCAAAGATGGTGACGGCAGCGAAGGCGATGTCAGAGAACGCAATGAGGAGCCAGCCGTACCACTGGCGGACTTTGCCTTTTAGCCCGATCATGTCGCCGTAATACATCAGGATGATGGTGGCGATGATGGCGGAAAGTACGTGCCAATGACCGGTCAGTTCGATGCGTTCTTCGCGGGCCGGCCAGACACGGAAGATTTCATCGAGGCGAACAGCCATGAAGATGCCGATGCCGCTGGTGGTGAAGTTCATGAAAAGCATCTGCCAGGTGGGGCCGAACTTGAGCGGATCGCGGAGCAGGGCACTGAACTTTTGACCGAGTGTTGGTTTTTCGATATGCGCTGTACCCTCGCGGATTAGTTTTCCCCAACTCCAGATCAGCAGGAAGAGGGCAGCTAGCATGGATGGCGTCGCTCCGACGTAGATAATCATGTGCGCAATTGGTTCGAGTGGTGTGACCACGCCCCAGACGCCGAGGTTGAGCACGATGGTGCCGAGAATCATCAACGGCATGGCGAGTTTATGCCAAATGCCTTTGAAGTTGAGCCAGCATCCGATGATGAGCGTGATCATGATGGCGATCAACGCCAGCATGATGTGGAGATGACCGATGATCGAATATTCCATCGTGGTCTTTTCGGGCAGGCGAATGATGTTCTCTGCCAGGAAGGTCTCGAAGCCGTTGCCAAAGAATGAACCCGGAACCGCCCCAAACAAGGCTGAAATGACTGTCGTCACAGCGGTGGCGAAGAAAGCCATACGTTCCAGACTAACGCCTTTCTTTGTTTGGGCATATTCCTTGTCGGTGACCTTGTATTCTGGATTCCAAGGCCAAAGCGCAACGCAAAGCATGACACCCGCAAAGAAGATCAAAGAAAGACCGAAGATGTACAACCCATGGAAGGCCCAGTTATGACCGAAATAAGCAAAGCTCAAACCGAAGATCATCGTTAGGATATAGCCAACTGTGATGATGGCGTTAATCGCGATCTTGAAGAAAGGCTTCATCTTCAGCAAACTGGTGATCATATAGACTTCGATGGCAATAATAGCCATTGCAATCGAGTGGTAGAGGATGATGATGCGCCCTTCGCGCTCGGCTTGCTGTAAATCCATACCGAGGGCTTTGACCACCGTCTCGCGCACACCCATTTCAGCCATTGGGCCGGAGAGCATGCCCCAGATGGCTGTTACGATGGCGACCATAGCGATTGCCACCAGGATCAAACCTTTGGTGGAGCCGAAGAGGTAGTTGAAGCGTTTTTTGATAAATTGCATGAAGTCTCCTTGGTTCGCGTTTCAAGCAACGCCAACGCAATGATCAATCTTTTGTGATGACAATCATATCCCAGATAAGATTATACAATTTCGGGCGCTTCATTCCACTCGTGCAGCATCTTTACAACGCTTAGCCCATCAGCTTGGCCAAGTTTTCTTCAAAGGGCGGATAAACCACACCCTTCTCAGTAATGATGGCCGTAATATATTTGGCAGGGGTCACATCAAAAGCGGGATTGCCGACTTCGATATCATCCGGCGTGATTTGGCATTCGCGGACGTGCGTGATTTCACTTGCCGGGCGTTCTTCAATTTCTATCTCATCCCCGTGTTTGGTTGCCATATCAATCGTCGTCGTTGGCGCGGCGACGTAGAAAGGGACACCGTTCTCGTGCGCAACAACTGCTAAATTATAGGTGCCGATCTTATTAGCGGTATCGCCATTCGCGGCGACACGGTCCGCGCCGACGACACACAGGTCGATACCGAGGGTGCGCATAAAGTGACCCGATGCCCCGTCCGCAATGACTTTAAAGGGAACACCTTGTTCTTTTAGCTCATACGCCGACAAACGCCCACCCTGTAAACGGGGGCGCGTCTCGTCGAGCAGGGCAAAGATTTCTTTGCCTTCTTCATGTGCCATGCGGATAATGCCGAGCGCGGTGCCATAATCCATTGTGGCGAGGCTGCCGGTATTACAGTGGTGGATGATCTTGGCCCCTTGCGGGACGAGCGGCATTGCGTTTCGCCCGATGGATTTGTTGATTTCGACATCTTCTTCGGCGATGGCGTGGGCTTCGGCAAGGATAGCGTCTTTGAGCAAGGCAACGCTATCCAACTCGGGATTGGCGATTATTGCTTCCATGCGATCCATTGCCCAGAAGAGATTAACGGCCGTTGGGCGGGATGCTCGCAATGTGGACATAGCGGTAGCAAGTTCGAGACGGAGAGCGTTCACATCCGCTGCCTGGGAGTGACTGGATGTGAGAGCCAATCCATAAGCTGCGGCAACGGCAATTGCCGGGGCGCCGCGCGTGACCATATCCTTGATCGCCTGAGCGACTTCGGCGTAATTTTGGTAATCGTTATAGACTGTTTCTGTGGGGAGCTTCCGTTGGTCGAGCATTCGCAAAATGCCAGAATCCAGCCATTCGATACTGCGAAAAGCGTTCATGTTACTCTCCTTTTTGCCCATATTCGTTGCGGACATAATTTTGCATTGCGATGATGTCTTCCATCGGGATAATATTAGGTGTCCCGATACTTTTGGCAAGAATATAGATGTGGGCAGATTTTTCAACAACCTGACAAATGGTGAGGGCGTTCTTCATGTCGGCACCGACAACCAGCGTTCCGTGGTTGGGGAGCAAAACGCCATTTCGCTGCCCCAAGCCCTTAACAACATTTTGGGCTAATTCAGCAGTGCCCGGTAGCGCATATTCAGAGCAAATCATTTTATCGGCAACGATCTGGACAAAATCCTCACTAATGCCGGGAAGCTCCATCTTGTTAATGCCTAAAACGGTGGAGTACAACGGATGAGTGTGAACAACGGCGTTGACATCTTCTCTGGCTTTGTAGATCTCAACATGCATGATCTTTTCAACAGAGGGCCTGCGGGAGCCATCTACGATCTGCATTTCATTATCCAGAACGACGACATCATCTGCCGTCATTGTTTCATAATCCATGCCGCTGGGGGTAATGTAGATCAGGCCTGTCTCCGGGTCACGCAGACTGAAATTGCCCCATGTGCCTACGGTGAGGCCATCTCTAAGCATTTTTTTGCCAGTTTGGACAATGATTTCTTTTAGCTCGTTCTTTACTTTTTTAGTCATTTTTATTCCTTGATTTGAATTTTCTCTGGGTATAAACCAAAGACCCCTTCTTCAGATGCGGCGCAAATGCCACGTTCTGTAATTAATCCTGTTACAAGTCGTGCCGGGGTGACATCGAAGGCGTAGTTGGCGGCGGGGCTATCTTTGGGGGTGAGGAGAACGGCTTTGATCTCGCCTTCGTGAAAACCCGGAATATAGCGCACTTCTGTCCCATCGCGTTGCTCGATGGGGATTTCCTTGACACCATCACGCATGACCCAATCGAATGTCGAAGAGGGCAGCGCTGTGTAGAAGGGGACGCCGTTGTCTTTTGCGGCGAGCGCTTTGAGATAGGTGCCGATCTTGTTGCCCACATCACCCGTGTAGGTGGTGCGGTCGGTACCGGTGATGACGAGGTCCACAAGTCCGTGCTGCATGAGATGGCCGCCGACATTGTCAGCAATCACTGTATGGGGCACGCCATGCTGCCCAAGCTCCCAAGCCGTAAGGCGCGCGCCTTGATTACGCGGGCGAGTCTCATCGACCCAAACGTGGATTTTGATGCCTTTATCGTGCGCGGCGTACATGGGTGCGGTGGCAGAGCCATAATCGACGAAGGCGAGCCAGCCAGCATTGCAGTGGGTCAGGATGTTGACCACTTCCCCATTTTTTTCTTTGCTGATCTCTTCGATGATGGAGATGCCATGCTCGCCAATGCGACGGCAGAATTCGGCATCTTCGTCGGCAATGAGTTGTGCTGTTTCGAGTGCGACCTTGATTTGGGCTTGATGCCCGGCACCCTCGGCAGCAGATAGCGCCCCAAGCTGCCGATCGACTGCCCACGCGAGGTTGACGGCGGTTGGTCGGGTTGCTTTCAACTTCTCACCATCGGAAACAAGTTGACGTATGAACGAATCGGTGGGGGCATTCAGGGCTGAGATATACATCCCAAATCCTGCCGTTGCGCCGACCAATCCCGCCCCACGAATGTGCATATCTTTAATGGCACGTGCTACTTCATCGACTGTTTTCAAATCTTCGATGACGAATTTATGGGGCAAATGGCGCTGGTCGATGATCTGAACGACAGCGGAGTCATCTTCTTTGAGCCAGATGGTGCGATAGTGTTTTCCATTAACATTCATAGCAAGTCTCCTTCGTAAACGAGTGTAGTTTACGATCATAAGTCACTGTCAAAGTAATGGCAAGCAACGATCCTTTGACAATATTAAAGGAGCGGTAAGATACTGGCATCTACTAAAAGATTTGCCCGATTATGCATCAGGTCTTCTAAATGTGGAGACAATCGCTCCCATAATTTTGGACGTGGGATTTGAATACTTGTCTTTCCCCCCATTATATTAGCTGAAGTTATGCAGAATGAAGTTTCCTCTCCCATTGGGTGAGGCAGCCCCTTGCAAGGGGATTGCTTCACCTCATTCGCAATGACGCTTTTTGGGAAAATCGTGATCTATTGAAATTCTAAGAGGCCCTCCCGTATAACTTTTGGGAGAGCCTCTATTCTTTCTTCTTTTATCCAGTTTTCTAATTGCTATTCCATTGGCCGCCTTGGCCATGGCCGCCGCGACCGCCACCATGTCCATTACCGCTGGAGGCGCTCATGATGGTATCGTACATCTCTTGGGGCAAATATTGCGGGACGTAGGTCTGGCCGGTTTGCATCTCCCATTGTGAGACGTAGGCGCGCAGGTGATTTTCGGAACCGGCTTTGAGATTTGTATAAACCCAATCAAGATTGGCTTCTTCGGTGCTGTCCATATATTCGATCAGATCGAGAATGTCGATCTCTTCGATGGCGATACCGACTTCGATGGCATCCACGAGGGAGGTGTTGCCTTTTGCGATCAGGTCGTTATAGAGGGCTTGCAGGTCTGCGTTTACGAAGACACCGATGCTGTCATCTACTACGGGATCGGGCAGCGCGTACATGTCGAGCAGTGTTTTGACGGACTCAGTATGAGTCTGCTCACTGGCAGCGATATTGCTGAAGGGGCGTAATCCCCAGACATCGTAAAGCGTCACGTAGACATCGTGGGCGAGTTTTTCTTCTTCACGCATGAAGGCCAAGCCATCCGCTTCGGCTGTGCTGATCTCGCCAATTGCATAGCTGGGTACTTGTGCGCCCATCCCGCCACTGTGACCATACCCGCCGCCATTTCCGGCTTGCGCTTGTCCCGTTGCATTGTATTCTTCATTCGTCATCATGCCGTTTCCATTTCCATTGTTTGGGGACGTATTGGCGGTAGATGTTTGCGGTGTTGTGTCGTTTGGGATAGCGGAGGCAACTGATGTGACAGGTTCGCAGGCGCTTATTAAAATCGCTCCAGCCGCGATTAAGCTTATTGTCAAAATTCTTTTGGTTTTCATTTTTATATCTCCTGTTTTCAAAGCTTTGGGAAATACCCAAGTGCTTACTTACTTTTAGTGTAAAAGTAAGACATAAAGTAGAGATATGTGGATCGTAAAGATTTCTTAAAGGCCGGTTTATTCGCCCAACTCAACCAACACCAATTCAGGCGGAGCCAGGAAACGCACACGCGGAAGGTTCAAGCCCTCCATGCCGATACCACGACTGACATAGAGCGTGGTCGCTGCGCGTGAATATCTGCCCATCTCGAACTCTTTTCCGTAAAAAGATGCCGTCACAATTGCCCCGTAAAAAGGTGCGCGGACCTGCCCTCCGTGCGTATGCCCGGCGAGGTATAAATCCACGCCTGTTTCAGCGGCAGTGTAGATGATGTCTGGGGAGTGGTAGAGCAGCAAGGTGTATGCCTCTTCGGGGAGCGTAGTCATCAGTGCTGTGAGGGTTTCGCGGTCTTGTAGCACGTTTCTGCTCATGGTCACGCCGATGAGATAAAGATCGTCATTCGGCAATGGAACGGTCATAATCTCGTTGTCCAGAATCTGAATGTCCAATCCGGCGAAAATGGCATTTATTGCTTCAGGGATATCGACGCCTGTTGTCCCCGTGATCGCGTAGATACCATAAGGGGCACTCAGTTGAGAGAGTACGGCGCGTGTATCGGTGTGGGTTTTGGCATCCAGACGATAGTCGATATTTACATAGTCGCCAGTTAGGACGATGATGTCCGGTGCGAGAGCGTTAATCTCGGTGAGCATCTGCTCCTCGCGGCGGGTGATGCGTTCTACGTGCAGGTCGGAGATTTGTAGAATACGCAAGGGACGTTCATCCAGAAATTGGGGCGCGGATTCTTGTAGGATGGTTGTGCCTAATTGGAAGGGTTCAACATATAGCCCGTAGCTCTCGACGAGCAAGATGCCGATCTGCAGGAAAATGCCCACAAACGAGAGCAAGTTTTTTGCATGGGCGTTTCGGTTTGCCCGCCAAAGCAGAAAGAGAATTAGGAGCAGAACGAAAATCCGCACGATGTGGATTAAGAGGAGGGAGAGGTCTAGCGATCCGTAGGATAGTCCCAGACGAGGCAGGCCGGCTAAGAGCGCCCAATCCAGCAGGGCGCAAAATAGCGCCGTCAGCGAGATTTCTTTCCACGTCTGATCAAATTTTAGCCCCAAAACAGTGAGCGCGCCTAAAAAAATGAGGGGAATGAACATAAAAAATAAGGGCGGCTTTGCAGCCGCCCGTTTGTGTTTTAGCTTTGACGCCGCAGGAAGAATTTGGTGATCTCTTCTGAAATTGCGGGGATGAGCGCCAGCCCAACCACCACTGCCCACTCCGTGCCTTTCAGGAAGTGCGTGTTGAAGATCGGTTGAAGGAAGGGCACGTTGACAACCAGGATAACCAAAAGGATTGAGAAGCCGACAGCGTACTGCATATATTTATTCGAGAAGATGCCGATTTGCGCAGTGAAGCCTTCTCGGAACGGACCGTGTAAGCGCGGAAAAGCTCGGCGAGAGACAGTGTGACGAATGCCATTGTTTCGGCAGTTTGGACGTCGATCCCGCGCCAATCGTGTTGCAGCAAATAGCTGATAGCGTTTGCGCCCTCCGGGACATATGCTCCCGCTTCCAAATGCCAGATCAGCCCCAGGCCGAATGCCGTTAAGACGGCGACCGTTTGGGTAATGGTCTGGATGATGATGCCCAAGCGCATGGGGCCGTGAATGATCGGCTCGTCTTTGGGGCGCGGTTTGCGCTCCATAATGTCGGGGTCGCCTTTTTCCATGGCGAGGGCGAGGGCCGGCGCTCCGTCAGTAACGAGATTTAGCCAGAGAAGCTGGATGGCTGTCAGTGGAGCAGGCAACCCCGCCAGGGTGGCAAGAAAGATAATCATGATCTCTGCCGCGTTGCTCGAAAGCAGGAAGAAGACGAATTTACGGATATTGCCGTAAATAATACGTCCCTGTTCGACCGCGTGGACGATGCTGGCGTAGTTGTCGTTGGTTAGTACCATGTCGGCGGTTTCTTTGGCTACGTCGGTGCCGGTGATGCCCATCGCCACGCCAATGTCGGCGCGTTTGATAGCTGGCGCATCGTTGACGCCGTCACCTGTCATGGCGACCACTTCGCCATTGGCTTGCAGCGCATCGACGATGCGCATCTTATGTTCGGGAGAGACCCGCGCGAAGACATCCGTCTCTTCGATCTGGGCGACGAGGTCTTCGTCGCTGATCTGGTCGAGTTCTGCGCCGGTCAGGACTTGCTTGCCAGGGCGCATCAGACCAATATCTTCGGCGATGGCTTTGGCCGTATTCGGGAAGTCGCCCGTAATCATGATGGTGCGGATACCGGCTTTTTTGGCGCTCTCAAGCGCGGGACGGACTTCCAAACGAGCAGGATCGATCATGCCGATCAGGCCGACGAAGACAAGGTCACGTTCCAATTCTTCGGGAGAGGCGCCCTCGTCGGGTACGTCTCGCTCAAGGCGGTAGGCAACGCCAATCACGCGCAGGGCGTTTTTGGTCATGCTGTCGTTGGCAGCCAAAATACGATTGCGGGCAGCGTCGGTCATTGGTTGGGTGTTGTCGTCCATGCCCTGATATTGGGTGCAAAGTCCCAGCACCATGTCGGGCGCACCTTTGACGGTGATAATGTCCCAGTCGCGGTAACGTTCGTCGGTGAAGGGGGAGAGGTCTTCAACGCGCGGAATATCCACGTCGTTGATTGTAATCATGCGTTTGCGCTCCGCGTCGAAGGGAACTTCGCCTTCGCGTGGATAGGCTTTTTCGAGTTCAGTGGCAAGCCCGCCCGCTTTGGCTGCTGCGACGAGCAGGGAGCCCTCGGTCGGGTCGCCGACCACGCGGTAGGTGGCTTGTGCTTCGCTTTCACCGGTTTTCTCGATGAAGGCATCGTTATTGAGTACGCCGAGCCAAAGGGCTGTTAGAACAGCGGGATAATTTTTGAAGTCAATCTCGCGCCCGTCGACAGAGAATGTCCCTTCGGGGACGTAGCCTGTGCCACTGATGTCGACGAAGTTGCCGTCCACCCAGAGCTGGGTGACGGTCATCTCGTTTTGTGTCAGGGTTCCGGTTTTATCGGAACAAATTGTGGTGGCAGAACCAAGCGTCTCAACTGAGGACAACTTGCGGATGAGGGCGTGTCGTTGCACCATCTCGCGCATCCCCAAAGCGAGGGAGATGGTCACGACAGCGGGTAATCCCTCCGGCACAGCCGCAATCGCAAGTGAAATGGCGATGATGAAGGAATCGGTCAGCTCTTTGCCGAATAGCTTGAAGTATTCGACGGGGGTTTGAAAGAGCATCCCGAAATCGGTGTAGTTGATGATGGCGACTACGAAGACAATGGCGACGAGGAAGAGGGAGAGAATGCTGAGCGTTTTCCCGAGTTCATCGAGGCGTTTTTGCAGCGGGGTTTCTTCGATCTCGACAGTCGTGAGCATTTCGGCGATCAACCCAAGTTGAGTGCGCATGCCCGTATTGGTGACAACACCGCGACCACGCCCGTATGAGATGATCGTTCCCATAAAAGCGGTATTCCTGCGGTCGCCGAGCGGCACGTCTTCTTCGAGCAGGACAGAAGCGTTCTTTTCAACGGGGAGTGATTCGCCCGTAAGGGAGGCTTCCTCGACGCGTAAATTGATGGCTTCGATCAGGCGCACATCGGCAGGAACATAATTACCTGCCTCCAGGTAAACAATATCCCCTGGCACGAGTTCGTGCGAGGGGATTGAGATTCTTCTTCCATTACGGAGTACTTGGGCTTCAGGGGCAGCCATCTTTTTGAGCGATGCGAGGGCTTCTTCGGCTTTGCCTTCCTGAACGATGCCAAGCACCGCGTTCAGGACGACGATCAGCAGGATAGCGCCCGCTTCCACAAATTCAGCAAATTCGCCTGTGTGGGTGTATTCCTGCCAGCCGATCAGCCCGGAGACTAATGCAGCAACGAGCAACAGGATCACCACAAAGTTATTCAACTGTGCCCAGAGCATGTGCCAAAATCCGGGGCGAGAGCCTTCAGTAAGTTGATTTGGCCCGTAATGTGCGAGGCGCTTGGCGGCTTCGTCAGCAGTAAGACCGTCTGCTTCGACCTTCAAGTCGGACAGCACAGCTTCAGACGAAAGTGCATGCCAGGCGCTTTTTTCTACAGATGGGGGATTTACCAGGGTTTCTGTCATGGAATAGCCTTTCTTATAGCTTCCTTGTTAGCGCGCGTTAGATTAAAAAGACCAACACGCATAGATTCGCGTGTTGGTCTTGCCTGCGCCTGATAGCGTTGAGTTGCCGAGAGTCGGGCCGAAACCGGCCTTCCTCTGTGTTGACGACAACTCAATCCTGCTGTAGATGTGAGTGCAGGAGGCTACTCCCCAACACTCAGAGTGTACATGCTTCAAAGAGGCGTGTCAAGCAATGGCGACTCTACACTTTTGTTATTCCTTCAGACACGGCGGAGGCCGCAGCGGCCTTCTAAAAAAAACTAACCGGATTGATAAAAAAGCGCCGCCTCGCACCAGTGTCAACTTGTTTCCGTTATATAAAAATTATACATCCTCAGGCGTGATACGTGTTCCTGCAGGGATGGCCGTATTTTTAGGGATGATGACAATCCCATCACGGACAGTGAAAGAATCACTATCAATATCTGTCCCGCGCGGGAATGGCTTGATGACCACTCCCTTCCCAAGGCGAACATTCTTGTCGAGGATAGCGCCTTCAATATCGCAATTCTCGCCTATGCCAACCCTGATTCCGCTGGTCTCCTTGGTGAT
Organism: Anaerolineales bacterium; assembly: GCA_050293165.1. Lineage (GTDB taxonomy): Bacteria > Chloroflexota > Anaerolineae > Anaerolineales > Villigracilaceae > Desulfolinea. The sequence goes on along the minus strand of JBNKMO010000024.1, from coordinate 29,254 downwards.
GTACGAATCCGCACCCATGATGATGCTATCTTTGATTTTTACCCCGGCTTTTACACGGCTGCGCAAGCCGATCACGGAGTGAGTGATGTCTGATTGCTGAATACGGCAACCATCTGCAAGCAAAACCTGTTTCAGATGACTATCTTCTATGATCGAGCCAGGCAAATAGCGGGCATGCGTATAAATTGGGCTGCTCTTGCTATAAAAGTTGAATGGTGCGTCGGTGAGTGTTAGCTCCAGATTGGTCTCGTAAAAAGAGCGGATCGTTCCAATATCACGCCAGTAGCCTTCAAAACTAAACCCAAAGACATTATGCGACTCAATCGCAAAGGGGATCACTTCGTGACCAAAGTCGTCATACTCAGGATATCCCTTAAGCAGGTCGATCAGAACTTGTGTTTTGAAGAGGTAGATGCCCATTGAACCGAGAAAGGGTTGTTCGGGGTCATCACGGCTGATGAATTTATCTTGGGTTTCTTTATCTTTTGGCTTTTCTGCGAAGTCTGTAATTAGTCCGTCTTCACCTTGCTTCAGCAAACCAAAACGATGGGCTTCATCTTTGAAAACCGGCTGGACGGCGACGGTTGCATCAGCATCATGTTTGAAATGGTATTCTGCCATTTCACGGTAGTCCATACGGTAGAGATGATCGCCCGCCAGAATGAGTACATGCTCCGCTCCCGAGACTTGAATCTCGCCCAACTGCTTGCGGACGGCATCTGCGGTGCCCTGATACCAGGATGAGCTTTCGAGTGTTTGTTCCGCAGCCAAAATTTGCACCCAGCCTGTATGGAAGGTGTCGAAATTATAGGTGTTGGTAATGTGGCGATGTAAGGATACTGAATTGAATTGAGTCAGGATGGCGACACGATAGATGCCAGAGTTGATACAATTGCTGAGTGTGGTATCGATTAGACGATATTTCCCTGCAATCGGGACAGCCGGCTTGGCACGGAGTTTGGTAAGAGGAAATAGCCGTGAGCCTTGTCCTCCTCCCATAATAACAGCAAGAATATCGTTATTGGTAGGCATATTATCTCCTTGTGAGCAAAGCGTGAGCGATATGGAAATCATATCATATCGCCGCCCTTTTCTTTTGATCTTAAGCAAAAGATAACCTCAAAAGGTTAGGTTTGGCAGGTAGAATAAGTACAATCTTTTAGCACTCCTGACGAGGAACACTATGCCCACAGAAAAAGAAGTCTATGATGCTCATGCTGATCAATACGAACGCCTGATTCAACGTGAAGATTACCCGGGGAATATTTTGAGGGAGATCGAGAATCTCATCTCTCTGGATGGTTTGGATGTTGCCGATCTTGGCGCGGGGACGGGACGCCTGACGCGCCTGCTTGCGCCCAAAGTGCGCACGATCAAGGCATTCGATGCTTCTGCACATATGCTGGCAGAGGCGGCACGCTCGCTCGAAGCGATGGGGATGAGAAACTGGGAAACGGGCGTAGCCGACCATCGTCAGATTCCGCTTGCAGATGATAGTGTTGATTTGGTGGTATCCGGCTGGAGTTTTTGTTACCTGGCAGTTTGGGTTGGCGATGACTGGAAGCAGGCGCTCGAAGATGGCTTGGCAGAGATGCGCCGCATCCTGAAACCGAGCGGGATGATAATTCTCTTCGAGACACAGGGCACAGGCGTGGCCGAGCCGACGCCACCCGCGCATCTTGCCGGGTATTTTGCCTTTTTGGCGGAAGCAGGTTTCGGGTCACGCGCGCTCCGGACTGATTATCGTTTTAAATCGTTGGCTGAAGCCGAAGAACTATCCACATTCTTTTTTGGTGAAGAAATGGGGAAGAATGTCCTCCAAAATCAATGGCAAATTTTGCCTGAGTGGACGGGTGTTTTCTGGCAAAGAGTGTAATAATATTAGAGTGGTTCTTTTCTTATTTATGCGGTGAGGAGATTGCAAATGACACAATTCTTGAAGCACCAGCTATATGATATTTTGAATCGCCCTGGTCCCTTGTGGCTGGTGGAAGCGAATTTCAACGGCGCGAACCTGGCGGAGGTGAGTTTGAAGGGGGCGAATTTAACTGAAGCCAAGATGAGTGGCGTAAACTTGGAAGAAGCAAATTTGGAAGGCGCTGATTTAAAGCGAGCGACATTACGAGAAGCAAAATTGAAGAAAACGCATTTGGCTGGGGCAAGTTTTGCATGGGCTATGCTTGAAAAAGTTGATTTTTTCTGTGCAGATGCGCAGGGCTGCGATTTCCAGGAAGCGCAAATGAAAGAGGCCATCTTTCAGGAAGCGAATTTGAAGGGGGCTAATATGCGCAATTCGAATTGCGAAAAGGGCATATTTGAGAAGGCCGATTTTGAAGGAGCCAATTGTAGCGGTGCAATTATGGAAGGGGCTGTATTTAAAAACGCAAAGCTTCCAAAAGTGGAACTGCTAAAAGCGAGTTTACGCGCTGCTGATTTTCGGAGCGCTTCACTGGTTGGTGCGAATTGCGAAGATGCTGATTTTCGTGACGCTGACTTACGCGAGGCAGATCTCAGTCGCGCCAATTTGCGAAACGTGAATTTTCAGGGCGCGATCTTGCAAGATGCCAATCTGGCAGGAGCAGACCTGACTGGCGCAGATGTGCGCAACGCGGTCATGTTCGATGCGAATCTCAAAGGCACGACCATGCCGGATGGTAGTATTCGAGAGTAGTTTTTTCCTGATTTTTATCTGGCCCGGTAATGACAGAATAAAATTTACAGGCTGTTATAATGAAGATATGGACACGCTATATTACTTTATGAGCTTTCCACAAACCTAAGCAAGCTAAACCTGATAGGTTCCTATAACCTTATCAGGTTTTTTTTATTCTTTTTCAAAAGGAGCGTTAATGGAAACACCTTGGGAATATCGTTATGCCTACCGCATGAAGGGCATGAAAAGTTCAGTGATTCGCGAATTGCTTAAACTGACCCAAAAACCCGAGATGATCTCGTTTGCGGGCGGCCTGCCTGCCCCGGAGGTTTTCCCGGTTAAAGAGTTTCAAGAGGCAGCCAGCCGTGCCCTTTCGCAAAGCCCCGAAAAGGCTTTGCAGTACGGCACCACCGAAGGCTATGCCCCGCTGCGCGCGTTGATCGCAGAGCGTTCAGCGCGGTATGGTTTGAAGATCAGCGCTGACAATATTTCCATCACATCCGGTTCGCAGCAGGCGCTTGATTTGCTGGGGCGGATTTTCATCAATCGCGGTGACCGTATCATCGTTGAGAATCCGACCTATTTGGGCGCGATCCAGGCCTGGAACGCTTATGGCGCGGATTATCTACCTGTGCCGATGGATGAGCATGGCATGATTACCTCCGAATTGGAAAAAGCCCTGCGGCGCGGCGCCAAGTTCATCTACGTGCTGCCAAATTTCCAAAATCCCAGCGGCGTGACCTTGAGTTTGGAACGCCGTAAAGAATTGGTGGAATTGGCGGATCGCTACGGAGTGCCAATTGTTGAAGACGACCCTTACGGGCAGATCCGCTTTGAAGGGGAACATTTACCGCCCGTTTCGGTCGTGGATAGTGAGTATCGAGGCCTGGATGGTGGATTCTACAATGGAAACGTGATCTACCTGAGCACCTTTTCGAAGCTGCTTGCCCCCGGGCTGCGGATTGCCTGGGTAATTGGTGCCGAGACCGTCATCCGCAAATTGGTGCAAGCCAAACAAGGCGCAGATTTGCATACATCCAGCTTTAATCAGATAGCAGTCCACGAGGTCAGCCGGGATAATTTCATCGACAAGCATGTCGAAGTCATCCGTGCGACCTACAAGGAACGCCGTGATGCCATGCTCGAAGCAATGGACGAGCTTTTCCCTGCCGAAGTGACATGGACACGTCCCGAGGGCGGTATGTTCCTTTTCGTTACCTTGCCCAAAGGCATGGATGCGACCGAGATATTCAAGACCGCCGTCGAACGGAATGTTGCCTATGTTCCCGGAGCAGCCTTCCACGCGGCAGGCGGTGGTGAGAATACACTGCGGATGAACTTCTCATACTCCACACCGGATACCATCCGCGAAGGAATTGCGCGTTTGGGTGAGTTGTTGAAGGAAGAGATTTACAAGAAGTAAGCTTCTCCCTGTCAGAATCGAGTAGGTGCGGGTCTCAGACCCGCACCTACTTTTTTAATGTTTATCCCTCTGTCCTGTCGGGCATCTCTCCAAAATTCTAATGGCCAAATCATGTAGACATTAGCAAAGTGACTGTCACCTACTAAGACGACATAAGGGCTACTGTAACAATCTTTCTTTGAAGGTTTAATCTACATACGAAACATATTCCGCGCGAGCCAGGCCTTGCTCGAAGGCTTTTTCAGCAACAGCGCGAGCGACGGCTTGATGGACTTTCTTGTTGAGCGGATGTGGGACGAGGTAGCCTTCCTGTGTTAATTCTGCGAGGGTGGTGGCGGCGGCGAGCAACATCTCGTCGCTGATGGCACGCGCGTTCGCGTCGACCGCACCACGGAAGATGCCGGGAAAGCCGAGTACATTGTTGACCGATTTTCCGTCAGCAGCGAAGGCGGCGCCCATCTCAAGAGCAATATCCGGTTCGATCTCCGCATTTGGGTTGGAGAGGGCAAGGATGATCTGTCCTTTACGTATCATCTCCGGCTTGATGAGACCTTGTACACCCGTTGTGGCAACGACGATATCTGCGGTAGCCATGATCTCTTCGAGGGTGGAGGGTATCCCGCCCGCTTCGGCGAGGCGGTTAAGGGCATCCTGACTGAGATCGGCACCCATGACGGGGTTCCCGGTTAACTTCATGAGCATTTTAACGGTAGCTAATCCGGCGGCACCCAACCCGATTTGTCCGATAGCAGCTTTCCCCAAGTCCGATCCGGTGCGGCGGGTGGCGACCAGCAGCGCAGCGGTGGTGACGACGGCTGTCCCGTGCTGGTCGTCATGCATAACGGGGATATCCAGCCGCTCTTGTAATCGTCTTTCGATTTCAAAGCAGCGTGGAGCCGAGATGTCTTCGAGCTGGATGGCGGCAAAGGTCGGCGCGATGTTGGCGATGGTTTCGACGATCTCGTCGGTGTCTTTGGTGTCGAGCAGGATCGGGATGCCCGATAGCCCGACAAGCGATTCCATCAGCATGGCTTTGCCTTCCATGACGGGCATACCTGCGAGTGCGCCGATGTCGCCGAGGCCGAGCACCGCACTACCATCGGTGACGATGGCGATCAGGTGGCTGGTAATGGTGTATTTGCGCGCTAAAGCAGGGTCTTTGGCTATCTTCAGGCAGACATCAGCCACGCCCGGGGTGTAGACGCGGCGTAACTTGGCGAGCGAGTCGATGTCGTAGCGGCTGCGGATGGCGATCTTGCCTTTTTGGTGCATTTCAAGCACTTCGTCGCGGATTTCGTCGATCTGCGTGCCCGGGTTGTTGCGGATGGCTGCAATGAGTTCATCCATGTGGACTTCATTTTCGGCGTAGACGGTGATGTCACGCACGACGGTGTGCATTGAGTCACTGAGTAGTTTGATCTCGCCGACACTCCCCTTAGTACCGGATATGGCCGTTAGCAGGTTTGCCAATGTGCCAACTATTTGTTTATTTCGCACACGGACGGTGCGCATGGTTCTCTGTTCCCAAGACATAATTTCTCCTTTGGTGTCACCTTTTTGGTCTAAACAACACTCTATAAAACAAAAAAAGGTCCAAAAGGATTCTACTCCTTTTGGACCTTTCTTTTTTGTGAACCTTCTATAAAATCTCGACGAGCTGCTCGAAAGAAGTGATGCGTGTGCAGTCAGCGTCGGGGAAGAGGCCGCGCGGGTCGTAGAGTACAGGTTCCATTCCGGCTGCACGTGCGCCGACTACATCGGCGTAGTAATTGTCGCCGACGTAGATGCTTTCAGCAGGGGCAACATCGAAGTGTTGAAGTAGCGGCTGAAAGGCTTCGGGATTCGGCTTCCATGAGCCGACTTCGCCTGCGGCCATGATGAGTTCGAAATAGCTATCCAGTTCCAGATCGCGCATTTGATCCATGAAAGTGTCACGGCGATTGGATAGGACGCCTAACTTAAATCCCGCTGAACGCAAGGCAGGCAAAATTTCATGGAGTTCGGGTGGTACCCAATCTTTGCTCTGATATTCATCTTTCAGATAGGCATTTATCAGTGGCGCAAACTCTTCGATCTCGGCAGGGCTGGCGCCCAATTTCTCCAAACGGCGTTTGGCATAATTTGCCCAAAAGGTATCGGGGGCCTTATAAGTCTCGCTGTCTGTGCGCAATTCAAGTGAGCTTGCCCAGTAGTAATGTTCCCAGCGTCCGGATGCGAGCCGTTTTTCTTCGCTGAAATTCAAGCCAAGTTCGCGTGCTTTCTCTGCGAAGACGTCTGAAGGCAGCGGTACAGTGTGACGTAGTGTGCCGTCCAGGTCGAAGAAGACGGCTTTGTATCCATTGTTGAGTTGCATTTAGCCTCCGATTTCGCTCATCACGCGGTTGAGTGCGTATGCACCTTCGGCAAGCCCGTGCCCCCAGGGTTTATCCCAGACGGTCTCTAAAATCAGATCGCGTAGTTCTTCGAGCGTGGCACCCGCGCGGAGCGGAGTAAGTAGGTCAAGTTCTTTTTCGCGCAGCAGACACATGCGCAGGACACCATCCGCAGTCAGGCGTGCGCGTGTACAGGATGCACAGAAAGGTTGGGTGACGGATGAAATGAAGCCGACATCGCCAATGCCACCGCGTAAACGGAAGAGACGCGCTTCTCCATCCAGTTTGCCCCCGTTGATAATTTCCATCGGTCCCATTTCAGATTCGATTTCTTCTTGCATTTGTTTAGCTGTCACCATTTGGGTAAGTTGGAACTCGGTTGCTCCTGCGAAGGGCATCATTTCGATGAAACGCATCTGCCAGGCGTGCTCGAGAGTCAATGCTGCGAGCGGCACGACATCTTCCTCGTTGTAGCCGGTGGCGATGACGGCGTTGAGTTTGATGGGCGTTAAGCCGGCTTTTTCTGCTGCGAGAATGCCTTCCCAGACATCTTCGACTTTGCCCCAGCGCGTGAGACGTTTAAATTTGTCGGTTTCGAGAGTGTCGATGCTGATGTTGACGCGTTGCAAACCGGCATCCTTGAGGGGCTGTGCCAGCTTCGAGAGCAGTAATCCGTTTGTCGTCATGGAAACGGAGCGAATCCCCTCGGTGTTGGCAATCCCGTTCACGATCTGAACCACGTTTTTTCGCAGGGTCGGTTCGCCGCCGGTCAGGCGGATCTTGTCAAATCCCAGCGATGCGAATAAACGGGTCAGTGTCAGGATTTCATCATCCTGCATAAGCTCGGGGTTGGGACGAAAGGTCATGTCTTCGGGCATGCAGTAGATACAGCGCAGGTTACAGTGGTCAGTGAGACTGATGCGCAGATAATGTATATTTCTTCCAAAACGATCGATAGCCATAGTTCCTCTTTGCTTTAAGGTCTGATGATTATACCTATTCTTTATGAGCATTGGCTGAATAGATGTATACTTTGGCGCAAGATATGGATATTGATGGAGAAGCGATGAAAGAAAATAAAACGACTCTAATTGTGCTTGGTTGCCTGGGCGTATTGTGCGTGTGTTTGGGCGCTGTCTTTGCGGTTGGTACAGGATTTTATCTGTATGACAAAGCCTCTTTGGGGGATAGTGCACCCGCACAGGCGACGATTGTCCCGGAGAATATTCCCACCCGTTTACCGGCCATGACCCCAACTGGGTCGGCGCAGCCGAGCGGGGTGCCCGAAGAGATGCCTGATTCAACCATCGACGACTTGGCGCGCATCTCGGTACTCCCCTTCAGCTACTCAGACGATGCCGATGAGGAGGATGAAGGCGTGGCGATTGATCTCGTCTTTTATGATGCGTACAGTGAAGTGATTTCTTTTACGGGCACGCCCGTTAAGATCACGATGGAGTTTTACGCCTTCACGGATTTTCTGAATTCGTCGGATATTTCAGCAGGGACTCTGATCTACTCCGAGACGGTGACCCGCGACCACTCTTCCACGCTCGAAGAGATGTTCGATAACTATATTCGCATCCCGTATAGCGAGATGAAAGTTGACCCGAATCAATATATCCGCTTTGGAGCAGTACGCGTGATCGTGGATGCACCAAATGGCAGCTTTGAAGACATTAGCACCTTGGTGATGTTGTATCCTGAACAGCAGTAGGAGCAAGCCTATGAACTTGCCCGTTTCGGGTATGTAAAGATTGGTAGGGATCTACGCCCCCGATCTTTACAAAACTTTTATCTCCATTTTTGCAATATAGGTTGACGTATCCTTTTCATGGTGCTAAACTCTTGCCCATCATGTTAGTAAACCTTATTGTTCGTCGTCCTCGTCGTAAACACACTGACTCCCCCCTTGGGAAGGTCGGGCTTTTGCGCTTGGGATAAGCTGCAACGCACGAAATACACTTTGATAAACAAAGTCCTCCTTTCCAAAAGGAGGACTTTTTATTTTGTAAATATTTAAGATTATAAAAATATCAAGGAGCAATAAATGTCACCTGACCCTAGTCAAATTACCAAAGTCGTTCTCGCCTACTCTGGCGGACTCGACACATCCGTTATCGTGCCGTGGTTGAAAGAAAACTACGGCTGCGAAGTCGTCTGCTTTACCGCAGATGTTGGGCAAGGTCCCGAATTGGACGGGCTGGAGGAAAAAGCTCTTGCCAGCGGCGCCAGCCAACTCATCGTCCATGATATGACCGAAGAATTTGCCAGCGATTACCTTATACCATATCTGCGTTCCGGCGCGGTTTATGAGCGCAAGTATCTGCTCGGTACATCCGTTGCCCGTCCGCTGATCGCCAAGCATCTCGTCGATGTGGCGCACGAAGTCGGTGCGCAAGCGATTGCTCATGGTGCAACCGGTAAAGGCAACGATCAAGTTCGCTTTGAACTGACCGTCATGGCGCTCGATCCGCGACTGTCCGTGATCGCCCCGTGGCGTGAATGGGATATTCGCTCACGTGAAGATGCCCTTGATTACGCCGCCGAACGTGGCATTCCCGTGCCGAATACCAAAAAGTCGATCTACAGCCGCGACCGCAACTTGTGGCATATCTCGCACGAAGGCGGTGACCTGGAAGAGACCTGGGTCGAGCCCCAAGAGTCGATGTATCTGCTTTCAGCCTCGCCCGAAAATGCTCCCGACGAAGCCCAATATGTAGAGATCGAATTCGATAGCGGTTATCCCGTTGCTTTGAATGGCGAAAAACTCAATCCTGCCCAGCTTATCTCCAAACTCAATCATATTGGCGGCGTGCATGGCATCGGGCGTGTTAATCTGGTCGAGGGTCGCCTCGTTGGGATGAAATCACATGGCGTTTACGAGACTCCCGGTGGCACCATCCTGATGGCTGCTCACAAAGACCTTGAATCCCTCGTTCTGGATCGCGCCACGATCCAATATAAAGACGTCGTCGCCCTCAAATATGCCGAACTCGTTTACGACGGTCTTTGGTTCTCACCGCTCAAAGAAGCGATTGATGCCTTTGTGGATAGCACCCAAGGTCCCGTCACCGGCAAAGTCCGTTTGAAACTGTACAAAGGCAATATCATTTCCGTCGGCAGTGAAAGCCCCTTTAGCCTCTATCGCGAAGACTTCGCCACCTTTGGTCAGGAGGATGTTTACGATCAATCTGACGCCAAAGGTTTTATTACCCTTTTCGGCTTGCCGCTCAAAGTGCGTGCCCTCAATAATTTGCCCACTTCGGGCATGAACTTGCCGAAACCCGACTACAGCCGCTTCAAGAGAGACTAAAACGTAAAGCGTGAAACGTGATGCGTGACTTTTCACGTTTTACGTTTCACGCATCACGGAGCCCCTATGACAAACCAACCTCTTTGGCACGGACGTTTCGCCGACAAAACCAACGCAGATGCTTTCGCACTGAACGCATCCATCTCTTTTGATATTCGGATGGCAGAGCAGGATGTGCGCGGCTCCATCGCTTGGGCCGAAGCCATCTACAAGGCTGGTGTGCTGGATGAAGCGGAATACGCCCAAATTCAGGCTGGTCTCCGTCAAATTGAGCAAGAGATTCAGTCCGATTCATTTACCGTTAATCCCGATGACGAAGACATCCACTCGGCTGTCGAGCGTCGTCTTGGCGAGATCATCGGTGCGCTCTCGGGCAAGCTCCACACAGGGCGTAGCCGCAACGACCAAGTTGCCACCGATTTCCGCTTGTGGATGCTTGACCACATCCCTGCTTTGGACGCCGCACTCGTTGATTTGCAGTCGGCACTTGTCGAACGAGCCGAGCGGGACTTGACTCTCCCCCCCTCGGGGGGAGATGTCCGAAGGACAGAGGGGGGCGGTGATAGCGCAATCATCATGCCCGGGTACACGCATCTGCAACGGGCGCAGCCGATCTTGCTCAGCCAATGGTGGTTGTCGCACTATCCGCCCCTTAAACGGGATCAAGCCCGACTTCAGGAGTTGTCCCGTCGTGTGGGCGTGATGCCGCTCGGATGTGGGGCATTGGCTGGTTGTCCATATCCCATCGACAGAGTCGCACTATCCGAAACGCTCGGCTTTGGCGAACCTGCCATGAACAGCCTGGACGCCGTATCCAATCGTGATTTTGCCGCAGAGTTCCTTTTTGTGGCGGCGCTAATCGGCACGCACCTGAGCAAAATTGCCGAGCAGGTCATCCTGTTTACGAGCGCCGAGTTTGGTTTCTTTGAACTCGATGATGCCTACAGCACCGGCTCGAGCTTGATGCCGCAGAAGAAAAACGCCGACCCCTTTGAGTTGACGAGGGGCAAGGCGGGCACACTGCTCGGCTACCTGACGGGCTTGATGGCGACGCTGAAGGGACTGCCCTCGACCTACGATAAGGATTTGCAGGAAGATAAAATCCCCGTTTTTGCGGCGTTCGATACACTGACGGCGATGCTGCCCGTTATTGCTGGCGCACTGCGCACGCTGGCGGTCAAGCCCGCCCGCATGGAAGCTGCGATTGATGCGTCCATGATGGCGACCGATCTCGCTGACTACCTTGTCGAGCGGGGTGTGCCTTTTAGACAAGCCCATGCCATCAGCGGAGAAGTTGTGCGCGCTGGCATTGACACGCAAAAGCCGCTCAACGAACTGACGCTTGCCGAATACCAAGCCATCAACGAAGTTTTCGACGAGAAAGTTTACGAAGTCTACGACGCACGAGCCTCGATTGCGAAAAGAGCGGCGATTGGCGGTACTGCCCCCGATGCCGTGAAAGCGCAGATCGAACGTGCGAAGAAAGAGCTATCCAGTCTCTGAGTGGAGGGCCCTGCGAAGCAAAGCATGCAGTCGAAGAGCGACGTTATCGAACTCCGTCCTTTGACTACAGGCTCACTCCGTTCGCCTTCCGCTCAGGAACTGGCAAATATTACAAAACAAACTATTTATAAGGAGAAAAACCCATGTCTACTGCTACTTGCCCCGAATGTGCTGCCGAATTTGAACTCGATGAAGGCACCGAAGAAAATGAGATCATCGTCTGCCCCGATTGCGGCGTTGACCTTGAAGTGACCTCCCTTGAACCCGTCACCGTCGAACTTGCCCCGATGGAAGAGGAAGATTGGGGAGAATAGGAATTAGATTATTAGAGAATAGAGAGTAGTGATTTGTTATTAAAGATACGTCCAGTTCCTGAGCGGAGCGACCGATAGGGAGCGCAGTCGAAGGATGGTATTTATAAACGCCGCTCTTCGACTACGGACTTCTCTATCGTTTAGTCCTCCGCTCAGAGACTGGATATTAGCATAGACTACTCTCTCCTCTCTAATCTCTACTCTCTAAACACCATGAAAAAACAACCCAAAGTCGGCGTGCTCTACTCTCGGGTACGCGTCGAAGAAAAATGGATTTTCACCGTCCTCGAGCAGCTCGGCATTGACTACGACCGCCTCGACGACCGAAAATTTTTCTTCGACATGAATAACCCCGAACCCTGGATGAAATACGATGCCATCCTCGAGCGCAGTATCAGCTACGCCCGAGGTCTCTACTCAACCCGCATCCTAAACGCCTGGGGCATCCCAACCGTCAACACCGCCGATGTGGCCGAGATTTGTGGTAACAAACTTGCCACTGCCAGCGCATTATCGAGTGCAAATGTCCCGCAGCCCGAAACCCGTGTAGCATATACCGTCGGTGCTGCTCTCGACGCCATCGAAGAGATGGGCTATCCCGTCGTGCTCAAGCCGATGGTCGGCTCGTGGGGACGCCTGCTTGCCAAGATCAACGACCGTGACGCCGCTGAAGCCGTCCTCGAACACAAGGACGTGCTCGGCTCCTATGAACATTCCATTTTCTACATTCAGGAATACGTCGAGAAGCCCGGTCGTGACATCCGTGTACTGGTCATCAACAATGAACCTATCGCCGCCATCTACCGCCACTCCCCGCATTGGATCACGAATACCGCTCGGGGCGGCGAAGGTGAAATTTGTCCGCTCACGCCTGAACTGAGCAAAATCTCTCGTGATGCAGCTATCGCTGTTGGCGGTGGTCTCCTCGCCGTGGATGTGATCGAGCATCCCGAACGAGGCTATTTGGTTAATGAAATCAATCACACTATGGAATTCCACACCGCTGCCCCCACCACGGGAGTCGACATCCCTCGTTTGATTGTTGAGTACTTGATGAAAGTGGCACGGCGAGAAATTGAAGTTTTATAGCCCAGTGAAACGTGAAGCGTAAAACGTAAAGACATCACGCATCACGTTTTACGTTTCACTTCCAAAGGAATTATTATGATAAAAGCAACCATCATCGGCGGCTCTGGCTACACAGGCGGCGAACTGCTGCGCCTGCTCATCCCGCACCCCGAAGTCGACGTCGTACAGGTCACTTCCCGCCAGAAGCTCGGCGAGTACCTCTATCAGACGCATCCCAACCTGCGCAAGCAGACCGATCTCAAGTTCACGGATCCCGCCACGCTTGAGCCCACCGATGTTCTCTTCCTCGCCCTCCCGCACGGACAGGCGCAGCACAACATCGCCGAGTATGCCCAAAAAGCCGAATATATTGTCGATCTCTCTGCCGATTTCCGTTTGCGGGATGCCACCCTTTACAAGAAGTGGTACGGCGAAGATCACGCCGCCCCCGAGTGGCTGGATAAATTTGTCTATGGATTGCCCGAACTCTATCGGGAAGAATTGAAATCAGCCAAATACGTCAGCGGTGTGGGATGTAACGCAACCGCCACCAATTTGGGCTTGCTCCCGTTAGTGAAGGCTGGATTGTTAGAAGAGAGCAAACCGATAATTGCCGAACTCAAGGTTGGTTCCTCCGAAGGCGGCGTATCGGTGAACCCTGGCTCCCATCACCCCGAAAGGAGCAGCACCGTCCGTACCTATGCGCCGTATGGACATCGTCACACCGCCGAAGTGATCCAGGAATCGGGTCTGGCAGATGTTACTTTAACGATGACCTCTGTCGGGCTGGTGCGTGGCGCCCTCGCTACGGTGCATGGCACTGTCAAAGACGGTGTCCAACTCAAAGATTTGTGGAAAGCTTATCGTGCGGTCGCATCCGAGAATCCCTTCATCCGCATCGTGAAAGAACGCCGTGGCGTCTACCGTGTCCCTGAACCGAAGATTTTGGCTGGCTCAAACTACGCCGACATCGGCTTCGACCTGAACCCCGAAACGGGGCACGTTATCTCGATCTGCGCCATCGACAACCTGATGAAGGGCGCATCCGGCTCGGCTGTGCAAAGCATGAATTTGATGCTCGGTTTTGACGAGGCGCTTGGTTTGGAATTCATGGGATTGCACCCGATTTAATTAAACACGAAGGTCACAAAGATATCTAAGCCCCTATCCTAGCCAGGGACAGGCCTCTCCCCCGAAGGGGGAGAGGCCCGATAGGGCAGAGGGGGGAAACTTCGTGCTTCTTCGTGTCCTTTGTGTTAAAAGAGAGAATTTATGAAAACAATTGTTGTTAAATTAGGCGGCACCGAAGGCGTGGACTTCTCTGCCATCTCTGCCGACGTCGCCAAAATGCTCGCCAAAGGGCAAAAGCTTGTGCTGGTACACGGCGGCTCTGCCGAAGCGAATGCGCTCGGCGAAGCGGTCGGGAAGCCGCCGCGTTTTGTGACCTCGCCCTCGGGCTACACCTCCCGTTACACCAACCGTGAAACCCTTGAAGTCTTTGCGATGGCCGTTAACGGGAAAGTGAATACTTTTCTCGTTGAGCAGCTTCAAATGCTCGGCGTCAATGCCCTCGGTCTCAGCGGTGTGGACGGCGGCTTGCTGAAAGCAAAACGCAAGGAAGCGATCCGCATCATAGAGAACGGCAAGAAGAAAATGCTCAAAGACGATTACACGGGTAAGATCGAATCCGTGAATGTTGCTTTGCTGCAAACCCTGCTGGATGCGGGCTACACCCCTGTCGTTGCCCCAATGGCGATGAGTGAAAAAGGCGAAGCCCTCAATGTCGACGCCGACCGTGCCGCTGCCGAAGTCGCTGCTGCATTGGATGCGGATACTTTGCTTCTATTAACTGCCGTCCCCGGCTTGATGCGTGAGTTCCCCGATGAAGATACGCTCATTAAAGAAATCCCCCAGAGCGGCATCGAAAAAGCCCTCGATTTCGCCGAAGGGCGCATGAAGAAAAAAGTGCTCGGCGCGCAGGAAGCATTGAATGGCGGTGTCGGGCAAGTCATCATTGCCGATGGGCGGGTGGATGCGCCGATCTCGAATGCCTTAGCTGGGAACGGGACTGTCATCGCCTAGACATTGAGAGCCACTTGATGAAAAGGATTGCCGTATTATCTGATATTCACGGGAATATTCTTGCTCTGGAAGAAGTCGTAAAGGATATAGAGCAAAGGGATGTTGATCTGGTCGTTAATCTGGGAGACCATCTATCGGGACCGCTTTGGCCCAAGGAAACGATAGATTTCCTGAAAAAACAACCTTGGATTCAGATCATGGGCAATCACGAACGGCAGTTGAGCACCCAGCCTCCAGAAAAACTTGGTCCATCAGATCTATTCGCTTATCAGAATTTGAACGACGATGATCTGCTCTGGCTCAAGAATCTCCCTGCTTTTATTGAACTGGATCAGGAGATAGCGATCTTTCATGGAAGCCCGGAGAATGATTTGACTTACCTCCTGGAAACCATAGAAAATGGTAAAACACGATTGGCTACAGGTGATGAGATAGCAAAGCGATTAGGGGAAATCAAATTCCCTCTTTTGCTCTGTGGACATACCCATATTTCACGAGTGGTGCAAATGGAAGGACAACTGATCGTCAATCCGGGAAGCGTAGGTTTGCCTGCCTATGACGATATAAATCCGAAACCGCATGTAATGGAAACTGGTTCACCCCACGCACGCTATGCGGTCGTCGAGAAAAGAGACGGGAATTGGAATGTTGACCTGATTGCAATCTCTTACGACCACCAAAAAGCGGCTGAACGGGCGCTAAAAAATGGTCGGAACGATTGGGCAAAGGGGTTGCTAACAGGATATATGAGTTGATGAAGCACAACCAGCGGCAGTTGGGTTGCGCCGAACTTTTTAACTGATGTTACGCAAAAAGAATATTTCTGCTTGGTATTTACCCCACCTGTCCTTCGGACATCTCCCCCAAATTCCAAACGCGTGGAATTTAGGGGAGAAGAAAGTAGCATTATTCTTTTTTAAGCCCCGCTTCTCTATCCCCCTAAATGCGAAGCATTTGGGGGGAAGCCCCAGCGAAGCGAGGGGCAGGGGGGCAGAACGCCTGAATTTACAATGTCACTGAGTAACTTCAGTTATTTGCTTTTTAGCAAAACTTGTCTAAACAACTCGCTTTCTAATGCTATAATCGGCAAAATTTCAAGGAGCCGATAAAAATATGCAAAAAGCAACGCTCGTCCTGGAGGACGGAACAATTCTCGAAGGGAAAGCCTTCGGCGCTGAAACCGATGCCGTATTCGAGCTGGTTTTCAACACCAGCATGACCGGCTATCAGGAGATCATTACCGACCCATCTTATAAGGGACAAGGGGTGCTGTTCACCGTTTCCCATATCGGGAATGTCGGAATCAATCCCGAAGATTATGAATCGGATCATCCGCAAGTTTCGGCGGTAGTGACTCGTTCCCTGAGTCGCACAGTATCGAATTGGAGAGCCAGCGGATCGCTCCCGCTGTGGATGGCTGAGCACGGCGTCCCCGGCATCAGCGGTGTAGACACGCGCTACTTAACCCGCAAACTCCGAGACGAAGGCACAATGAAAGCCGCTCTCTCGACCAAAGGCACGGATGCAGAAACCCTCCTCGAGATGGCACGCTCATGGTCGGGGCTGGACGGTTTAGACATGGTCAAAGAAGTCACCTGCACCGAACCCTACGAATGGGAAAACGATGCTGCCCAATCTTGGCTCGAACCTTCAACCTTAAACCTGCAACCTTCCCACGTTGTCTTATATGACTTTGGCTCCAAATACAATATCATCCGTCACCTCGTCGCTCGTGGTGCTAAAGTGACCGTCGTGCCCGCCGCCACGAGCGCTGAAGATGCCCTCGTCCTGAATCCAGACGGAATCCTGCTCTCGAACGGTCCCGGTGACCCTGCCGGGGTCGGGTATGCGATCACAGCAGCAACCAAATTGATATCCAGGAGCGTTCCGATACTGGGCATTTGTCTGGGACATCAAATTATGGGCTTGGCGCTGGGGGGCGAAACGGCGCGGCTCAAATTCGGTCATCACGGCGGCAATCACCCTGTCAAGGATCTGCAAAGCGGTCATGTGCTGATCACATCCCAAAATCATAATTATTTCGTTGAGATAGAAAGTCTTGATACCGATGAAGTCGAAATCACCCATCTCAGCCTGAATGACAAATCTTTAGAAGGAATGCGCCTGCGGCACAAACCTGCCCTGAGCGTGCAATTCCATCCCGAAGCGTCGCCCGGTCCCCACGATGCGACGGGTGTCTTCGATGCCTTTTTTGAGTTGATGGAGGGTGCTACCCATGCCTAAGAGACTCGACATCCGCACCATCCTCGTCCCCGGCTCGGGACCAATTGTCATCGGGCAGGCTGCTGAATTTGATTACTCCGGCACACAGGCAGTCAAGGCGCTCAAAGCGCAGGGCTACCGAGTGGTGCTGGTCAACTCGAACCCTGCCACAATCATGACCGATCCCAAACTCGCCGATGCGACCTATATCGAGCCGCTCACGCCCGAAGTGCTCGAAGCGATCATCGAAAAAGAACGCCCGGATGCCATGCTGCCGACAGTCGGCGGGCAGACGGGGCTGAACTTGGCGTTGGCGCTCAGCGAAAACGGCGTGCTGGCAAAATACGGCGTCAAATTGCTTGGTGCATCGCTGGATGCGATCAAAGCCGCCGAAGACCGCCTGCTTTTCAGAGAAACGATGCTTGAAGCCGATATTCCCCTCCCCTCAGGCGGACCCGCACATAATTTCGCCGAAGCCGAAGCCCTCGCCCAAGATGCGGGCTACCCGCTTCTCGTGCGAGCCTCCTTTGCGATGGGGGGCAGCGGGGCGTCCTGGGTTTATGAACCAAACCAACTTCAAGAAGCGGTACGCATTGCCGTCGCCGCATCACCCATTGGGCAGGCGTGGGTCGAAGAATCCATTCTCGGCTGGAAGGAATACGAACTTGAAGTGATGCGTGATGGCACCGACAACTTCGTCGTCATCTGCTCCATCGAAAACCTCGACCCGATGGGCGTCCACACCGGCGATAGCATTACCGTCGCCCCCGCCCAAACTTTGACAGACCGTGAATATCAACGCATGAGAGACCTCGCTAAAAAGGTCATGCGCGCCGTTGGCGTCGAAACTGGCGGATCGAACGTCCAGTTCGCCGTCAACCCTGAGAACGGGCGCATCGTCGTCATCGAGATGAATCCCCGTGTTAGCCGCTCCTCGGCGCTGGCATCCAAAGCCACTGGTTTCCCCATCGCTAAAATTGCCGCCCTCGTCGCGGCGGGCTACAGCCTCGATGAGATCACCAACGACATCACTGGCGAAACCCAAGCCGCTTTTGAGCCATCGCTTGATTACGTCGTCGTCAAAATTCCCCGCTGGGCGTTCGAGAAATTCCCCGGCGTCGATCCCACCCTCGGACCGCAAATGAAATCGGTCGGCGAAGTGATGGCGCTTGGTCGCACCTTCCCCGAAGCGCTGAATAAAGCCATTCAATCATTGGAGATCGGGGTGGATGCGCTGGATGGATCGGGTCCCGCTCGTGAACCTTTCCTCGTCCCCGAGTTGGACGCCCTTTCCTCCCCGCGAGACAACCGCCTTTTTCGCTTGTTTGCTGCTCTCAAAGTTGGTGCCGATCTCAAGCAGCTTGCCGCCAAAACCGGCTACGACATGTGGTTTTTGGCAGAATTGCAGGCAATTGCAGAATGCGAAATGCAGCTTGCAGAATGCAGAAGCGAAGTAGCGCTAAAACCGCTCCTGCTGCAAGCCAAACAAATAGGATTCGCCGATTCTCATCTCGAACGCATTCTGCCCTCATCACTCATCACTCGTCACTCATCACTCCGGGAACTCCGCAAAAAACTCAGCATCTCACCCACTTTTCAACGCGTTGACACCTGTGCCGCCGAATTTGAAGCCCAAACACCCTACCTTTACAGCGCCTACGAAATGGATGATGAATCTCGTCCCACAGAGAAGCGGAAGGCCCTTATCCTGGGCGGCGGACCAAACCGCATCGGGCAGGGCATCGAATTTGATTATTGCTGCTGTCAGGCTTCCTTCGCCCTTGCGAAGATAGGCTACGAGACCATCATGCTCAATTGCAACCCCGAAACCGTCTCCACCGATTACGACACCGCCGATAGGCTTTACTTCGAGCCGCTCACGCTTGAGCACGTTCTCAATGTCGTTGAACGGGAGCAACCTGAGGGCGTGATCGTCCAATTCGGGGGACAGACGCCACTCAATTTGGCAGAAGGGTTGGAAGCCGCTGGTGTGCCCATCTTCGGCACATCCCCGGAATCGATCCGCTTATCTGAAGATCGTGAGCGTTTTTCGGCATTGCTCGCAGAACTCGACATCCCCCAACCTGAACATGGGATTGCCCGTTCCCTCGAAGAAGCCCGTGAAATTGCCAACCTGATCGGCTATCCCGTGCTCGTGCGTCCCTCCTTTGTGTTGGGCGGGCGGGCAATGGCAATCGTCAGCGATGAAAGCCAACTGGCGGGATTTGTAGCCGACGCCTTCGCTGCTGCTCCTGGTCAACCCTTGCTCGTAGACCGCTTCATGGAGGACGCCTACGAGGTGGATCTGGATGCCCTCGCCGATGGCGAACGGGTCGTGGTCGGCGCCGTAATGCAGCATATCGAAGAAGCAGGTGTTCACTCTGGCGACTCGGCTTGTATGCTGCCGCCTTATAAAGTGAGTGCTTATCATTTGGATGTGATGCGTGATTACGCCAAAAAACTTGGGCTGGCATTGGGCGTACGGGGCTTGATGAATATCCAGTTTGCCCTCAAAGATGATATTGTCTATGTCCTGGAAGTTAACCCTCGGGCTTCACGCACAGTCCCCTACGCCAGTAAGGCAACCGGCGTCAATCTGGCATGGATCGCCTCGCAGGTCATGGCAGGCAAAACACTCGAAGAACTGGGCGTGACCGAAGAACCCAAAGTGGATGGTTTCTTCATCAAGGAAGCCGTGCTGCCTTTCAAAAAGCTCTCTGGCAGCGATGCCATTCTTAGCCCGGAGATGCGCTCTACCGGTGAAGTGATGGGGCATGCCTCCCATTTTGGGCATGCCTTTGCTAAATCGCAGCTCGCCGCCGGGATGGGCTTGCCGCAGGAGGGCGCTGTGCTCATCAGCGTCAATGATTACGACAAAGGCGCAGCCTTGCGCATTGCCCGTGACCTGCACAGAATGGGCTTCTCTCTCTATGCCACTTCCGGAACAGCGTCTTATTTTGAACGTGTGGCTTTACCCGTTGAGACAGTGAATAAAGTTTCAGAAGGCTCCCCACACGTTGTTGACTTGATTCGCTCTGGCGAAGTAGCACTAATTATCAATACCCCACTGGGCGGCGCATCCCATCTCGATGGACAGCAAATCCGCTCAGCCGCCACACTGATGGATGTCCCCATTATGACGACGCTCTCGGCAGCGACAGCTACTGTAGCCGCGATCCGTGCTCAGAGCAAGAAAGAATTGAGCTATAGAAGTTTGCAGGAACACTATCAAATACAGAACACATAATGTGATGTAATCTTTCAATCAAGGAATTAATAATGTCAAATATTCAAACTATCGAAAGCCTTTATACCTCCGGTGTCTACGCCAAACGCGATCTTGTCATCACGCACGGGCAGGGCGCGACCCTCTACGACGAAGACGGCAACGCCTACATCGACTGTGTCGGTGGGCAGGGCGCAGCCAACCTCGGGCACGCCCATCCCGCCATCATCGCCGCCCTCGCCGAGCAATCCCAAAAGATGATCTCCTGCCCCGAGATGTTCTACAACCCGCAGCGCGCCGCCCTCGAAGAGAAGCTCATTTCGATTGCTCCTGCTGGCATGAACCGTGTCTTCCTGACCAATTCGGGTACGGAATCGGTCGAAGCCGCTTTCAAGTTCGCCCGTTACAGCACAAAGCGACGCAAGATCATCGCTACCATGCGCGGATTTCACGGTCGCAGTATGGGCGCACTCTCGGCGACCTGGAACAAACATTATCGCGAGCCCTTCATGCCCCTCGTGCCGGATTTTCAACATATCCCGTACAATAAGTTGGATAAACTCGAAGCCGCCCTCGACGAGGAAACTGCTGCCGTTATCCTCGAAGTGGTGCAGGGCGAAGGCGGGGTACACCCCGGCACGACCGAATATCTACAGGGTGCCCAAGCCCTCTGCCGTGAACGCGGCGCCATGCTCATCATCGACGAAGTCCAGACTGGCTGGGGACGCACAGGCAAACTGCTCGCCCTCGAACACCACGACCTGCAACCCGATCTCGTCACGCTTGCGAAGTCGATGGCTGGCGGCGTCCCCGCCGGGGCGGTACTGATCGGCGAATGGATCGGTGTCCTCGATCCCGGCATCCACGGCTCAACCTTTGGCGGGAATCCGCTTGCTGCGGCGTGTGCATTAGCTGCGCTAGACGTGCAGGAGAAAGATCAGCTTCCACAACGCTCCGCCGATTTGGGCGCTTACATGCTTGCCGAATTACAGAAGATTGAATCCCCGCTCATCCGTGAAGTGCGTGGATTAGGCTTAATGATCGGTATCGAACTCAAACAAAAAGTCGCCCCCTATCTCAAAGCCCTCTCTGAGCGTGGCGTCCTCGCTCTCCCCGCGGGGATGACCGTCATTCGCCTCCTGCCGCCGCTCGTGATCGAGAAAGCGCAGTTGGATGAGGTTGTTGCTGTTTTGAAGGTAGTTTTGACAGAAAGTGCGTAGTTCGTAAAGCGTATTTCGTAATGTTTCGCGAATTGCGAAGACCTTACGAAATACGCACTACGTAATTACGGTAAGACCTGAAAGATAACGTCGCTACGATTTCGGTACGGCGAGGTGCATCGTCTACTTAATCTTCGCTAAATATGTGAAGATATCCAGCGGCGGTTGAGTAGGCTGACAGTTCTATCGTCAGATGTTTCGAAACCAAAGCGGTCTTGGGCAAAGCAAATATGAAAACACATAAATATAAGAACATCTTGGCAAGCATCGTGGCGCTAATAATTGTTTTCGTGATAGATCTTTCTGTTTTTGTTTCTTCAAAAAAACAGTATCGTATTTCAAGAAAAGCTAAAAATGAATTTCATAACCTCGTTACTATCAACGATATTAATTCAACACTACTCGTTGAACACGAATCTGTAAAATGGATTGAAGGATATTACGATCCTGAAATTGTTGTCAGAGTTGAAAATGCTTCTGATAACAAAGTGTTTCTTTCATCAGATGCATCTTTGACCGTTTCTGTATTTATTGTTGCTGATGATCAATGGATAAAAATCAAACAGAATAATAATGTCCACTTTATTAATGATGGCAAAGAACTTATTCTTTACCCTCAAAACGTGTCTCAAAAAAACAGTTTACCTATCACCGTTTGGCCAATATTAAGCTATCCAAACGGCTATCATCCAGATTATATAGAACGAAAGAAAATTGTACGCATTTTGGTTGTTGGTGAATTACTATTAGACAATCAGAAATTACCCGTTGGGGCTTTTATCGACGTTCCTTACAAATAAATAATCACGTTTTGCATTTAATGTAGGAAAAAACATGACCATTATTGAAAAATCAACCACCCTGATCGAACTCGTCCAGCAATACAGTCCATCGGGGCAAGAAGAAAACGCTGTGAGCTACCTCGTCCAACGCATGAAAGACTTGGGCTTTACGAAAGCCTACAAGGACGAGATCGGCAACGCAGTTGGCGTGATGGGGGAGGGCGAGAAGCAGGTTGTTTTGCTGGGACATATCGACACGGTTCCGGGCGAAATTGATGTTCAAATTGTAGAGGCGGCTGGCCAGTCGCCCTTACTGTACGGACGTGGATCGGTAGATGCCAAGGGGCCGCTTGCCTGCTTTGTCGACGCGGTGGCCAGTTTGGGCCAGGTGCGCGGCTGGCAATTCGTCGTCATCGGCGCGATTGACGAGGAACGTGATTCCATCGGTGCGCGGCATGTCGTCGATCAATATCGCCCTGACTTTGCCATCATCGGCGAACCGTCCGGCTGGCAGCGCGTCACGCTCGGTTACAAGGGCAGTGCATCCGCCACAGTCACCGCCCGTCGCGAGATGGCGCACTCCGCGCGTGCCGACGAGACCGCATCCGAAGCTGCATTCGCCGTTTGGGGCAAGGTGCGCGCTTGGGTGGACGAGTTCAACGCCGATAAGCAGAAAGCCTTCGATCAGCTTTTGGTTTCGCTGCGTGGGATTTCTTCGGGAGACGACGGATTTGAGACCTGGGCGCACCTGAGCATCGGCGCGAGATTGCCCGAAACGCTCCTGCCCGAGGCTTGGTATGCCCAACTGGAGCAACTTGCCGCGCCCGAACATGTGGAGCGACGCTCCTTTGCTATCCCCGCTTATAAAGCCGACCGCAATACGCCGCTTGTGCGCGCCTTTTTGAAAGGCATCCGCGCCGCTGGCGGCAAACCGGGCTTCCTCGTCAAAACCGGCACAGCAGATGTGAACATCGTCGCGCCAGTCTGGGGCTGCCCGGCAGTCGTCTATGGCCCCGGTGACTCAAATCTGGATCATACCCCAAACGAGCACATTTCATTGGTAGAATATGGGCAGGCGGTGGAAGTGCTGCAAGAAGCTCTTAAAAAATTAAGTGATAACGAGGATGTAAGATAGAAAGAATATCACGATTAGAACCGATAGTTAGCGAATTTCGCAACTGTCGGTTCTTGCTAAAGAGGGGAGCAAGCCTCCATGCAAGCGACTTTTTTCGCCGGGTTCCCAGTCGTTTTATCGGGAGCGTTTCACGCATCGTCATAGCCTATGCCTGAATAAATTAACAGGTGTAACTCATCCACTCATCTGCTATAATCTGTTTAATAAATTCTCAATGGATCAGGAGCTATGGCTCTCAAAAATAAACGCAAACAAGCTGTGGGGGTAATCCTTTTCTTCCTGAGTTGGGTTCTTATACTCACGCTGGCAAGGCATGTTTCGGCTGCATCCAATTCACCTACCGGGCCCGATCGTTTCACATATATTCCTTTAGACTACACAAAATACCAGTGGTGGATGCTCACATGGGCAGATAGCGAACTGGTCTGCGAGATTAACACTGAGCACGAAGGCTTGCCAACCCTTTCAGAAGTTTATGTTGAATGCGGTGAAGGACTTTCAAGAGCCTGGTTTGAGCAGGAAGTTTGCCCTCCCGAGATTTATTCCAATAACGCCAGTAACTGTCCTGGATATTACATGCACCTTGCCTCCAGTCTGCCAGCACAGAAGGATATTGCGATTGCGCTGCCGCCGCCGATGGTCTGGATAACCTTGCCAGATTGTCTCGTGGAGGATGGGACAAATCGCTGCGAACGCCCCCCGACACTTGTTCTGCATGGCGACGAGCCAGTTTCCGGTGAAGAAATTCTGCGCATTAACGGCAATATGGAGACAGAATCTTTCTCCTGTCAGGGTTCCGTTTGTGAACTGCCTATCGCCGAAACAGACGAAGAAGGTATGCAAATTACCTTTTGGGCAGATTCCAGCTACGGCGATACCAGCGAGCTTTTTGATGCACGTATCCGCGTCTCATATAGCGATGCTGATCCAGAAATGCCATTTTGGTATGTAGATGTCATCAGTGCGCAATGGCGCGGAGAAGCTAACCCAAGCTGCTCCGAAAGCTGGGATGCCTTCCCGCCAGTTGGAGGCGTATCCACCTGGCTTTCTACGCCCGATGATGTAAGCGAGCTTGAATCCGATCTTTCTTATGACTATCTGGCAGGGAACCTGATCAAAAATGGATTGGTGGACGCCAGCCAATGTCTTGATTTCGGCATTGATGCCAATGGGCAGGCAACAACCTGTGGCCTGGAAGTGGCCCAGCCCGCCATGGTCGAGTGGCAAAATCGCTTCGATCAACTCATCATGGATGCAGCGCAAGAGACCAGTATCCCGGCTGTTTTGCTAAAACGTCTTTTTGCACGCGAAAGCCAGTTTTGGCCCGGTGTTTTCAACGCAGGGACAGATGTTGGGCTTGGACAACTCACGGTCGAAGGCGCGGATTTTGTCTTCTTGTGGAACCCGATCTTTTTTGAACAGTTCTGCCCGGTAGTTTTAGATGAAGAAGAATGTGCCGGTGGCTATTTGTCTTTGGATGCAGAACAACAGGCTTACCTGCGTGAGTCACTCGTCTTCAGCGTCAACGCGACTTGTGATACTTGTCAACTTGGGGTGGATTTGGCACAAGCCGATTTTAGCGTAAGCGTCTTTGCAAACACTCTTCGCGCAAGTTGCGAACAAACCGGATACGTGGTCTACAATAATGCAGGCGTATTTGCTGGTGATGCCGCTGACTACGAAGA
This sequence comes from Anaerolineales bacterium, assembly GCA_050293165.1. Classification (GTDB taxonomy): domain Bacteria; phylum Chloroflexota; class Anaerolineae; order Anaerolineales; family Villigracilaceae; genus Desulfolinea. Next base: position 4,252 of record JBNKMO010000024.1, on the reverse strand, counting down.
CCTGTGGCGGTTTACCCTGGTCAATTACAATGCCGGAGCGGGGTGTTTAGGGCTCGCAATTGATGCCACGCTGGATGCAAACCAAGAACTTAACTGGGATAACCTCTCCCAAAATCTAACTGCCGTCTGTGTAGGAACAAAAGATTACGTCGACGATATTAGTGAATAAGTAATGTAGCTTAATTTCTAAAACAAACGATATACTTCCTTTTTCGTGGAAAAGTTTTACGGGAGAAGAATTTTTTGTTTAAAATCACAAAAGGAGATTGTTAATGAAGAAAAATCTGAAAGTTTTGTTGTTATTGTTGATCGCAAGTATTCTTATTATGGCTTGTGGTCTCTCTCAAACTGCTCCAGATGAGCCCGCTGTTGCAGATGCTGGAGATGCGCCCGCTGAAGAGGTTGCCTCACCCATTCCTGTAGAAGAACCCACCGCTATCCCGGATATGGATATTTCCGAAGTAGTCCTGGTTGCGGCAGACTTCCCTGATGTAGCATTCAACGAAGTTTCTCTTGAAGAAATGGGCATGTCTGCAGCAGATCTCAACTCTGAAGAGTTCACAGTTGAAAGCTTCTTTGCTTTGCTGGAACCTACCAACTTTGAGATGATTATGGGTTTCACCACATTGGTGCAATCACCCTTGGACAAAGCCGGTTTTGACCTGGTTCTCAACCAACCAGATGTATTGATTGAATCCTTCTTGGGCGGTATGGGCGATGTAGGTGCATCAGAGCCGGTAGAATTGCCTGAATTTACAGATACGATTGGGAACTCATCTGCCGGGATGACAGTTCTCACCGACATTGAAGGAATGGGGATGCGCCTTGATGTGGTCGTCTTCCGCCACGATTCTATCGGTACGTTTGTCATTACAATGTACCTTGATGGACAAGAGCCGCCTGTCTCTCTTATGGATGCCGCCACCAAATTTGATGAGAAGATCGCTGCCTTTTTAGCCAGCCAGTAATTAAAAACGAAACTCTCCTGTTTTCTTTAACGAAAGGCGTAGACTTGTGTAGTCTGCGCCTTCTTTGTTATATTCTTAGGGAAAGCAATGCTGTGAGAAATCTTGGCGAGGTCAAAAGCTTCTGCCGATAAGGGAATGCGCATGAATTTTGATGAGGTCAATTTTCAAAAGCTGCGGTTCGATGATCTGCCCCTGCTCTTTGGCTGGCTTAATTCAGCATTTGTAAGCCGCTGGTATGGAAAAGGCAATTATGCGTATAAAGATGTGCGGGAAAAATATGGACGCAGGATCACCGGAGAAAGCCCCACCGAACCTTATTTGATCTGTTACGGGAAGACGCCCGCAGGCTATATCCAGACCTATCGGATCGTTGACTATCCTGAATACAACGCACTTGTGCAGGTGGATGAACACACTGCCGGGGTTGATCTTTTTCTGGGCGAAGTGCGGTATACGAATCGAGGCTTGGGGACGGCGGCTTTACGACGCTTTTTACAGGAGATCGTCTTTGCCAAAGTAGGAATCGATGCCTGCATACTTGGCCCCGACCCCGCGAACAAAGCAGCCATCCGTGTTTATGAAAAGGTGGGGTTTCGCTACGTGAAGACCATTTCACACCCTGATGGCGGGGGCGATGAATACCTAATGCGCATCGAACACACAGATTTGCGGCGTTGATGGCAATTTACGCTCGTTAATTCTCTCATACGAAAAAACGGACATTCATCATTCAGTAAAAAGGGGGCGGCGTGTTAGACTTTTAGAGTCCCGCGTTGTCCGACTTCACAAAAGCGGGATAAAATCGTCTTTGGAGGAGAAATGCTGACAACTGTTGAAAAGATCTTATTCATCGTAGCGGTTGCCGTATCCCTGTTTTATACATGGAAAGGCGTCCGACAGATGCTTGCCATTATCGGGCGCGGTCAGGGAAAACCGGATTGGAATTTAGCCAAAAAACGGATCGGAAAGACGCTCTACAAGGTGTTGACTTTCCAGCCAGTTTTCCGTTTGCGTTTTACACCGAGCCTTTTCCACGCTTTTGTAGGTTGGGGTTTTACCTATTATTTGCTCGTTAATCTCGGGGATGTGCTGCAGGCATATATCCCTGGTTTTCATTTTATGGGGCAGGGTGTCATTGGCAATATCTACCGCTTGGGCGCAGATATTCTCTCGATTGGCGTGTTGGTCGGCATGATCTTCCTGATGGTGCGGCGTTTTGTCTTTAAGCCCGCCATTTTGGGCACGCGCGAAAACGTGATGCTCGACGAAGATGCCCGCAAGGTCATTCCGCGTGACTCGGCAATTGTGGGAACGTTCATTTTCTTCCATATCGGTTTCCGCTTCCTCGGCGAGTCGTTTTTACTTGCGGCAGAAGGAGCTGATTCTTGGCAGCCTTTCGCCAGCGCGGTAGCAGGCCTATGGTCAGGAATGAGTCACGGGACTCTCAACGTGATGGTGCACGTCTCCTTCTGGATTGCCCTCGGCTTGATCCTCTCCTTCATGCCCTATTTCCCCTATTCCAAACATATCCATCTTTTCTTTGGCCCAGTCAACTTCCTGTTAAAACCCGAACGCCGCTCGATGGGTGAATTAGGAAAAATCGACTTTGATGATGAGAGCATCGAGCAGTTTGGTGCATCCACGTTGGCTGATTTGGGCTGGGAACAGATCAACGATGCCTACGCCTGTATTATGTGCTACCGCTGCCAGGAAGTTTGCCCGGCCTATAACACGGGCAAAATACTTTCGCCTGCAACGCTGGAGATCAATAAACGCTATTATCTGAAACATCACGGCAAGGAATTTGCAGCCGGTGAAGATAGCCCGCCTTTATTGGATTTCCTGCTCCCGACCGAAGCGGTGTGGGCGTGTACTTCGTGTGGTGCCTGTGTGGATATTTGCCCGATGGGCAACGAACCGATGCGCGACATCCTCGACATGCGGCGTGGTCTCGTACTTATGGACAACGCTTTCCCGAAAGAATTTGAACCTGCTTTCCGCGGTATGGAACGGAATCTGAACCCCTGGGGTGTCCCGCCAACCGAACGTATGAAGTGGACGGCTGATATTGAAACCAAAGTCCCGACCATCGAAGAGAATCCCGAACCGGATATCCTCTGGTGGGTAGGCTGTGCCCCTTCAACAGATGCGCGTGCACAGAAAACCGCGCAAGCCTTTGCCAAAATCCTGGATGCGGCTGGTGTGAATTATGCTGTCTTGGGTGAGAATGAACAGTGTACCGGAGATTCCGCGCGCCGTGCAGGGAACGAGTATCTTTACTTCGAGCTGGCGACCGCCAACGTGGAAGTGCTCAACGAAGTAGCCCCGAAACGGATCGTGGCGACCTGCCCCCACTGCTTGCATACCATCAAGAATGAGTATCCGGCTTTTGGCGGTAACTACGAAGTGATCCACCACACGCAATTGATCAACGAATTGATCGGTGCGGGTAAGCTGAACCTGAAAGACGTTGAAGGCGACGATGTGACTTTCCACGATCCCTGCTATTTGGGTCGTCACAACGAAGTATATGACGCGCCTCGAGATGCACTCAAGAGTGTTTCTCTCAATATGGTAGAGATGGAACATAATAGTGCAAAATCCTTCTGCTGCGGCGCGGGTGGTGCCCAGATGTGGAAAGAAGAAGAGCATGGCGAGGCTGCTGTTAGCGAGACCCGTTTTGCGGAAGCAAAAGCCTGTGGCGCAGGCACACTCGCAGTTGGCTGCCCCTTCTGTCTGACGATGATGGAAGATGCCAGGAAAGTGGAAGGCAGCGAAATAGAAGTCCTAGACATAGCCGAGATTATTGCCCTCCGGCTGGAATAACCGTATCTAACCATAGGGTAGGCGTAGGCCTACCCTATTTTTTTCTTTGTTCGTTTGTGATTTCATCCTCAGCCTATCCTTCTTTCTCAAGGGAGACGGAAGGGTGAGGGGAGAAATGAATTACATAAAGGAGTTTAAACCTATGGCTTTAAAAGGTACGATCGAAGTAAATCCGATGCACTGTAAGGGATGTGGACTCTGTGTGGATGCTTGTCCACAGAATGTGATTGCCTTGGACATGGAACATCTCACGCCAAAGGGCTACCATCCGGCTCATCTGATCTCTGATGGTTGCACGGGCTGTGTGATTTGTGCAGTGGTCTGCCCCGATGCGGCGATCACGGTTTATCGTGAAGCAAAGGCGCCGCGAAAAGCTGCGGTATAAGCTTGAAACGTAAAACGTGAAGTCATCACGCATCACGCTTCACGAGCACTATTGGCAAAACTCTCTCCATTGG